>CAMOUD010000044.1 GCA_946626215.1 uncultured Lachnospiraceae bacterium
AAAAAGAGAGGGGCCGGCCCCGGATCGCGGATCCGGGACCGGCCCCTCCTTAGCGTCGGGGGCTTTTCAGGAATCGGCCAGCCTGAGCATGGAGATGTCCGTGCCTGCCAGGATGGAATAGTTGGTATGGTAGATGACAAAGCCGGGTCTTGCCCCGCCCGGCTTTTTGATGTGGCGCCTCTGGGCGTAGTCGATCTCCACATGGCCCTGGTCCCGGCCGCTGGAATACCAGGCGGCCAGGGCGGCGGCCTCCAGGAAGCACCGGTCCGGGATCTGGTCCAGGGGAAGGCCCCGGGCCTTGAGGATCACATGAGATCCGGGCATGTCGTTGGCGTGGAACCAGATGTCGGTGGGATCGGCGATCTTAAAGGTCACCTCTTCGTTCTGGAGGTTGTTCTTGCCCACATAGATGTCAAAGCCGTCTGAGGAAATATAGTGGAGGGGGCGGGCCGCCGGGATCCGGGCCTTTCCCTTGCCGGGGGAGGACTGGCGGCGGACAAAGCCGCTTTCCTCCAGCTCCCTTCGGATCTGGGCCAGGTCGCCCTCGGAGGAGGCCAGGTCCAGGGAGGTCCGGATGGAGGTCAGGTGGTCGATCTCGGCCTTTACCTGCTCGGTCAGGCCGGAAAGGGCTTCATAGGTCCGCTTGAGCTTGTTGTAGCGGGCAAAGTAGCGCTGGGCGTTCTGCTGGGCCGTCAGAGTAGGATCCAGGGTGATGGTCATGGTCTCGCCCGTATAATAGTTGAGGGCCTCATAGGTCTTCGCCCCTTCGGGCACGTCGTAGGCGTAGGCCTGGAGGAGCTCGCCGCAGACCCGGAACCGGTCCCGCTTTTCCGTGTCCCGGATCTGCTTCATCTGGAGGTCATACTTGTGGAGGTCCCTCTCCAGGATGGTCTGGACGATATGTCTCAGGTCGGCGGACTTCTGCCGCATCCTGGTCAGGTCGTTCTTTTCGGCGTAGAAGGTCTCCAGCATGACGGAGACAGAGGGCATCTGCCGGGCCGTCAGGTCGGACCAGAGGGCCATGGGCAGGGCCGAAAAGTCCGCGGGGACCCGGGCGCCGGCCTGGTCCTTATAGTAGATGGCGGGGCAGAAGCTGCCCTTCCGGATCTCTTCCATGCGGCCGGAGAAGGCGGCCCAGAGGCGGTCCGCTTCCCCGGAGTCCAGGGACAGGGCGCTCCTGTCATGGACCAGGTCCGCCCGGAGGCAGATATCCTCGGCTGCCTGGCGGGACAGGCCTGTATAGGACCTGGCCAGGAAGGCGGCGGGATCGGAGCCGGCGCCGGAGAGGGCGGCCAGGAAGGCCTCCCGGTCCTCCTCCAGAGGATTTTTCTTATGGAGGGTATCGGGAACGAAATAGGGCCTGCCGGGCAGGACCTCCCGGACAGAGGAGACCATGGAGGAGACATGGCGGATGGAATCCACCACGGTCTCGTTCTCGTCCACAAAGATCAGGTTGGAATGCTTGCCCATGATCTCCATGATCAGGAAGTGGCGGCAGAGGTCCCCCATCTCGTTCAGGTGCTCGATCTCAAGGCGGACGATCCGCTCCAGGCCGGGCTGGCTGACGGACACGATTCGGCCGCTCTGCAGGTGCTTGCGCAGGAGCATGCAGAAGGAGGGGGCCGTCAGGGGAGAGGGACGGTTCTTCTCTGTCAGGTAGCAGAGAGGGAGGGAAGGGTCTGCCGAGAGATAGAGACGGACCTGGCCTCCCCCTCTTTCTTTCAGGGGACGGATGGTCAGGACCAGCTCGCAGCGGTCGGTCTGGGCGATCTTATTGATTCTGCCGCCGGTCAGAAGGTCCGATAATTCCCGGACCAGGGCGGCGGTGGTAATGCCGTCGAATGCCATGGATATGCCTTTCTGATGGTTCTATGGGACGTCCGGCCGGGCTTTTCCCCGCTGCCGGACGAGGGGGCTCATTTTTCCTTCAGTTTATGATAACTGATTGAGGTCCGGGTGGCAAGGCGGCTTGACGATGGACCCGGCAATAGATATAATCAAAGGATGTATGACCAGACAACAGGCCCTGCCTGACCAGGCAGAGGCGTCAGGACTGCTCCGTCCGGGGGGATGGAGAAGGGGGATGCAGGCATGATCAGAAGTATGACCGGCTACGGCAGGGCAGAGATGTCCAATGACAGGTACCGGATCAGTGTAGAGATGAAATCCGTCAACAACCGCTATCTGGATCTCAGCATCCGGATGCCCCGGCAGCTGAACCAGCTGGAGGCCAGGATCCGCAAGGAGCTGGGCGCCTCCATCAAGCGGGGCAAGGTGGATGTCTACATCAGTCTGGAGGACCTGGCCCAGGCCAATGTCGACGTGGTCTACAACGCCAAGATCGCCCGGGAATATCTGGACTTTCTCAGACAGATGTCCGCGGACTTCGGCCTGACCGACGATATCTGCGTTTCCCACCTGTCCCGGTTTCCCGATGTCTTCTCCATGAAGGAAGAGACCTCGGACCCGGAAGAGGTATGGGACCTCCTCAGGAAGGTCCTTCTTGAAGCGGCCGGCCAGTTCCTGGAGGCCCGGACCCGGGAGGGAGAGTTCCTGAGAAAGGATCTGCTGGCCAAACTGGACCAGATGGAGGCCGACGTGGACTTCATCACCGAAAGGTCCCCGGCCCTGATCCAGGCCTACAGGCAGAAGCTCCTGGACAAGGTCAGAGAGCTTCTGGAGGATTCCGCCGTGGATGAGGCCCGGATCGTCCAGGAGGTCACCATCTATGCCGACAAGGTCTGCGTGGATGAGGAACTGGTCCGCCTGCGCAGCCATATCGGGACCACCCGGCAGGCCCTGGACAGCGATGAGGGGATCGGCCGCAAGCTGGACTTCATTGCCCAGGAAATGAACCGGGAGTCCAATACGATCCTTTCCAAGTCGGATTCCCTGGAGATCTCCGACAGGGCCATCGACCTGAAGACCACTGTGGAAAAGATCCGGGAGCAGATCCAGAACATCGAGTAAAAGAGGCGGCATGGAAAGCAGACTGATACATATCGGATTCGGCAACATCGTCAATGCGGCCAAGATCATCGCCATCGTCAGTCCGGACTCGGCTCCTGTCAAGAGACTGGTGGCCAGGGCCCGGGAGGACGGCAGGACCATCGACGCCACCCAGGGCCGGCGGACCAAGGCCGTGATCGTAATGGAAAATGACCGGATTGTCCTTTCGGCGCTTTTGCCGGAAACGATCCGGGGAAGGGCACAGGCAGAAACAGATGACACAGATGAATAAGCCCAGAGTCGCCGTCATATCCGGCTTTTCAGGAGCCGGCAAGGGGACGCTGGTCAAAGAGCTGATGAAAAAGCACCCCTACGCCCTTTCGGTCTCCATGACCAGCCGGGCCCCCCGCAGCTATGAGACCCACGGGGTCGACTATCACTTCGTGACGGACGAGGTCTTCGAGGGCCTGATCCGGGAGGACGGCTTCCTGGAGCACGCGGGCTACAACGGCCGCTATTACGGGACCCCCAGGGCCTTTGTGGAAGAGAACCTGGCCGCTGGCCGGGACGTGATCCTGGAGATCGAGGTCCAGGGCGCCCTGCAGATCCGGAAGATCTATCCGGATGCCGTCCTGATCTTCGTCGCCACCCCCACGGCCGCCGAGCTGGAAAGGCGCCTGGTGGAAAGGGGCACAGAGGATGCGGACGTGATCACGAAGCGCCTGGAAAGAGGGATCGGGGAGACGGAGAGCATCCCCTTCTACGACTACATGGTCATCAACGATGACCTGGACGCCTGCGCCGATCTTCTGCACAGCCTGATCCAGGACCGTCCGGAGGGATACAGGCCGGACATGGAATTTGTCAACAGGTTTACCAGTGAACTTGCGGATATAGTCAGAAAAAGAAAAGGAGAGAAAGCATGATCCATCCTTCTTACGCAGATCTTATGGAAGTCGTCAACGCTGATGTCGCGGAAGGCGAAAAGCCCGTCATCAACAGCCGGTATTCCATCGTTATGGCAACAGCCAGAAGGGCCCGTCAGATCGTAGACGGCAAGAAGCCCTTTATCGAGACCCGTCCCGAGGACAAGCCCCTTTCCATCGCCGTGGAGGAGCTGAACCAGGGCAAGATCCGGATCCTTTCCGAGGATGAGCGTCCCGCGGCCGAAGAGGCTGAGGAACCCGTCATCACCATGGAAGAGGAAGAACCCGCAGGCGAGCCCGCGCCGGAAGAGGCGGAATGAAGATCCTCTTTGTGTCCCTCGGCTGCGACAAGAACCTTGTCGACACCGAGGAAATGCTGGGCATGCTGTCTGAGAGAGGCTACAGCTTCACGGACGATGAGGAGGAGGCGGATATTGCCGTTGTCAATACCTGCTGCTTCATCGGGGACGCCAAGAAGGAGAGCATCGATACCCTTCTGGAGCTGGGAGAGCGCCGTACGAGCGGCCAGCTCAGGGCCCTGATCGCGGCCGGCTGCCTGGCCCAGCGCTATCAGAAGGAGATCGCCGAGCAGATCCCCGAGGTGGATGCCATTATCGGCACCACCGCCCAGGAGGCTCTGGCAGACGCTCTGGACAGGGTCCTGGCCGGAGAGGGAGAGACCTCCAAGATCCATGTGGACTCCCTGAGAAAGGAAGTCGTTCCCGACAGGAAACGGATCCTGACCACAGGCGGCTACTATGGCTACCTGAAGATCTCCGAGGGCTGCGGCAAGGGCTGCAGCTACTGCGTCATTCCTTCTGTCAGAGGCCCCTACCGGTCCGCTCCCATGGAGGGGCTTGTCCGGCAGGCCCAGGATCTGGCAGACAAGGGCGTCCGGGAACTGATCCTGGTGGCCCAGGAGACCACCCTTTACGGGACCGACCTCTATGGGGAGAAGAAGCTGCCCGAGCTCCTGCACAGGCTCGGCCAGATCGGCGGCATCGAATGGATCCGGATCCTCTACGCCTATCCGGAGGAGATCACGCCGGAGATCGCCCGGGCCATCCGGGACGAGCCCAAGGTGGTCCACTACCTGGATATGCCGATCCAGAGCGCCTCTGACGACGTCCTGGCCCGGATGGGCCGGCGGACGGACAGGGCCCAGCTGGAGGAGACCATCCGGATGCTCCGCAGGGAGATCCCCGATATCTGCCTGAGGACTACCCTGATCGCCGGCTTCCCCGGCGAGCGGGAGGAGGACCACAGACAGACGCTGGAATTCATCAGGAAAATGAAATTTGACAGGCTGGGAGTATTTACCTATTCCAGAGAGGAAGGAACGCCGGCCTACCGCATGAAGGCCCAGATCCCCGCCCCGGTCAAGAAAAAGCGCCGGAAGGAGCTGATGCTGGCCCAGCAGGAGATCGCCTTTGAAAATGCGGCCCGCATGAAGGGCAGGATCCTGGACGCCCTGGTAGAGGGAAAGATCGCGGGAGAGGATGTCTACGCGGCCAGGACCTATCGGGACGCGCCCGGCGTGGACGGAATGGTCTTTATTGAAACCGCCAGAGAGCTGATGACGGGAGATCTGGTCAAAGTCAAAATCACAGGCTCCATGGAATATGATCTGATCGGCCGGCTTTATCAGCCTGGAAATAAAAAAGAGGTGTAGAACACCATGCCGCTGACAGGCGGCAGAAAGGAAAGAGTATGAATCTGCCCAACAAACTTACAATGGTCCGTGTCCTTCTGATCCCCTTCTTTGTATTTTTCCTTCTTTCTTCCATCCCCGGCAAGGACATCATCGCCCTGATCTTCTTCATTGCCGCGTCCCTGACCGACTTCCTGGATGGCAGGATCGCCAGAAAATACAACCTGATCACGGATTTCGGCAAGTTCATGGATCCTCTGGCCGACAAGCTCCTTGTCTGCTCTGCCATGATCTGCCTGATCGAGCTGGGCCGGATCCCCGCCTGGATCGTCTGCGTGATCGTTGCCAGAGAGTTCGCCATCAGCGGCTTCCGTCTGATCGCGGCTGACAACGGCATCGTCATTGCCGCCAGCTACTGGGGCAAGTTCAAGACCACCTTCCAGATGATCATGGTCATCCTGATGATCCTGAATCTGAGCAATCCCGTGATGCAGACCCTGACTCAGATCATCATGTGGATCGCCCTGGCCCTGACCATCGTTTCCCTGGTGGACTACATCATGAAGAACAAGAAAGTCATCAGCCAGATGAAGTAAGGCATGGAACAGATCTATTCCGGAAAGACCTGCGTTCTGTTCGCCGCGGGCCCTGCCCCCTGGGGCAGGGTGGACCTGCCTGAGGGCGCGGTCCTCATTGCTGTGGACGGGGCCCTTCCCCGCATGGACGAGCTGGGGCTTGTCCCCGACTGCATGGTCGGGGATTATGATTCCCTGCCCGCCTCCCTTGCCTTCAGGACGGAGGCCTTTGAAAAGGACCATCCGGATTCCTTTGTCCGCCTTCCGGTGGAAAAGGACGATACGGATACCCACTTCGCGGCCCGCTACTGCCTGGAAAGAGGATGCCGGGACATCAGGATCTACGGAGCCCTGGGCGGCCGGCTGGACCATACCATAGCCAACCTGCAGACCCTTCTGTTCCTGAAAAGGGCCGGCGCGGGAGCCAGGCTCCTTTCGAAGGACCAGGAGGTCTTTATCCTGGAGGAGGAATCTCTGACCTGGACAGAGGAAGAGGACTGTATCTTTGCTGCTTTTGCCATGGAGGGCGCCTGCGAGGGCGTGACCATAGAGGGCATGCAGTACACACTGACGCAGGGGACCCTGACAGATACCTGGCCGGTGGGATGCTCCAACCACATCCCGGCAGGCCGGGAGGTCACGGTGAAAGCCGGCAGGGGCCCCCTGCTCTGCATTCTGACAAGAGGTGTCAAGGCATGACAGGAGAAGAGAGGCGCAGAAAGATCCTGGCAGATCTGAGAAGCAGCGACAGACCCGTTCCGGCCCATACCTTTGCTTCCCGGTTCGGCGTCAGCCGGCAGGTCATCGTACAGGACATTGCCCTTCTGAGGATGGGCGGGACTGAGATCCTGTCCGGCAAGTTCGGCTATTTCATCTACAGGCAGGAGCCCATCAGCCGGGTCTTCAAGGTCATACACAGCGATGAGGAGACGAAGGAGGAGCTTCTTCTCTATGTGGACCTGGGAGGCCGGGTGGAGGATGTTTTTGTCTTCCACAAGTTCTATGGGATCCTCAGGGCCAACCTCCATATCCATTCCAGACACGATGTGGAGGCCTACATGCAGACGGTATCGGAGGGGACCTCCACCTTCCTCAAGAACGTGACGGCCGGCTATCACTATCATACGGTCACGGCCGATTCAGAGGCGATCCTGGACAGGATCCAGGAGGCTCTCTCGAAGCGGGGCTTTCTGGCCAGGCTCCAGGACTATGAGCCTGTGGATTTCTGGAAGGACAAGGACCGGAAGGAGACCGGCGGACAGGAGGCTCCGACCTCCTGAAGATCCTGCGGCCATACAATTGGGACCATCGCGGACGGGGCTTTGCCCCGTCTTTTTTTGTCCCCGGGAAGGCCGGGAGGGGCTCCCGGGAAGGAAAGAGGGATCAGGACCGGGGAAAAGTCCCGGAGGCCGTGTGGGAAAACTTGCATGGGCCGGAGGAGTGTGCTATCATGTGTGTACTAAGTGAGATAGTACACGACCAGTCACAGAACAGGACCTAACATGATCGCCATCAATTATCAGGATTCCAGGCCTATCTATGAACAGATCGCCGCGCAGTACAAAAAGCTGATACTGCGCGGAGATTTATTGCCCGGAGAAAAGATGCCCTCTGTCCGCAGCGTGGCCATGGCCCTGGCCGCCAACCCCAATACCGTACAGAAGGCCTTCGCGGAGCTGGAACGCAGCGGATTTATCTATCCCGTCCGGGGACGGGGCAATTTTGTGGCCGAGAACGGGGCCCTGCTGCAGAAGAAGCGGCAGGACGTCCTTCGGTCCCTGACGGAAGTGCTTTCGGAGGCCGACGAGCTGGGCCTGGACGCTTCCCTTCTGGCCAGAGAGGCCCTGGATCTTCTGGCCGGGCGAAAGGATACACAAGTATGAAGTTTTTTTCTGACCTGGAAAGGCTGCTCAGGCGGTCTGCTCATATTCGGACAGGGGCTGTCACGACCAGAAAGAAGAAGGAGGTCCTCCATTCCTGGCTCTTCATCCTTCCCTCTCTGGCCGGCGTGATCCTCTTTTTTCTCCTGCCCTTTCTGGTGGTCGTTTATTATTCCTTTGTCAACAACCCGGTCCAGCATGTGTTCGTAGGCTTTGACAACTTTATCCGGGTCTTCCAGAATTCGGCCTTCCGGCTGGCTGCCGGCAATACCCTGAAGTTCTCCCTGGTCTCGGTCCCCGCGGCCGTGGCCCTGTCCCTCCTGATGGCCGTGATCATGGAGGCCAGGATCCCCATGAAGAGCACCCTCAGGACCTTCTTCCTGAGCCCCATGATGGTGCCGACGGCCTCGGTCATCCTGGTCTGGGAGGTCCTCTTCCACTACCACGGCCTGGTCAACGACCTGACCGGCATCCTGGGCTTCAGGCCCATAGACTGGATGAAATCAGACCAGGCCATCATCGTCATCGCCTTCCTCTTCCAGTGGAAGAACCTGGGCTACAACATGATCCTCTTCATGGCCGGCCTGGCCAGCATCCCCAGGGACATCCTGGAGGTGGCCAGGCTGGAGAGCGCCACCAGCTGGCAGATCTTCTGGCAGATCAAGCTCCGCTATCTGTCGTCCACGATCCTCTTCGTGACGATCATGGCCCTGATCAATTCCTTCAAGGTCTTCCGGGAGATCTACCTGATGACGGGAAGCTACCCCTACGATTCCCTCTACATGCTCCAGCATTTCATGAACAATACCTTTGCCTCCCTGGACTATCAGAAGCTGTCCGCGGCCGCCATTCTCATGAGCATCGTCATGGTCATCATCATCGGGATCCTCTTCAGGGCGGAAGACCGGATCGGCAGAGACCTGGAGGGCTGAAGGAGCTTACATGGATATTCAAAGATTCGACAGAAAAAAGAAGCGGAGGATCCAGAGGATCCTGGTCTTTCTCTTTGCCCTGACATTCGCGGTCCTTTTCGTGATGCCCATCGTCCTGACCATCACCAATTCCTTCATGACCCCGTCGGAGATCTCGGCCAACTACGGGCAGGTCTTCGCCACCGGTCAGCAGGGCGGCAAGGTGTTCATTTCCGAGAAGGTCAATCTCAAGTTCATACCGGACAAGGTCACCTTCAGCCAGTACGCCACGGTCCTTTTCAAGAGCCCGGAGTACCTGCTCAAGTTCTGGAACTCGGTGATCTATGTGGTTCCCATCGTGGTCTTCCAGCTGGGCGTCGCCTCCCTGGCGGCCTATGGCTTTTCCCGGTATGAGGGCAAGGTAAAATCGATCATCTTCTTTCTATATATAATCATCATGCTGATGCCCTATCAGGTCACGCTGGTCCCCAATTACCTGGTCTCCTCCTGGCTTGGGATCCTGAATACCCGGAGGGCGATCTGGCTGCCGGGCATCTTCTCGCCCTTCGCCGTCTACATGCTGTCCAAGTACATGCGGAGGATCCCCAGGTCCGTCTACGAGGCGGCGGAGATCGACGGGGCCGGCGAGTGGCAGATCTTTACCCGGATCTGCATGCCCCTGTGCAGGAGCGGACTGGCCTCCATAGCCATCCTGATCTTCATCGATTACTGGAACATGGTGGAACAGCCCCTGATCCTGCTGGCCAACAAGGAGATGCATCCCCTGTCGGTCTTCCTGTCGGAGATCAACGCGGGAGAGATTTCCCTGGCCTTCGCGGTGGCGGTCATCTACATGGTCCTGCCCATGCTGATCTTCCTCTACGGAGAAGAATATCTGGTGGAGGGCATCACCTATCAGGGCGGAATTAAGGAATAACAGATCCTGTACGGGCCGGAAGACCGGTCCTGTGCAGATACAATACAGGTATTGCAGCAACGAGGAATCGGAGGATCCATTTATGTACGAACTTGACAGCAGTACTGAGACAATGGCGGCGGAAGCAGTCAGAAAGACAGGCAGGAAGGAGAAGATCAAGACAGCCATCATCGTGTTCCTGGTGATCATGCTCCTTCTGACCTTCTTCTCCAATACCATCATGAACCGGTCCCTGGCAGAGGTCGCCGTCCAGTATGTGGAGCCCGGCGAGATCTCTCCCCAGATCCGGGGAGTCGGGACCGCTGAGGTGGAAAGTCCCTACAACCTGACTATTTCCGGCCAGAGGACCATAGCCTCCGTCCAGAAGCAGGTGGGCGATAAGGTGGAGAAGGGCGATGTCATCTACAAGCTGGAGGCAGGCGGCAGCGAAGAGCTCAAGGCCGCCCAGCAGGAGCTGGCCCAGGCCAAGACCGCGTTTGAAAAGACTCTTTTCTCGGGAGATCTGACCGATGCCGAGATCACCAGGATCCGGAACGGGGAATGGAGGTCTGAGGACACCATGCAGGCCCAGCTGGCCGATGTCAACAGCCGCTACAACGCGGCCAAGAAGTCCGCCTCCAGCGCTGAGGCGGCGGTCAACCGGTACTCGGGAGGGTCCTCCTCTTCTGACGGCAGCGACGGGCTCGGCTTCGCGGGCTCCGTCATGATGAACGCCTCCGGCGCCATGGCCAGGATCTCCCGGCTGGCTGCCATCCTTTTCGCCAATACGGGCGGGGGCGGCTCCGGCTCCGGTTCCTCCGGTTCCGGCTCTTCGCCCAGGAATTATGAGGAAGCCGTCAAGCAGAAGGAAAAAGCGGACCAGACCCTGGAGAGCGTAACGGCGGAAAGGGATGCCGTCCTGAAGAGCATTTCCACCGAGCTGGACCTCAGGGAGCAGAAGGCTGCCATAGAAGCGGCCCAGGACAAGGTGGACGCCCTTTCCGGCGACGGGGACGGGAGCGAGGTCACGGCCCCTGTGACCGGCACCATCATTTCCCTGACCTACGCGGCCGGCGAGACCACGGCGGAGGACGCAGAGGCGGCCGTGATCCAGATCGAGGGCAAGGACCTGGTGGTCAATATCTCCTGCACCAAGGAGGAGGCCCAGGCCCTCAAGACCGGTCAGAAGGCCGATCCCCAGTACGCCTGGTATTACTCTTCCGATTTCTCCGCCAAGCTCAGGTCCATTTCCCGCAGCAAGGAGGACAAGGACGCCAGGATCCTGACCTTTACCGTAGAGTGCCAGGACGTGGAGCCCGGCGACCAGGTGGCCCTGACCGTGCCCCAGAACAGCAAGAGCTATGATCTGTGCGTGCCCAATTCGGCCATCCATACCTCCAACGACGGCAAGTTCATCCTGATCGTCCAGAGCCGGCAGAGCCCTCTGGGCAACCGGTATATCGCCCAGAAGGTCCCGGTCACGGTGGAAGCCAGCGATGAAAGCATGACGGCCATTTCGGCGGACCTGACAGGCTATGAATATGTCATCACCACCTCCTCCCGGGAAGTCAAGCCGGGAGAGCAGGTAAGACTTGCGGAGGACGCGGATGTCTAAGATCAGAGGATTCATCGGGAGGATCCGGAAGTGGAAGAAGAGGGTCTTTGTCCTGATCCTCCTTCTCCTGGCGGCCTCCTGGTGCCTGAAGGCCGTCCGGGGCAGACTGGCCCTGACCCTTCCGGACCAGCTGGAGGGGACAAGATGGTCTGAGACCGGACAGGCGGCCCAGATCAGCTGCTTCTTCTCCCGGGAGGCGGCTGTCAGCCCGGGCTCCATCCGGCAGATGGAGTATTATATCCAGCAGGGACTGGAGGAAGCCTCGGTCACCAGGGAGAGCCTGGGGATCCGGGACGCCGCCGACCTCTTCGCGGACAGCTGGTGCGCTCTGGGCAGGCTGACCATAGAGGCGGGAGACAGGTCCTGCACCGTCAACGCCGTGGGCACCGGCGGGAATTATTTCCTTTTCCACCCCCTGGACCTGGCCGCCGGCTACTATTACCTGCCGGACGACATCATGAAGGACCGGATCCTTCTGGATACCGATACGGCCTGGAAGCTGTTCGGATCTTCGGATATCGAGGGCCAGATGGTAGAGATCCAGGGCATCCCCCACTATGTGGCGGGCGTCTATGAAAGGGAGACCGACAGGGCCTCCGTGGAGGCGGGCCTGGCCCAGAACCTGGCCTACGTGCCTCTGGAGTGCCTGCAGAAATATACGGAGGGACGCTATATCACCTCTGCCTTCAGCGACAGCCAGGAGGACAGCGGGACAGACGCCCAGGAAGGAGACCCGGGCCAGGAGGCCGATGCCGGCAGCCAGAATGACGGGATCGTGATAGAATGCTATGAGATCGTCATGCCCAGTCCCGTGGCGGCCTTCGCGAAGAATATCGTGGAGGACAAGATCGGACACGACTCCGAGACCATGAAGATCGTGGACAATACGGCCCGCTTTTCGGACGACAGTCTCCTGGAGGTCCTGGGAGAGACCATGACCCGGGGCATGCAGCTCAACGCCATCCGCTATCCCTTCTGGGAGAACCGGGCCAGGGCCCTGGAATCCAGGCTGGCCATTCTGCTCCTGATCCAGTATATTTGTATGGTCATACCGGCTGTCCTGACAGTGGTCCTGGTGGTATCCTGGTACAGGGGCAAGACCTGGACCCTGGGGACTCTGGTCAGAGGGCTCCTGGACAGGAACTATGAGGCCCAGGCCCGGAGGAAGCAGGAAAGGGACAGGGCCGCTGAAGAAGAATCTGTATGAACAGGAATCCATATAAGGAGGAAAACATATGAGAAAGATCAGAAGATGGACCGCGCTCCTGCTGACAGCTGTTCTGGCCCTGAGCCTTGCGGCCTGCGGCGGTCAGCCGGGACAGGGAACGGACGGCCCCGGCGGCGGAAGCGGCTCCGGCTCCACAGCCGCGCCTGCTCCGGCTTCCCAGACCATTTCGCCTACGGAAGGGGTCTACCGGGATACTCTTATCAGTGAAAAGCTTTTCGGGGAGGATACGGCCTTCGCGCTGGAATCCCTCTTCCTTGCCGGCGGAAGGATCTATTCCCAGGGCACCTATTTCGATATGGAAGGCAATATGGGGACCTTCCTGTGCAGCTTCCTGCCGGACGGCAGTGATTTCAGGACGACGGATATTCCCGCCGAGGGGAACGCCGGCTATTCCATCGTCGGGATCGGCGAGGACGGCTCCTACTATCTGCTGGAATCCCTCTACAGCATGGACCCCGGCGCCAATGTGGAAGAGGAAGACCCTGAGGCCTGGACAGACGATCAGGGCGATATCCAGGAGGATACGGAAGAGGAGATCATAGACGAAGAGATCACGGAGGAGGAGATGGATACCTACTCCGCGGAAGCTGCCGAGGACAATTATCTGGTGACCCAGATGGAAGTCTCCCTGCTCCGCCTGGCCGAGGACGGCAAAGAGATCTGGAGGACCGCCCTGGTCAAGCCGGATTCCATTGCCGATGAAGACTATTACGGCGTCACCGGCGCAGGCTTCGTGGAAGGCAGAGGCATCTATGTCTGCAACGGAGAGGGCGTCCAGGTCTATGACCAGGAGACCGGCAGCATGACCGGGACCCTGGAAGGATCGGAGGACCTGGTGGAAAGCCCCATGATCACCCTCAGGGACGGCAGGATCTTCCTGGTCCGCTATGACACTGAAGGGCCCTGCTATCAGCTGATCGATACGGAAAAGCAGTCCATCTCCGAGCCTCTGGACATCCCCGGAAGCGTGGACCTGGAATCCTATTCCCTGGCCAGGGGCACCTCCTCTGACCTGCTCCTTACCAATGATACGGGCATTTTCAGCTGGAACATCGGCGAAGACCAGCCTTCCCTCCTCTGCAGCTTCCTCAATTCCAACCTGGACGTCGGATATGTGGACGCGGTCGTGGAGACCGGCGAAGGCGAGCTGGTGCTCATGATGAGCGACCAGGGCACGGGCAGCGGCCTGCATTACCTGACCCCTGTCGATCCCTCTGAGATCAAGGATAAAAAGACCATCACACTGGGCTGCTACTACATGGACAGCGGCGTCCGGTCCCAGGTCGTCCGGTTCAACCAGGAGAACGAGTCCTACAGGATCGCCATCCGCGACTATTCCTCCTATGATACGGAGGACGGCAACGGCCAGCAGGGCCTGGACCAGCTGAACGCGGACGTCATCAGCGGCAATGTGCCGGATATCCTTCTGGCCAGCAATGAGCTCGATTTCGGCAGCTACGTGGACAAGGGCGTATTCGAGGACCTGACCCCCTGGCTGGAAAAGGACAGCGCCCTGAAGGCGGACCTTCTGCCCAATGTCATGGAAGCGGCCAATCCCTTCGACGGGACCTACTTCCTGGTTCCTTCCTTCTCCCTGTCCGGCCTGGCCATCAAGGCCGCCTATACCGGAGAGGACGGAAGCGCCACCATCGACGAGATCACGAAGATCGCCCGGGAGAAGGGCATCAAGACCGAGAACATCTTCGGATCGGAGATCCGGTCCATGATCCTCTACTACGCCATGGAGCTGAACGGAGCCGATTTCATTGACCTGAAGGCGGGCACCTGCAATTTTGATTCCGATTCCTTTATCAAGGTCCTGGAATTTGCCGGCGGCTTCCCGGATGAATACAGCGAGGAATTCTATACAGAGGACTTCAGCGACTATTATCTGAGCGACCGGTCCCTTCTCTATCAGCAGTACGTGGCCACCTTTGCCGACTACAACTACCTGGCCAAGGGGACCTTCGGGGCTCCCATCTCCCTGATGGGATTCCCCACCGACGGCGTTTCCGGCCCTGCCATCCAGCCCGACTACAGGCTGGCCATGAGCGCCTCTGCCGCCGAGAAGGACGGGGTCTGGGAATTCTTTGCCTCCCTTCTTTCCGAGGACTATCAGAAGAGCCTGACCTACTCCCTTCCCATCCGGGAATCCGCCCTGGCCCTCCAGGCCGAGCAGGCCACCGTCCCGCTCACCTACGTGGATGAGACCGGCAAGGAGGTCGAGGATGAGATGCGCATGTATATCGGCGACCAGGAGGTGGTGATCACCACCATGACCAGGGAGGAGGCAGACGGCCTCGTCTCCATCATCAAGAACGCCGACCGCTGCGTCTATTACAATGAGGCGGTCATGAACATCGTGGACGAAGAGGCTTCCGCCTTCTTCTCCGGTGAAAAATCCGCCGCTGATACGGCCGCTCTGATCCAGAACAGGGTCGAGGTCTACATCAGCGAGAACAGTTAAGCAAGATCTTTCAGAAAGGGTATCTATGGCAGAGCAGACAAAGAATCTGCGCGCCCAGGACAGGATTCGCAACTTCTGTATCGTGGCGCATATTGATCACGGCAAATCCACACTGGCAGACCGCATGATCGAAAAGACGGGCCTTCTGACCAGCCGGGAAATGCAGGACCAGGTCCTTGACAACATGGACCTGGAACGGGAGAGGGGCATCACCATCAAATCCCAGGCAGTCCGGCTGATCTATAAGGCCAGGGACGGGCAGGAGTATATCTTCAACCTGATCGACACCCCCGGTCATGTCGACTTCAACTATGAGGTCAACCGGTCTCTGGCAGCCTGTGACGGCGCCATTCTGGTCGTGGATGCCACCCAGGGCATCCAGGCCCAGACCCTGGCCAATGTCTATCTGGCCCTGGAGCAGGACCTGGAGGTCTTTCCGGTCATCAACAAGATCGATCTTCCCAGCGCCATGCCCGACGAGGTCCGGCAGGAGATCGAGGACGTCATCGGCATCGAGGCCGAGGACGCGCCCCTGATCTCCGCCAAGCAGGGCATCGGCATCGAGGACGTCCTGGAGGCCGTGGTGGAAAAGCTTCCGGCTCCGGACGGGGATCCCGAGGCTCCCTTAAGGGCCCTGGTCTTTGACTCCCTCTATGACAGCTACCGGGGCGTCATCGTCTTCTGCAGGATCCGGGACGGGGTCATCCGCAAGGGGACCCAGATCCGGATGATGGCCACAGGGGCCGTGGAAGAGGTGGTGGAGGTCGGCTACTTCGGCCCCGGCCAGTTCATTCCCTGCGAAGAGCTGTCCGCCGGCATGGTGGGCTATTTCACCGCTTCCATCAAGAACATCCGGGACGCCAGGGTGGGCGATACCGTGACTGAGAACGCCAGGCCATGCGCCGAGCCTCTTCCCGGCTACAAGAGGGCCCAGCCCATGGTCTACTGCGGCCTCTATCCGGCCGACGCGGCCCGGTATCCGGACCTCAGGGACGCGCTGGAAAAGCTCCAGCTCAACGACGCCTCCCTCTCCTTTGAGCCGGAGCCCTCTCTGG
>CAMOUD010000045.1 GCA_946626215.1 uncultured Lachnospiraceae bacterium
ACGCGGCAGAGGCTCTGCTGGCAGAGGAAATCCCCATCTGGTATACTGGACCTGTCCCCCATGAAAAGAGAAAAGCATCTTCCATCATGAGATCCAAGGGAGGTCCCCATGCAGAAAACATCCAGGCGTTTTTCCTTCCTCTGCCTCCTTACAGAGCTGGCAGGGGCGGCGCTCCTTTTTTATCTGGCTTACAAAACATCCTATATCGGGGTCGACTACCCTACCCATATCGGCTTTGCAAAGACCCTGGACCTTTCCCGCTACGGCGAATACCTGGCCGAGCACTCCGAGCCCCTCTGGCACACCTGTACGGCCCTTGTCCGGGACCTTCTGCGTGTGGACACGGCCAGGGCGGCCGGCCTGGTGTCGGGCGGCTTTTACGCCCTCCTCTATCTGGTCTCCTGCGCCCTGATGAAGCGCCAGGTCCCCGGCCTGTCCCATGCCGGGTCGGCCTTCTTCTGCCTGGTCCTCCATCTGGTCAGCGCCGTCTATGTGCCCTTCTTCAACAAGACCCCCTACCTGGGCCAGGGCTCGCCCAACATCTGGCACTCTCCCACCATCATCGCCTGCAAGCCCTTTGCCCTCCTGGCCTTTGGCCTGACGGTCCTGGAGCTGAAGAAGATCTACCGGAGCGGCTACCGGAAGAACGCCTCCTTCCCGGTCCTTCTGGCCATTTCCCTCCTTCTGGTCCTGGCCACCCTGGCCAAGCCCGGCTTTACCCAGATCTACTATCCGGGCATCTTCCTGCTCATGTTCCTCTGGCTCTTTTCCAGCCGGCTGAAGAACCTGAAGCACTGCCTCCAGTTCTTCCTCATGTGCCTGCCCTCCCTGGCCCTCCTGGTCTGGCAGTACATCCGGGCCTTTTTCTCCGGCTCCTCCGCCGGCGGATCCGGGGTCGTCTTCAGGCCCTCCTTCGCGGCCTATTATTCGCCCAGCCTCTGGATCTCGGGCCTGCTCCTCCTCCTTTTCCCGGCCCTGATGCTGGTCATCGCCCTGATCCGGCGGGACTTTGACATGACGGCGGGCTTTTCCCTGCTTCTCCTGCTTTCCGGCTTCCTGGAAAAGCACCTCCTGGAGGAGGCGGGCAACCGCAAATACCACGGGAACTTCTCCTGGGGCTGGCTGACCGGGGCCTATCTGGCCTGGTATGCCGCCATGCGGGTCTACCTGGCCCTGCTGGCCGACATCCGCGGCCCGGAAACCGGCCGGGGAAGGGTCCTGGACATTGTCCTTTTCGTCCCGGCCACCATCGCCCTGCTGGTCCATCTGGCCTCCGGCCTCTATTACCTGTATTACCTGCTGATCCTCGGCAACGCCATCTGACCCTGCCTCAGATGCGGATTAGGAGCACATCATGAAAAAGGATACCCTTCGATTTCCCCTATACATCCTCTTCGTCCTGATGCCGGTCCTGACGGCCCTGGTCATCTGTCTGGCCTATGGCGTCCGGCTGACAGACGCGGTGCCCGTATTCAACGACGAGATCTCCTGGTACGGCCAGGTCCGGTCCGCCGCCGCCTACGGGGCGCCCCTGGGCTATTACGGCTACAACGGGTCCCACGCCGCCATCGGGACCTTCGGTCCCTGGGGGCCCCTCATGGTCTATGCCCTTTCCGCCATCCCGGCCGTCCGGGGCATGACCCTCCTGACCCCCGTCCTCACCAACCTGGCCGCCTCCTGCCTGGCCAACCTCCTCTTCCTGGCCCTGACGAGGCCCTCCTTCCGGGGCGCCCTCCGTCTGGTCCTGGTCTCCTGCCTGACCTATGTATCCTTTACCTATGTCCTGACCGGCATGTCCGAATCCGTCCGGTTCTCCATGGGCATCCTCCTGACCGGGATCCTCTGGCACCTCTGGGAGAACGCGAAAAAAGGAGGCCGCTTCTACAGCCTCCTCCTGTATCTGATCGCGCCCCTCTTTATCCTTTTTGCCACAGGCTGCTACATCCTCTTTGCCATCGCCCTGCCGGTCTGGTTCCTCTGCCTGGCCAGGAGGATCTCTCTCCGGGGCAGGAAGAAAGGCCTTTTCTTCTGGATCCTCTTCTGGATCCTTGCTTTCCTGGTCTCCCTGGTCCTGGTGGGCGGGGTCTTCTATCTGCGGGGCAGGACCGCCAGCGCCTATACCACCTCCACCACAGGATCCCTTCTGGCCACCCTGGGCGACGGCCCCGGCGCCGCCCTCGCCTTTTTAAAGGGCCGGATCAAAGACGCCTGGAAGGTCATCTCCCCCCTGGTCCTGATCCGGGACTGGAACTACCACCACGGCTATTACATGTGCTTCCTGGTGACCTACTACCTGGTCATCCTCCTGCTGGCCGTCCGGCTCCTGCTCTGCATCCGGAAGACCTACAGGGACCGGGCCTCCTTCCCCCGCTACCTGGCCGCCTTTCTCCTTCTGTCCGGCTTCCTGGCCGCCTTCGTCCTTCTTTACACCACGGTCCTGCCCACCCTGGTCCGGGGCCTCAACATCGGCTTTGTCTCCGCTGTCTGGCTCCTCTGCCTGGGCGAAGACTCCGAGCGGATCATCGAAAGAAGGATCGCCCTTCTCATGCTGGCCGGCATGATCTCCTTTGCCTTCAACTATCCCGAGACCATCCTTCCCGGCCGCTTCGATCCGGCCGTAAAGGAGAGCCTGGCCGCGGACCGGGACCTCTTTGAGACCTGGATCCGGGTGGAAAAGGGCGCCGATCCCTGGGACAATACGGTGGCCCTCTACGGGTCCATGACCAACCGCTTTACCGGCCTTCCGGCGGGCTGCGGCGTCAACGCCATGCTGGACGGGACTCCCGTGAAGCAGGCCGGCTACGCCGTCCTGAACCTGGAAAAGACCAACGGGATCGACATGGAAAAAGAAGCCGCTTCCCTCTCGGAAAACGGCTACAGAGAACTTTATCGGGATGAGGGCCTGGTGATCCTCTCCAGGATCAGGTAGACCAGAAAGACCGCCAGGTTGCACAGGACGATGCTGGCGCCCGTGGGGGTCGCGTAAAGATAGGAAATGGTCAGGCCCACCACCAGGCAGGAAACGGAAATGACGGCCGCGTGCAGGATGACGGACCGGTAGGTCCGGCAGAGCCGCATGGCGCTCATGGCCGGGAACACGATCAGGCTGGAGATGAGGAGGGATCCCATCATCCGCATGCCGATCACAATGACCAGGGCCGTCAGGACCGCGATCAGGCTGTTGTAAAAGCCCGTCCTGGTCCCGGTCGCCCTGGCAAAGGTCTCATCGAAGGTCACGGCAAAGATCCGGTGGTAAAAGACCGCGAAGAGTCCCAGGACCACGGCTGCCGCCGCCGTGGTCAGGATCACGTCCTCCCGGCTCATGCTCAGGATGGACCCGAACAGATAATTGTAGACATCGGTATTCATGCCGGTAGTCATGGAGATGACCGTCACGCCTATGGCCAGCGCGCCGCTGGAGATCAGGGCGATGGCGGCGTCTCCTTTTATTTTGCTGGTCTCTCCCAGGCGGAGGAGGCCGAAGGCCGCCAGGACCACCACCGGAATGGCGACCCTGAGGGGGGCCAGGTTCAGGGCGGAGGCGATCGCCAGGGCCCCGAATCCCACATGGGAGAGACCGTCGCCGATCATGGAATAGCGCTTGAGGACCAGGGTCACGCCAAGCAGGGCCGCGCAGAGGGCGATCAGGATCCCCACCAGGATGGCCCGGACCATGAAGGGATAGGAAAACATTTCAAGTATCAGCTGCATCCCGGTCTGTCTGCTCCTTTCTGTAGGCTTCCTGGGCGGTCCGGATGGCCGCGCCCTGCTCGGGGGCCGCAGCTTCCGGCGCTCTCTCCTCCCGCCGTCTTCTGACGGGGGCGTTCTCATGCCGCCAGATCCTGGCGGCGTTCTTGCTGCCCATGAAGGAATGGTAGGCGCTGGACCGCCTGTAGTTCTCGCTGGTCCCGAAGAAGAGCTGGCGGTCGCTTCCCATGTGGAGGACATGGGAGGAATAGGCCAGGGCAGCCGCCATGTCATGGGAGACCATGATGACGGTAATGCCCATCCGGGCGTTGATCCTCTCCACCAGTTCATAGAGGCTCTTGGTCACCACCGGGTCCAGGCCGGAGGCGGGCTCATCCAGGAGGAGGAGCTTCTGGGTGGCGCACAGGGCCCTGGCCAGAAGGACTCTCTGCTGCTGGCCCCCGGACAGGTCCCGGTAGCACCTGTCCTTCAGGTCCGTGATCTCCAGGGCCTCCATGTTCTTTTCGGCCTTTTCCCGGTCCTTTTTCGTATAGAAAGGGTGGAAGCCCCCGTTGCCCAGGCAGCCCGACAGGACCACCTCCCGGACACTGGCCGGAAAGTCCCGCTGGACCTGGGTCTGCTGGGGCAGGTAGCCGATCTGGGAGGCCGTCAGGCCCTCCCCGTAGGTAATGGAACCCTGGGAGGGGGACTTCAGCTGAAGAAGGCCCTTGACCAGGGTGGACTTGCCGGCTCCGTTCTCCCCGACGATGCACAGGTAGTCTCCCGGCTCCACCTTGAAGTTCAGGTTGTGGACCACGGTCACGCCGTCATAGGCAAAGGACAGGCCCTTGCAGGTAATCAGACTCATAGCTATGTTTCCTCATTCGTTCAGGGCCCGCTCCAGGACCTCCAGGTTGTCTTCCATCATGGAGAGCCAGGTCACGCCCTCCTCCATCTGGTCAGCCGTCACGTTGTGGCAGCTGTAAAAGCGGGCGGGCTCCGCCCCGGCCGCCTCGCAGATGGCCCGGGCTATGTTGCCGTTGGAAAATTCAATGGAAAAGACCAGGGGGATCTTCTCCTCCCGGACCTTACCAATCAGGAAGGCCAGGGTGGCCGCGCTGGGCTCGGACTCGGCCGAGCAGCCGGGGAAGGCCGCGAAGCAGGTCAGGCCGTATTCCTCCGCGAAATAGCGGAAGGGGAACCGGTCTCCGAAGACCAGGGTCTTTCTCCCCGCCTTCTCCGTCAGGTCCCGGAAGGCTTCGTCCAGTCCGGAGATCTTCTCCAGGTAAGCGGCCGTATTTTCCCCGTAGAAGGCGGCGTTTTCCGGATCCTCCTCCTCCATGGCCTCCGCGATGGCCTCCGTGATCAGGGCCGCGTTGACGGGAGAGGTCCAGACATGCTCATCCTCTTCATGGTCATGCCCTTCCTCATGGTCCTCTTCGTGGTCAATGCCCTCTTCATGGTCATGGCCCTTTTCTTCCTGCATGCCCTCCAGGGCTTCCTCCTCATAGACGTCCACCATGTCCATCAGGCGGAGGGTCCTGGGCCCTTCTTCTCCCATGGAGGAGAGGATCTCTTCGACCCATACGTCATTTTCGCCGCCCACATAGATAAAGAGGTCGCAGGCCATGATATCCCGGATATCCGCCGGGGTGGGCTCATAGGAATGGATCTCCTCGCCCGGCCGCAGGAGCATCCGGATCCTGGCCCTGCCGTCCGCCGTACCGCCGTTGATCTGCCTGGCAAAATCGAACTGGGGAAAGATGGTGGTCACGACGGACAGCCTGCCGTCCGCCGGGTCCTGCGCCTGCCCGCAGCCTCCCAGAAGGCATACCGAAAGGCATATCAGAAGGCATGCCAGAAGACAGCGGATCCCGGACAGGACCGGGGCCGGCCGCCTAAGCATGGATCCTGACCCGGCAGTCCCTGCAGACCCCGTAGAAGACCGTCCGCATGGGATCCAGGGCAAAGCCGTGGGCAGCCCCGATGTGGCGCTGGATCCCCACCAGCTCCTCGCAGCGCAGGTGGATCAGCCGGCCGCAGACCTCGCACTTGCAGTGGAAGCAGTCCGCTTCCTCCTCAGGCCGGTCTCCCACATATTCAAAGCAGGCGCCTCCGGTGGCGCCGATGGTATATTTCCGGACGGCCCCTTCCTCCACCAGCTTTTCCAGATGGCGGTAGATGGTGGCCATGCCCATGCCCACGCCCCGCATGCGGAAGTCATCATGGATCTCCGCCGCCGTCACATGGACGCCCTCTCTTTCGACCAGGTAAGCCAGCAGTTCTTCCTTCTGCCGGGTCCTGTATCCGCTTCTTGCTGCCATATTCCTTCAAGTCCTCGTATTTGAAACTGATTTTCATTTTCAGATTTCCTATTATACCCCTTCTGGTCCCCCTGTCAAGGAAAAAGGAACGGGTGCCTCGCGGCGCCCGCTCCTTTTTTGCTTCCTGTTTTCATATTATCCCTGACAGACAGGATCACCGGATGTCCTTTACCTCATAATCCTTGTCCTCGACGGCCTGCTTCAGGACCTGGTCCTCTACCTCTTCGGACAGGGTCACGACAGCTGTGCCGGCCTCATGGCTGACCTGGGCGCTTTCGACGCCGGGGAGCTTCTCCAGGGCCTTTCTGACAGTGGCTTCGCAGTGGGGGCACATCATGCCCTCGATGATCATGGTCTTGGTCATTTCATTTCCTCCGTTTGTTTCTGTATCCTGTACGGGCAGGAGACGTCCGTCCCCGTCCGTGGTGACCGGGTGCTTCAGCTTCCTGTCCCTGCCGGCGTCATGGATCTTTGCCAGGTTGAGCCTGAGGGCGTTGGTCACGACGCAGAAGCTGGACAGGCTCATGGCGGCAGCCCCGAACATGGGGTCCATGGTGATCCCGAAAAGACGGGAATAGACGCCTGCCGCCACAGGGATCAGCAGGGTATTGTAGATCAGGGCCCAGAAGAGGTTCTCCAGGATGTTCCGGTAGGTCCTCCTGCTGAGGCGGACGGCGGCAGACACGTCGCTGAGCCTGCTCTTCATAAGGACCACATCGGCGGCGTCGATGGCCACGTCCGTGCCGGCCCCGATGGCGATGCCGATGTCAGCCCGGGTCAGGGCGGGGGCGTCGTTGATGCCGTCTCCCACCATGGCGACCCTGCCCTTTTCCTGAAGGGCCCGGATCACGGCCTCCTTGCCGTCGGGCAGGACCCCGGCCACCACCTCATCCACACCGGCCTCCAGGCCGATGGCCCGGGCGGTCCGGACGTTGTCGCCGGTCAGCATGACCACATGGATCCCCATGTCCCTGAGCTCCCGGATGGCCCGGGCGCTGTCCTCCTTGATGGTATCCGCCACCGCGATGATGCCCAGGGGCCTGTCATCCGCGGCAAAGAGCAGAGGGGTCTTTCCCTGGACGGCCAGATCCTTTGCCGCCTCCTCCAGGGCCCGGGACAGACGGACCTTCCTTCTGATAAAGGAGAGGCTGCCGCCGGTCAGCCTGGCATTTCCCAGCCTGGCCGTCAGGCCGTTGCCGGGAAGGGCCATGAAATCGGTGGTCTCCGCTGCCGAAAGGCCGCGCTCCTTTCCGTACTCATTGACGGCCAGGGCCAGGGGATGCTCGCTCTTGGCTTCCAGGGCCAGGGCCGCTTCCAGCAGCTCCTCCTCCGGAACGCCCTCCGCGGGGACCAGGTCGGTGACCCTGGGCCTGCCGCTGGTAATGGTCCCGGTCTTGTCCAGGGCGCAGATCTGGATATTTCCGGTCTCCTGCAGGGCCTCCGCGTTCTTGAAGAGAATCCCGTTCCTGGCGCCCACGCCGCTGCCCACCATGATGGCCACGGGAGTGGCCAGGCCCAGGGCGCAGGGACAGGAGACCACCAGGACGCAGATGGCCCTGGCCAGGGCAAAGCCGGCCCCGGCTCCCGCCAGGAGCCAGATGATCAGGGTCAGGACCGAGACGGCGATGACCGCCGGCACAAAGACGCCGGAGATCCGGTCGGCCAGCCTGGCCACCGGGGCCTTGGTGGCGGCCGCGTCGGAGACCATCTGGATGATCTGGGCCAGAGAGGTATCCTCTCCGACCCGGGTCGCCCGGCAGCGCAGGAAGCCGGACTGGTTGAGCGTAGCCGAAGAGACGCTGTCTCCCGGGGCCTTGTCCACGGGGATGGACTCTCCGGTCAGGGCCGCCTCGTTCACGGCGCTGGTCCCCTCCAGGACCAGGCCGTCCACCGGGATGTTCTCCCCCGGCCGGACTACAAAGATGTCTCCCTTTTCCACAGTGTCGATGGGAACGGTCACCTCCTGGCCCTCCCGGACCAGGGTGGCGGTCTTAGGAGCCATCTTCATCAGGCTCTTCAGGGCGTTCGTGGTCTTGCCCTTGGAATAGGACTCCAGCATCTTGCCCACGGTGATCAGGGTCAGGATCATGGCCGCCGACTCAAAGTAGAACTCCATCATGTAGGAGGAAACGGCCGCCATGTCCCCGTCCGTCTGGGCCCTGGTCATGGCAAAGAGCATGGCCGTGGAATAGACAAAGGCGGCGCCGGACCCCAGGGCGATCAGGGTATCCATGTTGGGGGCCCCGTGGAAGAGGCTCTTAAAGCCGCTGATAAAGAATCTCTGGTTGATGACCATGACGATGGCGGAAAGGACCAGCTGGGCCAGTCCCATGCCCACATGGTTATCGGCCAGCAGGGGCGGAAGGGGCCATCCGAACATCATGTGGCCCATGGAAATGTACATGAGGACCAGCAAAAAGCCCAGGGAGGTAAAGAGCCTGCGCTTCAGGATGGGCGTGGTCTTGTCCTTCAGGGCCTCCTCCTCGGCGGCCAGCCGGGCCGAGTAGGAACCCTTCTTTTCCTCGCTTCCCTTGACGACCGCTCCGTAGCCCGCGTCCTCCACGGCTTTGATGACGGCCCCGGCATCCGCCGTGCCCTCCACGCCCATGGAGTTGGTCAGAAGGCTGACGCTGCAGGCAGTCACGCCCGGAACGGCGTTCACAGCCTTTTCCACCCGGGCCTGGCAGGCCGCGCAGCTCATGCCTGTAACGGTATATTGTTCCATATGGTTCGTCTTCTCCTCTTATTTCATCAGCTTCTGGAGGGCCATGACCAGCTCGTCCAGCTTTTCCTCCCTGCCGGCCCGGATATCCTCGGCCACACAGGACCGGATATGGCTGGCCAGCAGGCACTTGGTGAAGGAGTCCAGGGCGGACCCCGCCGCGGATACCTGGTTGATCACATCGATGCAGTAGGCGTCCTCCTCCAGCATCCGGCGGATCCCCCGGATCTGGCCCTCGATCCGGCTGAGCCGGTTCATCAGGTCCCTGTATTCCTTATCGGACCGGACTTTTGTCCGTTCCGGGCCCGCGCAGCAGCCCCCTGCTTTTCCTTCCATTATTTCCGCTGCCATCTGCTGTCTCCTCTTCTTTTTCTTCTCATTTTATGGCTGCATACCCCCGGGGGGTATCTTTTCAGTCCCCATCATATACCCCCGGGGGGTATCTGTCAACAGGTTCCTTTTCTCTTTCCGGGCCTCCGCCGCCTTTCCGGGAAAACGGGACAAAAAACAGGCACCCGCTGCCGGGTGCCTGCCTGGATTCCTTATGGGTCTGCTCAGCCGTGAAGGCCTCTTGCCTGACGGTCCATATCCTCCACGACGATATCGTAGATCTCGCCCAGGGTACTGCCGTATTCCAGGATCTTCCAGGGCTCATTGGTGTGGAAATGGATCTTGATCAGGTCTTCGTCGCCGACGGCCAGAAGGCTGTCGCCTTCAAAGTGCTCGGTGATGTAATCAAAGATCTCGTCCTCGTCCAGGTCCTCGCCTTCGATCAGAAGCTGTGTGTCATATCTGAACTCAATTGTCTGTTCTGCCATATGGTCTCTCCTCGTGCCAGCCGCCGCGGCATGCGCCATGCCTCGGCAGGGAACCGGGCGCAGGGCGCCCCCTCTGTTCTATCCCCAGTATCATAGCACATCGGAAAGAGGGGGACAAGATTGTTCAGACAGGTTGAGAGCCGGCCTCTTCCGGGCCGGGTCCTTCGCCGGTCTCAGAGGCCGTCTCCTCCGGGACAGGCGCTTCTCCGGCCTCTGCAGGCGTTTCTGCGGCCTCCGCGGGCGTTTCCTCCTTCACCGTCAGCTGGCGGGCCCGGGACTTTTCCCGGATGATCAGCATGAACTCATCGCCGGTGATGGTCTCCTTGTGGTAGAGGAACTCCGCCAGGGCGTCCAGAAGGTCCTTGTTGTCCCTGAGGATCTGCCGGGCCTTTTCATGCTGGGCCCTGACCAGCTCGATGACCTTCTGGTCGATGCGGGCCGCTGTCTCCGCCGAGCAGGTCAGGGAGGTGTCTCCGCCCAGGTACTGGCCGTTCACGGTCTCCAGGGCCACCATGCCGAATTCCTCGCTCATGCCGTAGCGGGTGATCATGGCCCTTGCCATCCGGGTGGCCCGCTCGATATCGTTGGAGGCGCCGGTGGTCACGGACCCGAATTCCACCTCTTCCGCCGCGCGGCCGCCGCAGAGGGTGGCGATCTGGTTCTCCATCTCCGTCTTGGACATCAGATAGTGGTTGCCGTCCTCCTCCACCTGCATGGTATAGCCCAGGGCT
This sequence comes from uncultured Lachnospiraceae bacterium, assembly GCA_946626215.1. Lineage (GTDB taxonomy): Bacteria > Bacillota > Clostridia > Lachnospirales > Lachnospiraceae > CAG-791. Next base: position 10,283 of record CAMOUD010000045.1, read on the forward strand.
CCGGAGGTCCGGGGGATGATGGTGATCTTCTGGACCGGGGCCGAATGGGTCTGCATGGCAGCCACCAGGGCATGCCCGATCTCATGATAGGAAACGATCAGCTTCTCCTTGTCGGAGAGGATGGCGTTCTTCTTCTGGTAGCCCGCGATGACGACCTCGATGCTCTCCTCCAGGTCCGCCTGGGTGGCAAAGCGCCTGCCGTCCCGGACCGCCCGGAGGGCGGCCTCGTTGATGATGTTGGCCAGCTCGGCGCCGGAAGCGCCCGCTGCCATCCTGGCCACCTTATTGAAGTCCACATCGGCCGCCACCTTGATCTTTTTGGCGTGGACCCTGAGGATGTCCTCCCGGCCCTTGAGGTCCGGAAGCTCCACCGGGACCCGTCTGTCGAACCGGCCGGGCCTGGTCAGGGCCGGGTCCAGGGACTCGGGCCTGTTGGTGGCCGCCAGGATGATGACGCCGGTATTGTCCTCAAAGCCGTCCATCTCGGTCAGAAGCTGGTTGAGGGTCTGCTCTCTTTCGTCGTTGCCGCCGAAGTTCCCGGTATCTCTCTTTTTGCCGATGGCGTCGATCTCATCGATAAAGACGATGCAGGGAGCCTTTTCCCCCGCCTGCCGGAAAAGGTCGCGGACCTTGGAGGCGCCCATTCCTACGAACATTTCCACGAATTCCGAGCCGGACATGGAGAAGAAGGGGACATTGGCCTCGCCGGCCACGGCCTTGGCCAGCATGGTCTTGCCGGTTCCGGGAGGGCCCACCAGCAGGATGCCCTTGGGCATGGAGGCGCCGATCTCCTTATACTTGCCGGGGTCGTGGAGGTATTCCACGATCTCCTGCAGGTTCTCCTTGGCCTCCTCCTCGCCGGCCACATCCGAGAACCGGATGCCCTCCGTGGACTTGACATAGACCTTGGCGTTGGATTTGCCCATGCCGAACATCATGGAGTTGGCGCCGCCGGCCCGGTCCATCATCCGCTTGGTCAGCAGCCGGTAAAAGACAAAGAAGATGCCCAGGGGCAGGATATAGCCTGTCAGGAAGGAGATCAGGGGAGAGGCCTCCTCTATGATCTGGGACTCGAAGACAGCGCCGGATTCATAGAGGCGCTGGACCAGGCCGTCATCCTCCATGATGCCGGTCCGGTAGATCTTTCCGTCCTTGTCCTTGAAGAGGATCATGTTCGTGGTGATCTCCACCTCCGCGACTTCCTTGTCCTGGGTCATGGTGATAAAGGTCCCGTAATCCACGTCCTTGATCTCGGCCCTCTCCACCCTGGGGAAGATGAAAAGGTTGATGACAAGGATCAGGATGATGACTCCGATCCAGTAATAGATGACGGATCGGCGGGGGGGCTTGATTTCGTTCATTCAGTAACCTCCTGTAATACGCCGGGGCCGCGGGGCTCCGGCTGTATGGTTCCGGTCCGGCCCGGATAGGCCGAAAAGACCGGGTTTGTTCTATAACTTGTAAATCAGACTGTCCGTATTGTACACGATTTCCCGGAAAAGTCTGTGAAAGAACTGTGAAGAATTGAGAAAAGATCTGTGAAGCCGGAAAGGGGCGGGGGAAGACTCCCCCGCCCCCCGGACTGCTTTTTGGCTTTGCCCCTTCCGCCGGGATCAGGTCCCCTCCTCCAGCTTCAGGAACTCTCTGGCCAGGGCGCGGAAGAGCTCCTCGGTATCGATGGGCTTTTTGAGCCTTCCGTTCATCCCCGCTTCCAGGCACTTCTTTTCGGCGTCTTCGTCCGTGTCGGCCGTCAGGGCAAAGATGGGGATCAGGGCCGCGTCCTCGCTGGCCGTGGCCCGGATCTCCCTGGCCGCCTCCATGCCGTTCATGCCGGGCATCATCAGGTCCATGAGGATGGCCTGGTAATAGTAGGCCCCCCGTCTCCGGTACATGTCCACGGCGTCCTGGCCGTCCACGGCACGCTCGGTATGGATGCCCCGGGATTCCAGGATCTTGGTGATGACCTCCGCGTTGATGTTGTTGTCCTCGGCGATCAGGACGGTCTTGCCGTAGAGGACCCTTTCCTCATAGGAGGCTCCCCGGATCCCCTGCATCCGGATCTGCTTTTCCGTGGCCAGGTCATATTCCAGGGTCACGGTGAAGACCGTGCCGGCCCCGGGCCTGGAATCGCAGGTGATGGTCCCGCCCAGAAGGCTGACCAGGCTCCGGCAGATGAAGAGGCCGAGCCCTGTCCCTTCCTGGGGAATGGCGTTCTCCGAATATTCCTGTTCAAAGGGCATGTACATCCGGCTCTGGAAGGCCTCGCTGATGCCCCGGCCCGTGTCGGAAATGGTATAGACATGGCGGGCCTTTTCCTCGGTATAGGTCACGTCCACCCGGAAGCGGACCTCTCCGCCCGGCTCCGTGAACTTGACGGCATTGGTCAGGAGGTTCATGAGGATCCGCTCCACATGCTCGCTGTCCAGAAGGACGAACCGGTCCCTGCAGCCGGTGGCCTTCATGTCATAGCGGATCCCCTCCGCGGCGGCGTGCTCGGTTATGATGGCCGAGACCTCCCGGAAGACCCGGCTTTCCCGTACGGCGGCGGCCACAGTCACCACCTTGCCCGCGTTGATCCGGCTGGTCTCCAGGATCTCGTCGATCATGCCGATCAGGTAGCGGTTGGAGGCCTGGATCTTCCGCAGGTTGTCCCTGAGCTCGTCGGAAAGGCCCGGCAGCTCCAGAGACAGGTCCGTCAGCCCGGCGATGGCCGTCATGGGGGTCCGCATGTCGTGGCTCATATGGGACAGGAAGCGTTCCTTTTCCTGGCCGGACCGGACCGCCTCCCTGAGGGCGGCCGCCATCTCCTCGATCTGCTTCTGGTCTCCCAGCTGCCTGGTGGTGTCCACGAAGGTCAGGACCAGGCCTCTCACGGTCCGTCTGGCCCCTCCCTTCATGTCATAGGGGCCGGGCAGGTCCCGCTCGCTGGCAGTGACCCGGTAGGGGGCGATGCGGAAGAGGTAGGTCTTGCCGCTGACCGATACGCAGTGCTGCTCGATGGGCTTCTTGGTGGACAGGACACGGCGGCAGAGCTCCATGAGGTCGATGGTGCCAAAGTTGTAGGAAATGAAGCGCAGGGACCGGCCCACGTCCTGGTCGGTCACGTTGAACTCGGCCGCGATGTATTCCGTATAGCGGCGGATGTTGAGGTCCCTGTCCACCATGAGGATGCCGACCAGGGTCGTGGACAGGAAGTTGGCCATATCGTTGTTGAGATCGGTCAGCTCGCCCACCTTGGCCTGGTACTCGGAGTTGACGGTATAGAGCTCTTCATTGACGGACTGGAGCTCCTCGTTGGAGGACTGGAGCTCTTCATTGGCGGTCAGCAGCTCTTCATTGGCGGCCTGGAGCTCCGCGTTGACGGATTCCAGTTCGGAGACGGTCTGCTTGAGGCTGACCTGGGTCTTCTGGAGCTCCTTTTCCAGGTCGGTGATCCGCTGGGCCGCGGCCGTATCGATCCGGAAATGCTCCATGTCCACAGCCTGCCGCCCGGTCTCTCCCCTGCGGACAAAGACCAGGGCCGTCATGCCGGTCCGGTCGCCCAGGCGGTTGCGGATGGGCTGGGCCACCAGGGAAATGTATTCCGGCTCATCCCCGAACCGGGCCGGGATCTCGTCATAGGCTACCCGGCCGTCCGACTCCCGGGACTCCTTGAGGGCCTTGGAGACGGCGATCTTGAGGTCTGTCCGGATCAGGGAAAAGATATCCAGGGTCACGCCGCCCACCGGTATGGTGATGAAGAGGGAGCAGTCCCCGTAGGAATGGCAGAGCTCGTTCTTCTCATTGACCAGGACGGTGGCGGGCATCAGGGCCTCCAGGACGGTGGTGTCCAGCTCCGAGGAGGAGTACTTGATGTCCAGGGTCTCCTCCGCCTGGGGATAGGGAATGGGCTCCATCTGGCTCTCCACGTTCTTCATCAGATAGGTGATCCGCTCATGGGTCGGGGCCCGGCCGGAGGCGTTGTGGATGAAGATCTTCTCGTTGGCGCAGAAGGTCCTGAAGACATCGTCATAGTCTCCCACCGATTCGGACCGGCCCAGGAAGAGATAGCCCCGGTCCCGGAGGGCCATATGGAAGATGGCAAAGAGGTTGCGCTGGAGGACGCTCTGGAAATAGATCAGGAGGTTCCGGCAGCAGATCAGGTCCAGGCGGCCGAAGGGCGGGTCCTGGAAGACATTGTGCTGGGCAAAGACGATCATCTTCCGGATCTCATGGCTGACGAAGTACCGGTTGCCCTTGCGCATGAAATAGCGGCTGAGCCTGGCCACGGACACATCCTCGATGATGTTGTCCCCGTAGCTGCCGCGGCTGGCCTGGGTAATGGAATCGGAATCCAGGTCCGTCGCGAAGATCTTGACGTCCCGGCGGACGCCCAGCTCCTCCAGGACCTCGGCAAAGAGGATGGCCACCGAATAGGCCTCCTCGCCGGTGGAGCAGCCGGCCACCCAGACCCGGATCTGGTCCCCGGGCTTGGCCTTCCGGACCAGCTCGGTGATGATCTGCTCCTTGAGGACGTCGAAATAGTCCGGGTCGCGGAAGAAGGTGGTCACGCCGATCAGGACCTCCTTGCCCAGGAGCCTGGCCTCTTCAGGGTTGTTGCTCAGGTAGTTGACATACTCCCGGAGGTTCCGGTTATGGGTAATGACGATCCTGCGCTCGATCCGGCGGAGGATCGTTGTCTTCTTATAATAGGAATAGTTGACCCCGGTGATGTCCTTGAGGATGGAAAAGACCTGGCTCATAAGGTCGGAGTCCGTCACCAGGAGCTTGCCGGAGGAATCCAGCATGGAGGCCGCGATGTGGGCCATCTCGCGGGCAATGGAATCCGGGTTCAGGATCAGGTCCACAAAGCCGGTGGAGATGGCGTTGCGGGGCATGCCGTCGAACTTGGCCGAGTCCGGGGACTGGACGATGATGACGCCGTTCTGCTCCTTGATGGACCGGATGCCGTTGGTGCCGTCAGACCCCGTCCCCGACAGGATGACCGCCACGGCCCGGTTCTCATAGGACCTGGCCAGGGACCGGAAAAAGATATCGATGGGATGGTTGATATGCTGGTGGTTGTACTCCTTGAGCCTGAGGATATCCGTCTCGATCTCCAGGTTGTACTTGGGCGGGATCATATAGATGTGGTTGCGCTCGATCTGCATGCCGTCCCTGGCCTCCGTGACGGGCATGGAGGTGTATTTGCCCAGGATATCGGTCAGAAGGCTCTTGTGGTCCGGGGACAGGTGCTGGATGATGACAAAGCTCATGCCTGTATCGCCCGGCAGAAAAGTCAGGAACTGCTGGAGGGCCTCCAGGCCGCCGGCGGAGGCGCCGATGCCGACCACGCAGTTGGGATGCATGTTCATGGAAATATCTCTGTAACCCGCTTCGTAATTCATTTTTTAAGGCCTTTCACGCAAGCAAAGAACGCAGCAAAAAAACATTTCTCCGAATAAAGTGTATGACAATTTTTGTCAGTATGCAACAAAAAAACCAGGTCTGACGCCTAGGGCAATCGCAAAGTCACGAGGAAAAACAGCTTGAACATATATGCTGTTT
>CAMOUD010000046.1 GCA_946626215.1 uncultured Lachnospiraceae bacterium
CCGAAGAGGGAAAGGGCAGAACCCACCGTCACGTCCATGAGGCCTCCGGAGGCCTCCCGGATCCGGTCCACATCGGACAGGGCGTGGACGCCTCCGGCGTAGGTGACGGGAAATCCCGTCTCCCTCTGCCAGCCGCCCAGGATCTTCACAAGTTCCTCTTCCACTCCGCCCCGTCTTCCTTCCACGTCGGCCGCGTGGATCAGGAATTCAGAGCAGGAGCCGGAAAGAAGGGAAAGGTTCCCGGGGGTGATGAAAAAGTCCGTGAACTTCTGCCAGCGGTCCGTGACCACGGCAAAGCGCCCGTCCTTAAGGCGCCGGCAGGAAAGGTCCAGGACCAGCCGGTCCCTGCCGGCCGCCGCTTTCATCCTCTCCAGCCTCTCAAAGTCGATCCTCCCCTCCCGGAAGACATAGGAGGTCACGATGACATGGGAGGCGCCCATGTCCAGAAAGGAGGGAGCCGTTTCCGGGGTGATCCCCCCGCCGGCCTGCATGCCGCCGGGCCAGGCCGCCAGGGCCTCCCTGGCCTGGGCCAGGTCCGCCTCATACATGGCCCTGTCGGAGACCGGGTTCAGAAGGATGACGTGGCCGCCCGAAAGCCCCCTGTCCCTGTAGAGGCCGGCAAAATAGCCGGCCCCCATCCGGGAGACGTGGTTGGCCCGGGCGCCCTTGTCCGTCAGGCTTCCGCCCACGATCTGCTTGACCAGGCCGTCATGGATATCGATGCAGGGACGCAGCTTCATAAGACCACGTCCGCCATGCTGTAAAGACCGGGGCCCTTGCCTGCCAGGAAGACGGCGGCCTCTACGGCGCCCCTGGCGAAGACAGCCCGGCTGTAGGCCCTGTGGGAGAAGGTGATGACCTCGTCCTCTCCGGCAAAGATCACGTCATGGTCGCCCACGATGGTGCCGCCCCGGACCGCGGAGACGCCGATCTCCTTTACCGGCCTCTGCATCCTTCTCTCCGTCCTGTCATAGACAAATTCATACTCTCCGCCCAGGCCCTCGTTGGCGGCCTCCGCCATGGCGATGGCCGTGCCGCTGGGAGCATCCAGCTTCATCCTGTGGTGCTTCTCCACGATCTCGATGTCAAAGCCGGCCCCGGCCAGAAGGGGGGCGGACTCCCGGATCAGCTTGAGCAGGAGGTTGACGCCCAGGGACATGTTGGCGGACCTGAGCAGGGCCACCCGGGAAGCCGTATCGTTCAGATGGGCCAGCTGGGCCTCGGAAAGGCCCGTGGTGCAGACGACGGCGGGCATGCCCTTTCCGGCGCACCAGTCCAGCATGGCGTCCGCCGCGGAGGCTGTGGAAAAGTCCACCAGGACGTCCGCTTCCTCCCGGACCTGGTCCAGAGACGCGTAGACGGGATAGGGCATCCCGCTCACCGGCCTGGCGTCCACGCCGGCCGCCACCTTGATCCTCTCGTCCTTTTCCGCGATTTCCGTGATCATGCGGCCCATTCTTCCGCCGCATCCGTTCATGATGATCCTGACCATACTGCTCCTTTCTCTGCTTCCCTGCCGGAAATACCAGCCTGAAGTATGAATGTCTGATTGACGCAAACAAACAGACCAACCAATAAAAACATCCCTGAAATACATATAAGAAGCGGCAGCACGTCCTCCGTGCTGCCGCCTTTTGTCCGTGATCAGATGAGGCCGAAGTCCTCCATGGCCTTCTTCAGGGCCATGGCGTGAGCGGGCTCCATCTCGGTCAGAGGCATGCGCAGAGGACCGGCCTCCCTGCCCAGAAGGGCCACTGCCTTTTTGACCGGGATCGGATTGACCTCCGAGAAGAGGTTGTTGCAAAGGTCCAGGGTCTCGATCTGGAGCCTGGCCGCCCCCTGAATATCTCCGGCGAAGAACCGGGCGCACATCTCGTGCATGGCGCCGGGAGCCACGTTGGCGACAACGGAGATCACGCCGAGCCCGCCCATGGCAAGAAGAGGCACGACCTGGTCGTCATTGCCGGAATAGAGCTCGATGTTCCCGTCCGTCAGGGCCATGAGCTTCACGATCTGGCTGATATTGCCGGAGGCTTCCTTGATGCCCACGACATTCGGGACCTCCTTCACGATCCTGGCCGCGGTCTCGGCCTGGATGTTGCAGCCGGTCCGGCTGGGAACGTTGTACATGATGATGGGAGCCTTCACGGAGTCCGCCACAGCCTTGTAGTGGGCATAGAGACCGTTCTGGGTCGCCTTGTTGTAGTAGGGAGAGACCAGGAGCAGGCCGTCAATGCCGTACTCGTCCATGTCTCTGGACAGGTCGATGGCCGTCCTGGTGGAGTTGGAGCCGGTGCCCGCGATGACCGGGACCCGTCCCTTTACCTGGTCCACACAGAACTTGCACACCTCGATGTGCTCCTCCTCGGACAGGGTCGCTGACTCACCTGTCGTACCGCAGACCACAATGGCGTCCGTGCCGCCGGCGATCTGGAATTCGATCAGATCCGCGAAGGCCTCATAGTTGACGCTCTCATCCGCGTGGAAGGGGGTAATGATGGCAACTGCCGATCCCTTAAATACTGACATCGTTTTCCTCCATATATTTGCTTACTTATAGTTTCTGAAATTCATCCGGCGGATCTCGGTGATCTCATCCGCGAAGGTCAGGATCTCGTCGCACATGGCCCTGCCGGTCAGGATGACCTCCGTATCCATCCGGTTGTCCAGGAGCTCCTCCAGCCGTTCCGGCGTCAGGATCCCGATCTCGATCAGGCCCATGACCTGATCCAGGATCAGGACATCGCACTGGGCCGTGCTGAGGACCTTGCGGGCGTAGTCCAGGCCGTTGAGGATATTGGACTTCTCGTCCGCCTGCTGGTCCGGGGAGAGGGCGTCAAAATCCACGGTGGAGCGTTCAAAGCGGAAGACCTTGATCTCCGGCTCCAGCCGCCTGGTCAGGGCGGAATCCGCCAGCCCCTTTCCCTTCAGGAACTGAATGACTACGACGTTCTTTCCGGCCGCCGCCGACTCCAGGGCCTTGCCCATGGCGGATGAGCTCATGCCGGAACTTTCCCCCGTATAAACAAGCACTTTTGCCTTATCCATTTTTACGCACCCCTGCCGCGGGATATGCGGCCCTCCGTGATATCCGGTCCTTATGACGCATCCGGGACCTCCCCCTGCCTGTGCTGCTTTGCCAAATAAGATAACACTTTTTCAGACGAAAGTAAACGGATTCCGCAGGCCGCTTACATCCTCTCCGGAGACTCAAAGCCCAGGACATCGATACAGGTCTCCAGAACAGAGCAGGTCAGGGCAAGCAGGGCGATCCAGCCCTCCTTCCTGTCCCTGTCTTCCTCAGCCAGGATCCGGGTATGATGATAGAAGGAGTTGAAATCATTGGACAGCTGGTAAATATATTTGCAGACCCGGTCGGGGGCCAGCTCCTCAAAGGCCGCGTCCATCTCGGCCTGGAAGGAGGCAAGACCGAACATGAGGTCCTTCTCCTGCCTGCTTTCAGGTTCCCTGAACCGGCAGGCGGACGCCTCTTTTCCTCCCTCTGCCGCGTACCGGTTCAGGATGGACTTGATCCGGACGATGGTATAGAGGATATAGGGGCCGGTATCTCCCTCAAAGGAGGTGAACCGCTCCATGTCGAAGATATAGTCCTTGGCGGCCTGGTTGGACAGGTCGCCGTACTTGAGGGCGGCCAGGGCCACCCTGGAGGCGGTCTCGGCAGCCTCCTCCGCGGGGATCTCGGGGTTGGAGGCGATCTTGCCCATCATCTCCTCGTTGATGTCCTCGATCAGCTTCTGCAGGCGCATGACGCCGCCGTCCCTGGTCTTGAAGGGCTTGCCGTCCCTGCCGTTCATGGTGCCGAAGCCGATGTGGACCAGGTCCGTGGTATCCGGTACGATGCCGCACTTTCTGGCTGCCCGGAAGACCTGGGTGAAATGAAGCTCCTGGCGCTTGTCCGTGATATAGATGATCCTGTCGGGATGAAAGCGCGCTTCCCTGTCCTTGAGGGTGGCCAGGTCGGTGGTGGTATAGAGAGCGGCCCCGTCGGATTTCAGGATGATGCAGGGAGGCATCTCCTTTTTGTCGGACGCCTCGGTCACATCCACCACCAGGGCGCCGCTGCTCTCCCTGGCAAAGCCGCCCGCCTTCATCTCCTCCACCATGCCGGGGATGATGTCGTTGACGGTGGATTCCCCGTTCCAGAGGTCAAAGGAGACCTTCAGGCGCTCATAGTTCTTTTTCATGTCCGCCACGGAGACCTGGATGATCTTCTCCCAGAGGGCCCTGAAGCCCCGGTCCCCCGTCTGGAGCCGGTGGGTAGCGTCCATGGCCTCGGCGTAGTAGTCAGGATCCTCCTTGGACTTTTTGCTGGCATAGGGATAGATCTCCTCCAGCTCGCCCACCGTGAAAGGCGCTTCTTCGGGATAGTCCCCGGCAAAGTCAGGATCGAAGTAGGGCAGGTCCGGACACCGCTTCTTCAGCTCTGTGATGACCAGTCCCATCTGCAGGCCCCAGTCTCCCAGGTGGATATCGCCGATGACCTCTTCGCCGTGATAGCGGACGATCCGCTTGATGGCTTCCCCGATGACGGCGGATCTCAGGTGTCCCACATGGAGAGGCTTGGCCACGTTTGGCCCGCCGTAGTCCATGACGATCCGGGAGGGCTTCTCCGGAAGGGGCATGCCGAATCTTTCATCCTCCGCCATCTCCGCCAGATAGTTCCTGAGGAAGGACTCAGAGATGGTCAGGTTCAGGAAGCCCGGCTTTACCACCTCCACCGACTGAAAGACGCCCTGCCGGCCGGCCAGCTTCGCCGCCACATCGCCGGCGATCATAAAGGGGGCCTTGTGATAGCGTTTGGCGCCGGCCATGGCTCCGTTGCACTGGTATTCGCACAGGTCGGGACGGTTGGAGACGGTCACCTTGCCCAGGGCGGGATCGTAGCCTGCCGCCTCAAAGGCTTCTTCCATCTCCTGTGAGATCAGGTCAATAAACTTCTGCATGATTCTGTATTATCCTTCTTTCTGCTTATCGTTTCGAATAAGAGCAGCCGCAGTAATTCTGTCTGTAAAGGCCGAAAAGCCCGGACAGCTCCGTGGACCGCCTGTAGCCGTCCTTTTTCTTGAAATCCGAGGGAAGGAAGGCCACGCCGTATTTGTCTCCCATCTTCTGCCCGATCCGGTTGAGCCTTTCGGCGTCCTTTAAGGGAGAGATGGTCAGGGTGGTGGTGAAAAAGTCAAAGCCGCCCTCCCGGGCCGCCCGGGCCGTTTCCTCCAGCCTGAGGCCGAAGCAGACCGTGCACCGGTCTCCTCCCTCCGGACAGTCCTCCAGGCCCCGGACGCAGGCATGCCACCTGTCCGGGTCATAGGGGGCCTCCAGGACCTCGATCCGGGAAGCGGCAGGAGTCGACCGCATGGAGGCAAAATCCCCCTCCTCCACCTGCCGGTTGTACTCGGCGATCAGCCGCTTTTCCTCGGCCAGGCGGAAGGCGTACTCCTTCTCCTCGTCAATGTTGGGATTGTAATAATAGACCGTCAGGTCAAAGTACTCCCGGAGATACTCCATGCAGTGGCTGGAGCAGGGAGCGCAGCAGCTGTGGAGGAGGAGGCGGGGCCGCCTCCCCTCCCTTTTCAGGTCCTCGATGACTGCTTCCGTCTGCCTGGCGTAATTGACCTTCCCCATGATCAGCCAAAGTACCGGACGCCGGACTCAAAGAGCTTCATATCCTGGTCGCCGACAATGTTGAGGCCGATGCCTCTGCCCCGGCGCTCGCAGTGGACCATCTTGCCGAAGACCCTGCCGTCAGGGGAGGTAATGCCCTCGATGGCCCTGTAGGATCCGTTGATGTTCCACTCGCTGTCCATGGTGACGCGGCCGTCGGGATCGCAGTACTGGGTGGCCACCTGGCCGTTCGCGAAGAGCCTGTCGATCCATTCAGCAGGTGCGACGAAGCGGCCCTCGCCGTGGGAGGCGGGGTTGACATAGACGCCGCCCAGGTCCGCGCCTGCCAGCCAGGGGGACTTGTTGGAAACGACCCTGGTATAGGCCATCTTGGAAATATGCCGGCCCACCGTATTGTAGGTCAGGGTCGGGGACTGGGCGTCCTGGCCGGTGATGGCCCCGTTCGGGACCAGTCCCAGCTTGATCAGGGCCTGGAAGCCGTTGCAGATGCCCAGGATCAGGCCGTCCCGCTGGTTCAGCAGGTCCATGACGGCATCCTCGATGGGGCCGTTCCGGAAGGCCGTGGCAAAGAACTTGGCGCTGCCGTCGGGCTCGTCGCCGGCGGAGAAGCCGCCGGGGAACATGATGATCTGGGACTCCTGAATGGCCTTCGCGAAGACATCGACGGACTCCCGGATGCCTTCAGCCGTCAGGTTGGTGAAGACCCTGGTCAGGGTCCTGGCGCCGGCCGCCTCAAAGGCCCTGGCGGAATCGTATTCGCAGTTTGTGCCGGGGAAGACCGGAATGAAGACCGTGGGCTGAGCCAGCTTGTGGCCGCAGACCGCGATGTTCTTTTCCCGGTAGAGAGGCCCGGCGACCTCTGTCTGGTCATGGCCGGCCGCGGAGGGGAAGACCTTCTCCAGGGGCTTCTTCCAGGCAGCGATGGCTTTGTCCAGAGGCAGACTGGCCCCGCCGTAGGTAAAGGTCCTGCTGTCCGTGACCCTGCCGATGATCCTGTATTCCACGTCCAGGTCCTCCAGGGCCTCGGCATCCTCGGGGCTCATTTCGCACAGGATGTTGCCGATGGCGTTGGAGAAGAGCCTGCGGACGGGCCTGTCAGTGGAGAAGTCCACGCCAAGGCCGTTGCCGAAGGCCATCTTGGCCGCGGCGGGGGCGATGCCGTAGGCGTCGCAGGCAAAGGCGGCGCGGATCTGGCCCGCCCGCATCATCCGGGTGATCTCCCGGTAGAGGTCTGCCACGGCGTCATAGACCGGCATGTCGAATTCATCCTTCTCGATCTTGAAGTAGACCAGGACATCGCCGGCCTTCTTCAGCTCGGGGGTGATGACATCCTGGACCTTTGCCACGTCCACGGCAAAGGAGACCAGGGTCGGAGGCACATCGATCTCATTAAAGCTGCCGGACATGGAATCCTTGCCGCCGATGCTGCCGATGCCGAAGCCCATCTGGGCGTCATAGGCTCCCAGGAGGGCGGCGAAGGGCTGGCTCCAGCGCTCAGGATCCTTCGACATGCGGCCGAAGTATTCCTGGAAGGTAAAGTGGAGGCTGTGGTAATCTCCGCCGGCCGCCACGATCTTGGCAACGGAATCCGTCACGGCGTATACGGCGCCGTGGTAGGGGCTCCAGGAGGACAGGTAGGGATCGAAGCCGTAGCTCATCATGGTCACGGTATCCGTCCTTCCTCCCAGAACAGGCAGGAAGGCCGTCATGACCTGGGTCTCTGTCAGCTGGTCGCGGCCGCCGTAGGGCATGGTCACCGTGCCGGCGCCGATGCTGGAATCGAACCGCTCCACCAGGCCCTTCTGGGAACAGGTATTGAGGTCGGACAGGGCCGCCGTCATGGCGTCCGCGAAGACCTCCTCCTGGGGCGTGCCTTCCTCTATGGCATGCAGGGCCCTGGCCACGCCGGCGGAAGCCGTTTTCTTAAAATAATTATCCTCTTCAGAGGGCGTCAGGACGCGGACCGCGTTCTCCTGATGGGCGCCGTTGGTGTTAAGGAAGGCGCGGGAGATATTGACGATGGGCGTCCCTCTCCAGTACATGACCAGACGGGGATCCTCCGTCACCTCGGCCACCACGGTGGCCTCCAGGTTCTCTTCCGCCGCGTAGGCCATGAAGGCGTCCAGGTCGGCCGGGGCCACGACCACGGCCATCCTCTCCTGGGACTCGGCAATGGCCAGCTCAGTCCCGTCCAGGCCCTCATACTTCTTGGGGACCAGGTCCAGGTTGATCTTCAGGCCGTCCGCCAGTTCGCCGATGGCCACGGAGACGCCGCCTGCGCCGAAGTCGTTGCACTTCTTGATCAGGCTGGAGACCTCCGGCCTGCGGAAGAGCCTCTGGAGCTTGCGCTCGGTGGGGGCGTTGCCCTTCTGGACCTCCGCTCCGCAGGTGGTCAGGGATTCTTCTGTATGGGCCTTGGAGGAGCCGGTGGCTCCGCCCATGCCGTCACGTCCGGTCCGGCCGCCCAGAAGGACGATGATATCGCCGGGATCGGGATTTTCTCTCTTGACGTTCTTTCTGGCCGCGGCGCCCATGACGGCGCCGATCTCCATCCGCTTGGCCACATAGCCGGGATGATAGATCTCCTTGACCAGGCCGGTGGCCAGACCGATCTGGTTGCCGTAGCTGGAATAGCCCTGGGCCGCGTCATTGACCAGCTTCTTCTGGGGAAGCTTGCCCTTCAGGGTATCGGCCACGGGGGTGGTGGGATCGGCCGCGCCGGTCACGCGCATGGCCTGGTAGACATAGCCCCTGCCGGACAGGGGATCGCGGATGGCGCCGCCCAGGCAGGTGGCCGCTCCGCCGAAGGGCTCGATCTCCGTGGGATGGTTGTGGGTCTCGTTCTTGAAGAAGACCAGCCACTCCTCGGTCACGGGACCTTCGCCGTAATCCACCTCGATGGGGACGACCACGGAGCAGGCGTTGTTCTCATCGGACTCTTCCATGTCCGTCAGGTGCCCGTCGGCCTTGAGCTTGCGCATGCCCATAAGAGCCAGGTCCATGAGGCAGATGAACTTGTCGGGACGGTCTTTGTAGAGATCTTCCCTGGTATCCAGATACATCTGGTAGGTGGTCTCCATGGGAGCCGAATAATAGCCATCCTCAAAGCTGATATCGGTCAGCTCGGTGGAGAAGGTGGTATGGCGGCAGTGGTCGGACCAGTAGGTATCCAGGACGCGGATCTCCGTCATGGTCGGATCCCTGTGCTCTTCCTTCGCGAAATATTTCTGGATGAAGCGGAAGTCGCGGAAGGTCATGGCCAGGCCCAGGGAGGCGTAGAGGGCCTTCAGGGCGTCCTTGTCCATGGTCAGCATGCCGGTCAGGACCGCCACATCGGGGGCTTCGGGATAGACGGCCTCCAGGGTCTCGGGCTTGTCCATGCCGGTCTCTCTGGAATCCACGGGGTTGATGCAGTTGGACCGGATCCTGGCGAACTCCTCATCGGAGATGGTCCCGGTCAGGATATAGGTCTTGGCCGTCCGGACCACGGGCTTTTCATTCTCGTTCAGGAACTGGATGCACTGGACAGCGGAATCGGCCCTCTGGTCGAACTGGCCGGGCAGGGGCTCCACGGAGAAGACCCGGGCGCCTTCGGGAACGGGCGCTTCCTCCAGATAAAGGTCGTCTACAGGGGGCTCGGAAAAAACAGTCCTGCAGGCCCTTTCAAAAACAGGCTCGGAAATGTTCTCCACATCATAGCGGATCAGGATCCTGACATCCTCAATGCCCGGGATCCCCAGGAAATCCCTGATTTCCTCCTGCAGCTGCCTGGCAGCGACTGCGTAGGGCCTTTTCTTCTCGACGTAGATTCGTTTAACGCCACTCATTGCGGTAAAAGTTCCTCCTCTTCTGGTGGTCGGACATCCTGTCCTTTTTTATACATATATTTCCGCATGCAAAACAGCTTCCGAAAGATCTCCTTTCCGAAGCTGTCACATTTCATCCAGCGCAAGCAGGCCGTCCATGATGAAACGGATCTCCCTGTCTGCGATCCTCTCTGTGATGCCCATGGTCTGGGCACAGATCTTGAGGCCTTCGATCACGTACATGATGTCGGCCGCGGCGGCGTGAGGGTCCGAGCAGTAGAATTCATCGGTCTCCACACCGGCCCGGATCAGATGCTCGATGATCTGGACGGCCTTCTGGAACCGTTTCCTGGCTACTGCCTTTTCGCTCTCCCTGTGGGAGAAGGCATACTCATAAGAAGCGATGGTCAGAGTCCCTTCCTTCTGCAGAAGCTCCTTCTTCTGCTCCTCCAGAAAGAGCTGGAGGATGTCCGCTGCCGTCGCGTTGGCGGACAGGGCGGATTCAAAGGTATCGTCAGACTCGGCCGCCTCCATCCGGAGGACCTCCAGAAAGATCTCCTCCGTAGAGGGGAAATAAAGATAGAGCCCGCCCCGGCTGATGCCGGCCCGCTCCGCTATGTCCTTCATGGTGACATCCTTGAATCCCTTTTCCCGGAAGATCTGCCTGGCTGTTTCCAGTATCAGTTTCCTCTTATGATCTGCTTTGTCGCTCAAAGTATCCTGCTTTCTCCCTCAATTCAGCCTCAGCCCCGCTGAGGCTTTCGCCATGACTTTAGGTATTATATCATAAAGACCGCTTTTGTACAGAGCAAATATGACGCTGTTGTCGGAAATCAGCGCCTGTGGTATACTGACCTGTACCGCATCATTGTACATATCGCAAAAAAAAAGGAGAACATATGGAAGTTCAGTCCAGTCAGTACCTGACAAGGCTTCGCCCGGTCCTCCGGGAGCTTCTGGACGCGCTGAAGGCGCGTTACCCCTACGCGTCCATCCTGGCGACGGACGCCGCCATGAAGAACTACTCCGTCAGCAGGTCCGGGATCCGGATCCAGGAGAACACCACCTTCGGAAAGAGGGGCTTCACCGCCCGGGTCTATTCCGGCGGCGGATACATGGAATACAGCGGGGATTCCCTGACCGGGGACCAGATCCCGGAGATCCTGGACCGGTTCGAAAAGTCCCTTTCCCGCATGGCAGAGCGCTACGACAGGGTCCCTACCCCTGCCGCTTCCGAAGAGAAGCTCTGCTTCGCAAAGAGCACCTCCTATAAGACAGACCCCCGGGACCTGGGGGACCGGGCCATCGTAGAGCGCCTGGTCTCCATCCGGGAAGAAGGCCTGAAGGCCGATGAAAGCCTTCTGGAATGCTCCGTCCGCTATAACTATCAGATCCTCCACAAGATCTTCCTGTCCGCGGACAGGGACCTGGAGCAGAACATCATGTTCGGAGACGGGGCCGTCTTTTCCATGGCCAGAAAGGGCGAGGCCGTCAAGAACGGCTATGATTCCATTTCCCTTCTGGGAGGAGCGGAGCTGCTGGACAGCCTCCCCGCCTGCGCGGAAAGGGCCCTGGAGCATGTGAGGGCCTCTCTGGCCGCCAGGCCCCTGACACCCGGCGTCTATGACTGCGTCTGCACTCCCACCGTGACCGGCATGATCGTCCACGAGGCCTTCGGCCACGGCGTGGAAATGGACATGTTCGTCAAGGACCGGGCCCTGGCCAGGTCCTGCATAGGCCAGCAGGTCGCCTCCGGCCTGGTCACCATGAAGGACGGGGCCGCCACCTCCTACGAGGACGTGGCCACCTTCTTCTTCGATGACGAGGGGAACCTGGCCACGGATACGGTGATCATCGACAGAGGCATCCTGGTCTCCGGCATCAGCGACGCTGTTTCCGCCGCCAGACTGGGCACGAAGCCCACCGGGAACGGCCGCCGGGAATCCGTGGGCCACAAGGTCTATACCAGGATGACCAACACCTTCTTTACCGCCGGCACCAGCAGGCCGGAGGACATCATCGCCTCCGTTCAGGACGGTCTCCTTCTGGACTGCCCCACCAGCGGCATGGAGGACCCCAAGAACTGGGGCATCCAGTGCATGGTCTCCTACGGAAAGGAGATCCGGGACGGAAAGCTGACCGGCCGGGTCTTCGGCCCCATCGTCCTGACCGGCTATGTGCCCGACCTTTTAAAGTCCATCTCCATGGTCTCTGACACAGTGGAGCACTGCGGGTCCGGCGCCTGCGGCAAGGGATGGAAGGAATGGGTCAAGGTCTCCGACGGCGGCCCCTATATCAGGGCCAGGATCCGTCTGGGCTGAAGAAACGAACAGAGTACAGAAAGGGCAATCATGGACCACATCATTGAAATACTGAAACAGGAAGGCGTGGAGGTCTACCGGATCACCCGGTCAGGCACCCGGGCGGCCGAGCTCTATTTCATCAAAGGGCAGCTGGACATGCCCCGCCTTACAGACATGACAGAGACCAGGGTCGAGGTCTTCCGGGACTTTGAAGAAGAAGGAAAGCGGTTCCGGGGATCTACCGTCATTTTCATCGAGCCGGGCTCCTCGCAGGAGGAGATCCGGGAGAAGATCCGCAGCGCCTACTACGCGGCTTCCTTTGTAAAGAACCCCTGGTATGACCTCCCGGAAAAGACGACGGCCCCCTTCCGGGAATCGGAAGCTGACTACAGGGAGATGTCCCTGACCGAGGCGGCGGAGGCGGTGGCCGACGTCCTTCTGTCCGTAAAGGGCACGGAAACGGCCTTTATCAATTCGGCCGAGATCTTCATCCGCAGGTCCCTTGTCCGGATCCTGGACTCCCGCGGCACGGACGTCTCCTACGGAAGGGACTCTGTCTGGGGCGAATTCGTGACCCAGTGCACGGAGCCCTCCGACGTGGAGCAGTACCGGCAGTTCTCCTACGGAGACCTGGACCTGGCTTCCCTGAAGGAGAAGCTGGAAAGCGGGATCCGGGACGTGTCCCTGAGGGCCAGGGCCCAGGCGGCGCCCGCGGCCGGCAGGCATTCCGTGATCCTCACCGGCGAAGAAGTCCGGCAGCTCCTGGATTTCTACGTCACCCGGTCCTCCTCCGCCTTCATCTATCCCGGCTACTCCACCTGGAAGCTGGGCGATGATATCCAGGGGACCATGGACGGCGGCGAAAGGCTGGACCTGACCCTGACCTCCGCCAGGCCCTACAGCGAAGAGGGGATTCCCTTAAAGGACAGGACCCTCATCCGGGACGGCCGCCTGGCTCTCATCCACGGAGGAGCCAGATTCGCTTCCTACCTGGGCATCGAGCCGACAGGCTCCTATGAAAAGGTCGTCCTGAAGGCCGGCACCATGTCCTACGCGGACATGAAAAAGACCGGCGCCCTGGAAGCCGTCAGCTTTTCCGATTTCCAGATGGATGAAATGGACGGCCACTTCGCCGGCGAGCTCAGGCTTGCCCTCCGGGAAGAAAAGGACGGGTCTGTCACCCCTCTGACCGGAGGTTCCGTCAACGGAAGCCTTCTGGAATCCCAGGGCAGGCTGATCTTCTCCACCGAGACCTTCCGGGACAGCACCTATGAGGGGCCCCTGGCGGTCCTGATCCCGGACGTTGCCGTCGCGGGAAACTGAATCCCCCCATTCCTTCAGACATAGAAAAAAGGCTGCCGCGCGCAGCCTTTTTTATGTGTGGGCCTGTATTCCTTCTCCTGCCTTTTTCCCGGCCTTGACCCGGTACATGGCGGCGTCCGCCCTCTTCAGGATACTGTCCATGCCCCGGTCCGCCTCCTCCTTCCAGGCCGCCCCGCCGGTGACCCTGATCTGATAGGGCATTCCGGAGCAGACATTGGCCAGTCTCTCCCGGACCTTTGCCTGGAAACGTTCCAGATAGCCCTCCTCTTCGGAAAAGGTGATGACCAGGAACTCGTCGCCCGCGAGCCTGAATACCAGGTCGCGCCAGTCCGCCTCCTTCTTCAGAGCGCCTGCCAGGATCTGGAGGGCCCTGTCTCCTTCCGCGTGTCCATGCCGGTCGTTGACTCCCTTGAAGTCATCCAGGTCCATCATGAGCATGCCGATCCTCCTGTATTTCGGGAAGAGGCCCTGGGTCTCTCCGGAAAGATAGCAGGTCCTGTTCAGCAGGCCTGTCAGCCAGTCCTTGAACATGAGCTCATTGTTGCAGCTGATGTAAAAGCAGACCAGGCCGACCGTAACGGAGGAATATATGGTGGAAATGCCGGGGACCAGGAACTGGAGAAAGGTCCCCCCGATGATCGGGGCCAGGAAGAAAAGGACCTTCTTTTTCCTGAACCGGTCCTTTCCCAGGATATAAAAATAAATAAAGCCCGCCGCTACGTAGAAGAGCATATTGAGAACGGCGTACCAGCTCATGGGCAGGCGGTGGTAGACATTGTTCTCATCGACCATGAAAAGGACCGGATAAAAAACCTGCAGCAGGGCCAATCCCAGCATCATGGCGCTGGGGATCTGAAGGATGCTCATGATCCCGATCCGCCTGACGGCCTCCTCCTCAGTCTCATACAGGTCCCTGCGGAGGAAGCGGATGAACTTGAGCCAGTGCCAGATGATGAGGACCGGAGTGATATAGAGAAGGTTATTCCCATAGTAGTTCACGAGCCGGAAGATCCGTCCAGGCCTGCCGTCCACGAGAGATACGAGCAGATCTAATCCGGAAGACAGCATGGTCGCGTAGATCAGGTACCTGATCTCCCCTCCTTCCTTTTCATCCATGAGGACTTCGAATCTGGCTTCAAGGAGCAGGACCAGGAGCAGATACATACTGATGGCGTCAGAAATGACGATCTGGGTCAGATTCATATATCTTATTTCCTGCCTTCATTCTTCCTCTGTCCTCCGGACGGCTGAACGCCTTCCCGATTCCAGACAGAGCTGCCGGTAAGCGGTAGGTGTGATTCCGAATTTTGCCTTGAACGCCGAGGAGAACTTGGCGGCATTGGTATAGCCGAGAGAGGCCGCGATCTCCGTAAAGGTTCTTTCCGTCTCCCGGATCATCCTCTGGGCTGTTTCCAGACGAAGGTCCTTCTGGAACTGATAGATGGAAACGCCGTATACACATTTAAAGGCGTTTTTCAGGAAGGTGGCGCCGATATGCAGATCCCGGGCCATCTGGTCGATCGTCGTATGTCTGGACAGGTCCGAGACCAGGATCTCATGCACGGCCCTGGCCATGACGACCTGCTTCTTGCTCAGATATGCCGTCTCCCCGCCGGTGCTTTTCAGGTCCAGGCTTTCCACGTAGACAAGGAGTTCCAGGGTCCTCAGCCTCAGCAGGGCCCTGTTCCTCTCCAGAAAGCAGGACTGCATGGAAAAGAGGATCGAATCCATTTCCGGGCAGCTCCGGATCACATGGCAGGCGCCTTCTTCCGAAAGCGTCTCCTTCAGCCGGTCCATGCTGACCTCCATGCGCCGGAAGGTATCGGGCATCTGGCTGGCCATGGTCCCGGGCTGGAGATAGACGGTGATCCCGCGGTAGCTCCCGCTGGTGATCCGGCCCTGAGAAAGGAACCGGCCCGCGGCCCCCACTGCCAGGTCCCCGGAGCTGATATAGTGGCTCCGGTTATGCTGACTGACGCATTCGAACCTGCCTTCCAGGCAGCCATGGAGCTCGATCCATCCCTCTTCAGTCCGGACAGGCCGTGAACAGTCGAATTCTTCCAGCCGGAAGCAAATCGCCTTTACGCCCGGAAAGAGATCCCGGCAGCAAACCAGCTCGCCCCTGTTCCCGTCCTGATCCATTTCATACACAGAAAAACCAGGTTCATGGGAAGCTGTCCTGAACGAGGACACGGCTCTATTCATATCATTGAAAACAGTCATAGGTATCCCCGCGCAATCATATTTGTTTAACAAACTCCTTTTGTACTGTGAATTATAACAAATGAAGATGCGCGCAGAATTGACCAAACAGGCCTTTCTTATCCATTCAGTCTCTTTTTGTGCATGTTTTGTGCTTCAATTGCACCAATTTGTGATAAACATACAACATCCGCCTTATGTATAAATCTTTCCTCTCCCCGCATCCCCTCTTGGCCGGACACGCGAAAGAGCTTCCCGGAACGGCTGCGCAGGCCGTACCGGGAAGCTCTTTCCTGTATCCTTCTGTTCCGTTCTGCCGTCAGGCGCCGGATCCCCGCGCGGGATTGCCTGTACGGAAGCTGTCTGAGCGGCTCCCTCCTGGCACAAGTCCATGGTCCCCGGCCTCCCGCCGCTTCCTGCGGACAACAAAAAGACCGTCCTTCATGATAAAGGACGGTCTTTCTTACATGTGAGCAGGGGAAGAGGGATTCGAACCCCCATGAACGGTTTTGGAGACCGTGATAC
>CAMOUD010000047.1 GCA_946626215.1 uncultured Lachnospiraceae bacterium
CGCACGTCCGGATCTGTGAGGGGGAGGGGGAGTAATCCTCCTCTCTACTCGACCCCTTGGGCGGGAGAAGGAAAGAATAGGGAAGGAAAGAAAGAGGAGAGGGCAGAAAGACAGGAAGGGGGCAGAAGATATACGTGTCTGAAACAAAGATTTATCAGGATATCTCCATGGTAATAATCCACAAAAGCAGGGATTCATATGTGTGAAACACGAATAAATCGGTCTGAAACAAAGATTATTATGTTGTAATTGCAGATTTACTGTGCTAGTATCAGACCATAGGAATCGTTTCAGTCTCGCCTTTAAGGAGGAAAGAAAGAATGTCAAAGAAAATGATGGCTCTGGCCCGTTACGGCAAGGAATTCGGCGGCTACAGGATGATCGAGGCACCTTATCCCAAGTGCGGCCCCAATGATATCATCGTGCGGATCAGAGCGGCCGCCATCTGCGGCGCGGATATGAAGCACTGGCAGGTCGAGAACGGATCTGACGAGTTCAATTCCATTCGCGGCCATGAGTTCGCGGGCGACATCGTCAAGGTCGGCCGCAACGTCAGGGACTGGCACGTGGGCCAGAGGGTCGTATCCGACAACAGCGCCCATGTCTGCGGCGTCTGCCCCGCCTGCGAAAGAGGCGACTTCCTCTGCTGCGAGCAGAAGGTCAACCTCGGTCTGGACAACAACACCTGGGGCGGCGGCTTCTCCAAGTACTGCAAGATCCCCGGTGAGATCCTGGCCATCCACAAGCACGCCATCTGGGAGATCCCCGAAGGCGTCAAGTATGAGGAAGCGGCGGTCCTCGACCCGATCTGCAACGCCTACAAGGCCGTTGCCCAGCAGTCCTCCTTCCTGCCCGGACAGGACGTGGTCGTATTCGGCACAGGCCCCCTCGGCCTCTTTGCCGTTCAGATCGCCCGGATCATGGGCGCCGTCAACATCGTCATGGTCGGCCTTCAGGATGACACCAAGGTCCGCTTCGGCATCGCGAAGGAACTGGGCGCTACTCACTGCGTGAACGGCTCTGTGGAAGACGTCGTCGCCAGATGCACCGAGATCTGCGGCAGGGACAACCTGGGCCTGGTCGTGGAGTGCTCCGGCGCCAACATCGCCCTCAAGCAGGCCATCGAGATGCTCCGTCCCAACGGCGAAGTCGTCCGCGTCGGCATGGGCTTCAGGCCTCTTGAGTTCTCCATCAACGACATCACCTCCTGGAACAAGTCCATCATCGGCCACATGGCCTATGATTCCACCTCCTGGAGGAACGCGATCCGCCTTCTGGCCGCCGGCCAGATCAAAGTCCAGCCCATGATCACCCACAGGATGGGCCTGTCCCACTGGCAGGAGGGCTTCGACGCCATGGCAAAGAAGGAAGCCATCAAGTGCATCTTTACCTATGACTATGATCCGTCCGATGACTCCGACGAGCTCGAAGACGAGGACTGATGGAAAGGACTGATATGAAGAATACAGAAGCGATCCTGGTCACGCCCGGCCGGATGGTCATCAAGGAGGCTCCGGTCCCGGAACCCGGCGACAATGACGTCGTCATCAAGGTGGAATATGTAGGCATCTGCGGATCCGACGTCCACGGCTTCCAGTTCGGCCCCTTCATTCCCCCCAAGGATCCCAATCAGAAGATCGGCCTGGGCCATGAGGCTGCCGGCGTGGTCGTAAAGACCGGAAAGATGGTCTCCAGATTCAAGGTGGGCGACCGCGTCAACCTGGAGCCCGGCGTTCCCTGCGGCAAGTGCAAGTACTGCCTGTCCGGCCGCTACAACATCTGCCCGGACGTGGACTTCCTGGCCACCCAGCCCAACTACCGCGGGGCCCTGACCA
The DNA here is from genome assembly GCA_946626215.1 of uncultured Lachnospiraceae bacterium. Lineage (GTDB taxonomy): Bacteria > Bacillota > Clostridia > Lachnospirales > Lachnospiraceae > CAG-791. The sequence continues at coordinate 1,836 of CAMOUD010000047.1, forward strand.
ACTACATCAGGCATCCGGCAGACTTTACCTACAAGCTGCCTGAAAACATGGATACCATGGAGGGCGCCCTGGTGGAGCCCGCCGCCGTAGGCATGCACGCGGCCCTTCTGGGCGGCGCCAGGCTGGGCGAGAAGATCGTCATCCTGGGCTGCGGCTGCATCGGCCTCATGACCCTGCAGGGCTGCAGGAGCCTGGGAGCCAGAGAGATCATCTGCGTCGACACCATGCCCAAACGCCTGGAAATGGCGAAGAAGCTGGGCGCCTCCCATGTCATCAACGGCATGGAAGAGGACACGGTGGAGAAGTGCCGCGAGCTTCTGGGCGACCTGGGCGCGGACATCGTCTATGAGACCGCCGGCGCCGTCATCACGGCCCAGCAGGCCATCAAGATCGTGGGCCGGGGCGGCAGGATCATGATGGTCGGCACCCAGTCCAGAGAAGTCCCCGTGGACTTCCTCAAGATCAACCGCGAGGTCACCATCCAGACCTCCTTCCGCTACGCCAACAACTATCCCATGACCATCGAGGCCATCTCGAACGGCGTCTTCGACGTCAGGTCCATGGTGACCCACATTTACGACTATGCCGACGTCCAGCAGGCCTTCGATGATTCCGTGAACAAGAAGGCGGAGATCATCAAGGGAGTCATCAAAATGCCTGAAGAGGCCTGAGAAGGACCGGATCCGTACGTTCACGCGCGAGGCGCTGATCACATAAAAGATAAGGAGAAAAAAGATGTTAGCTGATATCAGATACTGGGAAATGAGAGGCAAAAAGGAACATTTCGCCATCCCCCACTTCAATGTATGGAACGCCGAGATGCTGATGGGCGTCATCAACGCCGCTGAGGAGACCAGAGCTCCCATCATCATTTCCTTCGGCACCGGCTTTGTCGGCAATACCGTATTCGAGGACTTCTGCTGGATGATGGAATCCATGGCCAAGAAGGCCACGGTCCCGGTCATCAACCACTGGGACCACGGCCGCAGCCTGGAGATCGTCCAGAACGCCTACAACCACGGCATGAACTCTGTCATGAGAGACGCCTCCGCCTTCCCCTTCGAGGAGAACATCCGCCTGGTCAGAGAGGTCGTGGACTACTTCCATCCCCTGGGGATCCCGGTAGAAGCGGAGCTGGGCCATGTGGGCAACGAGACTGTCTATGAGGAAGCCCTGGCCGGCTACCAGTACACCGATCCCGACACGGCCGCCGAGTTCGTGGAGAGGACCGAGTGCGATTCCCTGGCCGTCGCGGTCGGCAACGTCCACGGCAACTATTCCGCGGAGCCCAAGATCCGCTTTGACATCATTTCCGCCGTCAACGACAAGGTCTCCGTCCCGCTGGTCCTTCACGGCGCTTCCGGCATCCCGGACGCGGACATCCGCGAAGCCATCCGCTGCGGCATATCCAAGATCAACATCCACACCGAGCTCTGCAACGCCGCCATGGACGCTGTCCGTCTCAACAAGGACAACACCTTCCTGGAGCTGGAGAGGGCGGTCCGCGACGCGGTCAAGCAGAGAGCCATCGAGAAGATCGTGCTCTTCGGCGCTGACGGCAAGGCCTGAAGCAGAGGATGTCAGGACCTATGGATAAGAAATTCGATGTGATCGCTCTGGGCGGCGCGGTGGTGGACCTGCCCCTGGGGCCGCTCACCCGGGAGGTCTTCGACTGCGAGTCCTATCCGGTGGACGGCATAGCCATGACCATCGGGGGCGACGCCATCAACGAGGCCACCATCATCACCAGGCTGGGCAAGAAGGTCTCCCTGGTCTCATGCAGCGGCATGGACGTGCCGGGCGGCTATATCCAGGACCACTGCATCCGGAACGGGATCGACACCACCTGGTTCGTCATGGACCCGGACCTGGACACCTCCATCAACGTGGGCCTGGTCACGCCGGACGGAGAGAGGACCTTTATCACCAACCGGCAGGGAAGCCTCTGGAAGTTCAGACGGGACATGCTGGATCTTTCCTGCCTGAAGGAGGGCAGGCTCCTGTCCTTTGCCTCCTTCTTCAACAATCCCCTCCTGACCGGCGCGGTCATGGAAGAGGTATTTGCCGAAGCCAAAAGGAACGGCATGATCATCTGCGCCGACATGATCAAGCCCCGCCTGGGAGAGACCCTGGAGGACATCCGGGGAGCCCTTTCCATGGTGGACTATTTCTTCCCCAACTATGACGAGGCCAGCCTGATGACCGGCGAGACGGACGTGGACGCCATCGCGGATATCTTCCTTTCCTGCGGCGTGAAGAACGTCATCGTCAAGGTGGGCAAAAAGGGAGCCCTGGCAAAGAGCGCTTCCGAACGGCACCTGATCCCGGGCTACCCCCACTCGAAGCTGGTGGACACCATCGGGGCCGGCGACAACTTCGCCTCCGGCTTCATCACCGCCATCCTGGAGGGCAGGGACCTGGCGGACTGCGCCCGCTTCGCCAACGCCGTGGCTTCCATTTCCGTGGAAGCGGCCGGCGCCACAAGGGCCCTGAAGACCAGGGACCAGGCGGACAGACGGTTCGAGGACTATCTGAAAGCCACAGGACAGGCCTGAGGGGAAAAGAAAACGGACATCAGAAATCTGTGTTTCTGCGGATAAAAGAATAAAACAAAGATATAAATGCTTGTTTTGGTAAAAATAAACAACATTCATATGTTGTTTTCTACGGTTTTGATGTTGTTTTCGAAGAAATAATAGTGTATAGTAATTGCATAACAAAGCAGGGCGAGGGGTCCTGCTGAAGGCACAAAAACCTTTCAACAATCAAGGAGGAAACGTTATGAAGTTTAAAAGGGTTATCAGCGGGCTGCTCGCGGCAGCTATGGTAATTTCTCTGGCAGCCTGCGGCGGCTCCGGCAGCGGCGGCAGCGCCGCCCCTGCGGCGGAAGCAGGCACCGGCGCGGCGGCAGAGGCTGAGGCAGCTCCCGCGGCCAGCGGCGACGTCATCAAGATCGGCTGGCTGGCTCCCCTGACCGGCACATCCGCCGAGAACGGCCAGCAGGTCACCTGGGCCGCTGAAATGATCGTTGACATCATCAACGAAGAGCACGGCGACATCAACATGCTTCTGGCAGCAGACGCGGGCCTTCCCAACCTGGGCGGCGCCAAGATCCAGCTGGTCGAAGCCGATACCAAGGGCGACACCACCGTCGCTACCTCCGAAGCCAAGAGACTGATCTCCGAGGAAGGCTGCGTTGCCATCACCGGCCAGCTGACCTCCGGCATGTCCAAGGCCATTTCCGTTATCACAGAGCAGTACGAGGTCCCGCTGGTAACAGCAGGCTCCGCCGTGACTCTGACCGACGGCACAGAAGATTATGACTGGCTGTTCCGCTACAACCTGACCGACGCCACCTACATCGACGACTCCTACAAGCTGATGGACGAAGCCAACGCGGCAGGTCACGAGATCAAGACCGTTGCCTTCCTGTCCGAGGACTCCGAGTTCGGCGCCAACATCGTTACCGTCGAGGTCGACAAGGCTGCTGAGTACGGCTACGAAGTCGTTGAGAACATGACCTATGCCGCCAACTCCACTTCCCTTTCCTCTGAGGTCATCAAGCTTAAGGATGCCAACCCCGACTGCCTCATGGTCGCCGGCTATGCCACCGACGTTATCCTGCTCATGAAGACCATGAAGGATCAGGACTGGTTCCCCAAGATGCTCATCGGCCAGCGCGGCGGCTTCGTCACTGACGACTTCTTCTCCGCTCTTGGCGCCGACACCGAGTATGTCTACTCCACCGGCGGCTGGGCACCCGACATCGAGAAGGACTGCATCGCTTCCCTCCAGGAGCTCTATCCCAGCTACTCCAACGGCATCGCCTTCAACGAAGGCATGTCCAAGGACTGCGCGGACGTTCTTCTGATCGCTGCCTGCATCAACCAGGCCGGCACCACCGATTCCGCAGCTCTGGCTGAGGCTCTTAAGAACCCCGATGTGGACTGCGCCCAGATCTTCATGCCCTGGGAGTCCATCTCCATGGATGAGAACAACCAGAACACCGCAGCCACCGGCGTTGTGACCCAGGTCCAGAACGGCTCCTATGTCACCGTGTATCCTGAGAACGCCAAGAACGCGGACGCTGTCTTTGAAGCTCCCACATGGTCTGCCAGGTAATCAGCAATAAGTAAGAGGGTCCCCCGGATCCTGTAAAGGAGGGCTGCCGCACCCACGTGCAGCAGCCCTCTCCCTTTCAGAAAAGCTGTGAATCGGAGGTTACAGTATGAGTACATTTCTCCAGGCAATCTACGAGGGCCTGATCAACGGCACCGTCTACGCGATGATCGCCATGGGTATCGCTCTCGTATGGGGCGTTATGGGAATCCTGAGCTTCTCACAGGGCGAATTCCTTATGATCGCCATGTTCATCGCCTATTTCTTCACAACAGCCACGGGCTTTCCTCCCGTACTGGCCCTGCCCCTCTGCATGGGCGTCCTTTTTGTCCTCGGCTTCTGCATCTATAAGACGATCATCTACAAGGCCCTGCAGGGCCCGACCCTTTCCCAGAGACTGATCACCTTCGCCCTTTCCATGGTCCTGGTCAACGGAATGCTGATGCTCTTCGGAGGCACCTTCCGGACCATCCAGAACACCGGCATGGACGGCGCCTTCAGCATCGGTCCCCTGGTCATCGCCAAGAACAGGATCATCCCCCTGATCATCGCCATCTGCATCTTCTGCTTCATGCTCTGGTTCCTCAACAAGACCAGACAGGGCAAGGCCATCCGGGCCACCTCCATGGATAAGACGGCAGCCGAGCTGGTGGGCATCAATACGGAGAAATCCTACTCTCTGGCCTTTGGCCTCTCCGCCGCCATCGCCGGCGCCGCGGGCTGCGCCCTTTCCTACTACTACTACTGCTATCCCAGTGTCGGCGGCAACTTCCAGCTCTTCGGCTTCATCGCTGTCGTCATGGGCGGCTTCGGCTCCGTCGAAGGCGCGATCGTCGGCGGCATGATCATGGGCCTTGTCGACTCACTCACCGGCGTGTACTTCAATACCGCCTTTAAGTATCTTGGCGTCTGCGTGATCTTCATGCTGATCCTGCAGTTCAAGCCCAAGGGATTGTTCGGAGGTAAGTGATATGCTGAAGACATTATTCGGAGACTACAGCAAAAAGCAGCTGGCGATCGGCGCTGTCCTGATCGTGATTGCCCTTATACTTCCGCAGCTGACAAAGAGCCTGTTCATGTATAACCTTCTGATCCTGATCGTGATCTGGTCCATCCTGGGAATGGGCTGGAACGTCATGGGCGGCTTCTGCGGCCAGGTTTCCAACGGCCACTCCATGTTTTACGGCTTTGGCGCCTACTGCGTAGGCCTGCCCCTGCAGTACTTCGGCCTGTCTCCCTGGATCGCCATCCCCTTCGGCATGTGCTTCTGCGCCTGCGTCGCCTGGGTCATCGGCAAGCCCGTTCTTCGTCTGAAGGGCCACGCCTTCGCCATCTGCACCATGGCCCTGGCGGAATGCATGCGGTATATCTGCGTCAACATGGAGTTCACCAACGGCGCCAAGGGCGTGAACATGTTCAAGAAGGGCGTGAACCCCATCCTCTTCCTTCAGTTCAAGGATCCCAGAGTCTACTACTATCTCTACTTCGTCATCATGCTGATCGTCCTGGCCGTGACCAAGATCCTCAGCAAGAAGAGATTCTTCTACTATCTGCGCACCATCAAGGGCAACGAGGACGCGGCCGCCTCCGTCGGCATCGACGTTTCCAGGTATAAGGTCCGCGCCTACATGCTCAGCGCTGCCATCGTATCCCTGGGCGGCTCTCTCTATGCCCAGTACATGCTTTACTTCGACCCTGCCAGCATGATGACCCTGAACGTATCCATGATGATCGTTCTGGTCGCGGTCATGGGCGGCATCGGCACCGTCTTCGGCCCCATCCTGGGCGCCATCGTCATCGAGTGCCTGTCCGAGTTCACCCGCGCTTCCCTCGGCCAGTACGGCGGCCTGGACATGGTCCTCTACGGCTGCCTGGTCATCATCATCGTACTGTTCCTGCCCGGCGGCCTGCTGACGCTTCCTGCTAAGATCCGGGAGTACATGGACCGCAAGGCGAGCAAGGAAGGAGCGGCAAAATGAGAAATATTCTGGAAATCACAGACGCAACCAAGCAGTTCGGCGGACTGATGGCCAATGAAGGCATTACCTTCAACGTGGGTGAAGGCGAGATCGTCGGCGTGGTCGGTCCCAACGGTGCCGGCAAGACCACCCTCTTCAACTCCGTCTCCGGCGCCCACACCCTGACCAGGGGATCCATCGTTTTTGACGGACAGGACGTGACCCAGAAGAAGGCCCATGAGATCGCCAGACTGGGCGTAGGCCGTACCTTCCAGATCCCCCAGTCCCTCAATGAGATGACGGTAACGGAGAACGTTCTGGTCGGTGCCCTGATGCACACGGCAGACATGAAGAAGGCGGCGGAGAAGGTCCAGGAGACCCTGGAGCTCTGCAACCTGGCCCACAGGAAGGACATGCTGGCCGGCAAGCTCAACGTTGCCCAGAAGAAACGTCTTGAGATCGCCCGCGCCATGGCAACGGACCCCAAGCTCCTGCTCCTGGACGAGACCATGGCAGGCCTGACCGCCACCGAGCGTAAGGACGCCGTCGACCTGATCCTCAAGATCAACAGGATGGGCGTTTCCATCCTGACCATCGAGCACAACATGGACGTCGTCATGACCGTTTCCAACCGTGTCGTGGTCCTTGTTTCCGGTAAGCTCCTGATGGTCGGCACGCCTGAAGAAGTCACTTCCAACCCTGAAGTTATCAGCGCATACCTGGGAGGAGGTTCGGATACAGATGAGTGAAAAGATTATTGAAGTCAAACACCTTCGCTGCGGCTACGGCTATGTCGAGGTCGTCCATGACGTATCCTTTGAGGTCGATGAAGGCCAGATCATCGCGATCCTGGGCTCCAACGGCTCCGGCAAGACCAGCACCCTGCGGGCCCTGACCGGCACCATCAAGCCCATGGGCGGAGAGATCCTCTACAGGGGCAGGTCCATCGCCGGCATGCCCACCTACAAGCTGGCTGAAATGGGCATCTCCATGGTCCCCGAAGGCAGACATCTTTTCGGCGACCTGTCCGTCCAGGACAACCTCCTGATGGGCGCCTACATGATCAAGGATCCTGCCAAGCTCCATGCCAACCTGGAGGAGGTCTACCGCCTCTTCCCCCGCGTCAAGGAAAGAGCCAGGCAGACAGCCAGGACCCTGTCCGGCGGCGAGCAGCAGATGGTCGCCATCGCCAGGGGCATGATGATGAACCCCAAGGTCCTGATCCTGGACGAGCCTTCCCTGGGCCTTATGCCCAAGCTGGTACAGGAGATCTTCGGCTTCATCAAGGAGATCGCTGCCATGGGCATCACCATCCTGATCGTCGAGCAGAACGCTACTGAGACCCTGAAGTTCGCGGACTACGCCTACGTCATCCAGAACGGCGAGACCGTCATCGAGGGCACCGGCCCCGAGCTGCTGGTCAACGAGGATGTCAAGAAGGCCTACCTGGGCGGCTGATCCCCGGAAAAGAAGACAAGCACACTCAGTGCAGCGGCCCCGGCTGCTGCACTGTTTTACAAGGAGGGTCCTGACATGTATTTAACAGGGCCTTCCGCATCAGAAAGGAAGCATCATGAAGAAAGTCAAGATCGGTACACTGGACAAACCCGTTTCAAGGATGGGCCTGGGCACATGGGCCATCGGCGGCGGCCCGGCCTGGGGCGGCGACAAGGCGCTGGACGACTGCCTGAACACCATCCGCAAGTGCCCGGAGCTGGGCGTCAACCTTCTGGACACTGCCCCCGGCTACAACTTCGGCCAGAGTGAAGAGATCGTCGGCATGGCCCTCCAGGGCATGGACCGCGAGGAAGTCATCGTCCAGACCAAGTTCGGCATTGTCTGGGACAGAAAGGGAGCTCTCTTCAACAAGGTCGGAGACAGACAGCTTTACAAGAACCTGTCTCCCGATTCCATCCGTCATGAGATCGGCGAGTCCCTCCGCCGGCTCCAGACCCCTTATATCGACATCTATATGTCCCACTGGCAGGCAGTCGAGCCCTACATGACCCCCATTGAAGAGACCATGGACGTCCTCCAGGAGCTCAAGGCCCAGGGCAAGATCCGGGCCATCGGCGCGGCCAACGTGGATATCAACCATGTCCGTGAATATGTCCGCTGCGGCGGCGTGGATATCATCCAGGCCAAGTACAGCGTTCTGGACAGGGCCGTAGAAGACGAGCTCCTGCCCCTCTGCAGGGAAGAGGGCATTGCCCTCCAGGCCTACAGCCCCCTGGAGATGGGCCTTCTTTCCGGCGCCCTTCCCAGAGACTACAAGCCCGTAGGCGCCCAGATCCCCAAGAAGTGGTTCCAGCCTGAGAACATGCCCAGGGTCATGGACTTCCTGGATGAACTGAAGCCCCTTTGCGAGAAGTATGACTGCGCGGTCGCTGACCTGTCCATGGCATGGATCCTGGCCCAGGGCGACAAGGTCCTTCTTCTTTCCGGCGCCACCACCGTGGACCAGATCCGGAAGAATACCAGAGCTGACGAGCTGGAGCTCGATCCCGCTGATGTCCAGCTGATTCGCGACATGGCCGAGGCCCTGGATAAGTAAGACTGCAGGCAGACAGCTGATCGAAAGGCAGAGGTGGGACCCATGACCCAGAAACAGCGGCTGGAGGAAATCAGACAGACCATCCGCCAGGACAGGAGAGTCGTGGTCTCTGACCTGAGCTTCAGGTTCGACGTAACGGAAGAGACCATCCGGAGAGATCTGGATAAGCTGGAGGCGGAGGGGATCCTGGCCAGGACCTACGGCGGAGCCGTGCTGAGCCAGCAGGATCCTTCCGATTCCATGGACTATGACCGGAGAGCGGGCAGCCAGACCGCCGAAAAGGCAAAGATCGCCGAGCTGGCGGCCGGGATCCTTCCCATGAAGGGGATCCTGGCGGCCGACGCCTCCTCCACGGTCCAGAAGGCCCTGGAGTACATCCAGGGAAGGACCGAGATCACGGTCCTGACCTATTCGGCCAGGCCTGTCCGGGACCTGGACGGGGCCGATATGCAGATCATCCTGTCCGGCGGCATCGTGGACAGGTCCACCCTGTCCCTGACCGGGGCTATCGTGAAGAGAACCTTCAGTTCCTACTTCACCGATATGGCCCTGATCTCCTGCAAGGGGATCGGCAAGGATTCGGTGATCTATGACGCCCATGAGGAGGAAAATGAACTCAAGAAGGTCATGATCGCCAGGGCCAGCAAGGTCATCCTCATGGTCGACCATACCAAGTTCGGAAGGGTCGCCTTCGCGAAGATGGCGGACCTGAAGGAGATCGATATCCTGATCACCGACAGGAAGCCCTCCGCGGAGTGGATGGAGATCTTCCGGGAAAACAGCATAGAAGTCCTCTATTAAGGTGAGGCCGCGGCCCGGGACCCCTGTGAAAGGGACCCGGGCCGCGGTCTTTCTTCCTTCTCTTTCCTTTGTCTTTTCTCTCTTCTGTCTTCTGTTCTGTCTTATTTCTCAGGCCGGCTGTTTCCTTCACAGTCCTTTGCCTGTTTTCTCCCCCCCCTGGGACAGGGACCTTCGCCCTGGTGTATCATGGGGACGGAAATGAGGAAATACCAGGCGCCCGCCGGAGAACAGGAGCGGAAAAGGACCGGAAAGGAACGGCGGAAGAGGCCTGAAAAGAAAGGAGACCAGAGATGAGCGTGAACGCTGCGATGATCAAAGAGCTTAGGGAAAGAAGCGGTGCCGGCATGCTGGACTGCAAAAAGGCCCTTGTCCGGACGGACGGCGATATGGAAGCCGCCATGGAGTATCTGAGAAAGAAGGGCATGGCCACAGGCGGCGACAGCGGCAAGACCGCCGCGGAGGGCATCTGCCGGATCGCCCGGGAGGGGGACACAAAGGCAGCCGTCATTGAGATCAATTCGCAGACAGACTTCGCTGCCAGAAGCGAACGGTTCCGCGCCTTCGCGGAGGCCGCGGCCAGGCAGGCCCTGCATTCGTCCGCCGGGACCGTGGAGGAATTCCTGGAGGAGGCCTGGGAGGAGGATTCCGCGAAGACCGTCAGGGAGGCTTTTGCTGAGCTGACCGCTGTCATCAAGGAAAAGCTGGTCATCCGCAGGTTCGCCAGGGTCGAGGACGAGGAAGGCTGCCTTGTGACCTATCTGCACGGCGAAGGCAGGATCGGCGTCATCCTGGACGCCCGATTTGAAGGCGGCCGGGAGGAGGTCAGGACTGCCCTCAGGAACGTGGCCATGCAGATCGCTTCCATGAGGCCCCGCTATATCAGCAGGGACCAGGTCCCTGAGGACTATATGGCCCATGAGAAGGAGATCCTTCTGGCCCGTACCCTGGAGGAGAACGAAAGGCTCCCTGAAAAGGCCAGAAAGCCTGAGGCCATCGTCCAGAGGATGGTCGCGGGCAGGCTGAACAAGCAGCTGGCAGAGATCTGCCTGCTGGATCAGGTCTATGTCCGTGCTGAGGACGGGAAGCAGACCGTAGGCCAGTATCTGGCCCAGGTCGGCAAGGCCTGCGGATGCAGGATCGTCCTCCGCGAGTTTGTCCGTTTCGAGACCGGCGAGGGGATCGAAAAGAAGCAGGACGACTTTGCCAGAGAGGTCATGGACCAGGTAAAGGCGGCCGGAAAAAAGACGGAATAAGAACAGTCTCTCCGGGCGGTGTCCCGCCCGGGGAGGGCTGAGGAAGAGAAGCAGACAGCAAAGAGGAACGGAAAACAAAGGAGGGAAAGTCAGAAAGGGCGGAAAGACGCAAAGGAGAGAAAGACAGGAAAGAGAAAGGAGAGAAGACAGAAAAGAGAAAGAGAACAGGACAGAAAAGAAAAAAGAGAAAGACAGAAAAGAAAAAGAGAGGATGCCCTCCCCGGCCGGCAGGCCGCGGAGGGCATCCTTTCCTGGTTTATGATGCGCGGCAGTCTTTTCCCGCGTTCTTCCTGCCGCTCCGTACGTTTCTTGTTTCTGTTCCCTGCGCCCTTTCTATTCGGCCTGGTCTTCCTCTACCCGGGCCAGGATGGTATCCTCACAGTCCGCCATGGCCTCCAGGGTCAGGGAAAGGAGCCGGTCCAGGTCCCAGCCCAGCTGGGCGGCCCCCCGTTCGATCACGTCCCGGGAGCAGCCGGCGGCAAAGCCTTTGCTCTTGTATTTCTTTTTGAGGGACTTGAGATTCATGTCCTTTGTGCTTTTGGAGGGCCGCATGAGAGCGGCGGCCCAGATCAGGCCGGTCAGCTCATCCGCGGCAAAGAGGACCTTTTCCATTTCCCGCTTGGGCTCTGTGTCCAGGGTGGTCCCGCATCCCACGGTGATCCCATAGCCGTGGGAGACCACCGCGCGGATCATATCCTCCGGGACCCCGCCCTCTCTGAGGAGCCGGGGGGCCTCCAGGCAGTGGCGGTCCGGGTACAGCTCAAAGTCTATGTCATGGAGGAGGCCCACGATGCCCCAGTAGGCAGCCTCGTCTCCATAGCCCAGCCTCCTGGCGTACCATTCCATGACGGCCTCCACCGTCAGGGCGTGCCGGATGTGGAAGGGGTCCTTGTTGTATTTTTTTAAGAGGTCGAAGGCGGCCTCTCTTGTGATGGTCTTCTCGGTGCTCATGCTTTCTGTATCCTCCCGGAGCTTTGTTTCTTCTGTCTGTTTATAGCACAACCGCCCTCAATATTCAAAGGATTTGAGGAACTGCCTGGCTCTGTCTGTTCCGGGAGAGAGGAAGAATTCTCCGGGATTTCCGCTTTCTTCCGCGATTTCCCCCTCTTCCAGAAAAATGACCCGGTCTGCGATGGCCCTGGCAAAGGCCATTTCATGGGTCACGATCAGCATGGTGCTGCCGGCCCTGGCCAGGTCCAGGACGACCTGCAGGACTTCATGGACCATTTCCGGGTCCAGAGCGGCCGTGATCTCATCCAGGAGCAGGATTTCCGGATGCATGATCAGGGCCCGGATGATGGCGATCCTCTGTTTCTGTCCGCCGGAAAGCTGCCGGGGATAATCCTGGCCGCGGTCTGAAAGGCCGACCCTGGCCAGGAGGTCCATAGCCTCCTGAAGGACCTCCGGACGGCTCCGCTTCTGGACCTTCAGGGGCGCCAGAAGGATGTTGTCCAGGATAGTCCTGTGGGGGAAGAGATCATAGCTCTGAAAGACCATCCCGATCTTCTGCCGCATGGAGGAGATATCCCGGGCGTTTTTCAGGACAGGGCTGCCGTCCAGGAGGATCTGGCCGCCCTGGATATCCTCCAGAGCGTTCAGGCAGCGAAGGAGGGTGCTTTTCCCGCAGCCGGAGGGGCCGATAATGACAACGACCTCTCCCTTTTCCACTTCCAGGTCCAGATCCTTCAGGATCACCTTTCCGTCATACTCCTTATGCAGATGGCTGACTTTTAACAGCGGCTGACTCATGTTGACCACCTCTTTTCCAGGAAGGAAGAGAACCTGCTGACCGGCCAGCAGATCAGAAAATACAAAAGAAAAATAAAGGCAAAAACGCCGAAGGCCGCGTTCGGAGAGCTGGTCCGGTTGGCCTCAATGATCTGCTGGCCCACCTTGAGGACCTCCACGATGCCGATCATCATGACAAGACTGGTGGTCTTGATCATTCTTGTGATCAGGTTGATGGACAGGGGCAGGAGCCTTCTGAGGGACTGGGGCAGGACCACATACCGGAAGACCTGGCCGGGATCCATGCCCAGGGCCATGGCGCTTTCATACTGGATCCGCGGGATGCTGATCAGGGCGCCCCGCACCAGGTCTCCCATTTCAGCGGATCCCCAGAAGGCAAAGACCAGGATGGCGGAGGCTTCGGGACCGAGGTTCCAGCCAAAGACCCTGGTGGTCCCGAAGTAGACGATAAAGAGCAGGACCATCTGGGGCATGACGCGGACGATCTCCAGGTGGGCCCGGAAGAGGGCCTTCAGGATGGGGGGGTTCCGGTCATGAGGATGGTCCAGGCTTTCGATGACTGCGGAATCCGGGGACACGACGCCCAGGGCCACGTTCATGTAGGGGAGGGCGAAGTCTACTTCCTGGGCCCGTTCCTCGGTGACGGTGAAGTTGGCAAGAATGATATCCACCTTTCCGGTCTGGAGGTACTCGATCCGGTTCGCGGCTTCGGTGGAGACGTATTCGATTTCGGTGCCCAGGTCCCTGCCGAGGCGGTCTGCCAGATAAATATCATAGCCCTGGTACTCACCGTTCTCATCCACGTAGCCAAAGGGGCTCTTGTCGGAGAAAACGCCGATCCTTACCGTGCCGCTTTCCCTGATCTCGTCCAGGGTCCTGTAAAGGGTGCTTTCTCTGGAGGAGGCGGCGGAAGACGTTTCCGCGGAGGCGGAATCCGTGCCTGATCCGCATCCTGCCAGGGAAGAGGCGGCAAGTGTCAGTCCCAGAAGCGCAGCTCCTGCTCTTTTCAGGTTCTTTTTCATAATTATTGATTCGGTAGAAACCACGACCCTTTAG
>CAMOUD010000048.1 GCA_946626215.1 uncultured Lachnospiraceae bacterium
GATCAGGGCCACCTGCCGCATATAGGTGGACTTGCCGGCCATGTTGGGGCCGGTGATGACCGCGATCAGGTTCTTCTTCATGTCCAGCTGGGTATCGTTGGGAATGAATTCCCCCGAAAGCATCCGCTCCACCACCGGGTGGCGGCCGCCTTTGATCTTCATATATCCCTTGTCATTGAGCTTTGGCCTGACATACCGGCCCCGCTCCGCGGAGACGGAAAGGCTGGCGTAGGCGTCCAGGAGGGCCACGGCCTTGGCGGCCTTCTGGATCCGCTCGATGGATCCGCCCACCTGGTCCCGGACCCGGCAGAAAAGGTCATACTCCAGGGTATTCAGCCTGTCCTCGGCCCCCAGGATGGTGTCCTCCAGCTCCTTGAGCTCGGGGGTGGTATAGCGCTCGGCCCCCACCAGGGTCTGCTTGCGGACATAGTCGGGCGGGACCAGGTCCTTAAAGGAATTGGTGACCTCGAAATAGTAGCCGAAGACCTTGTTGAACTTGATCTTGAGGTTCCGGATCCCGGTCCTTTCCCGGTCCCGGGCCTCCAGGTCGGACAGCCACTGCTTTCCCTTGGTCCTGGCTTCCCGCAGGCGGTCGATCTCCTTGTCGTAACCGGTCTTGATGATCCCGCCCTGGCTGACCAGGAGGGGCGGCTCATCCTCGATGGACGCCTCCAGGAGACCGATCAGGTCCGTAAAGTCGTCCAGGTCCTCCCGGACGGCGGCCAGGTCTCCCTCCTCAAAGACCGTCAGGACCCTGCGGATGGGGCCCAGCATCTTCAGGGAGGACCGCATGGCGATCAGGTCCCGGGGATTGGCGGAAAGATAGCTGATCCTGGTCATGAGCCTTTCCAGGTCGTAGACGGGGCCCAGGTATTCCCGGATCTCGTCCCGGTCCACGGAATTGTCCGTCAGGGCCTCCACCGCATCCAGACGTCTTTCAATGGCGTCTTTGTCAATGAGGGGCTGCTCCAGGAACCGGTGCAGGAGGCGGGCCCCCATGGCGGTCCGGGTCCGGTCCAGGACCCAGAGCAGGGACCCCCTCTTCTGCTTCTCCCGGAGGGTCTCCGTCAGCTCCAGGTTCCGCCGGGTGGCGGAGTCCAGGAGCATGTAGGTCCCGGGCAGGTAAGGGGTCAGGCGGGTCACGTTGCCCACCGAATTCTTCTGGGTGTCGTAGAGATAGCGGAGGAGGGCGCCTGCGGCCGGGATCCCGGCCTTCATGTCCTCGATGCCCAGGCCGATCAGGGAAGAGACCCTGAAGTGCCTGAGGAGGAGGGCAGCCGCCTGGGTATCGTCAAAGTACCGGCTGTCCACGGTCCCCACCGCGATGCCCATCCGGCTCCGCAGGTCCGTGATGTCCATGCCGGACATGAGGAAGGCGTCGTTGCAGATGATCTCGGAGGGGTTCATCCGGACGATCTCATCATAGATCCGTCTTCTGTCCCTGACCTGGGTCATGATGAACTCGCCGGTGGTCACGTCGGCGGCCGCCAGGCCCGTCATGGAGGAATCATAGTGGACGCAGAAGATGTAGTTGTTCCGGGTCTCGTCCAGGGACTCCATGTCCAGGTTGGTGCCGGGGGTCACGATCCTCACCACGGCCCGTTTGACCATGCCCCTGGCCGTTTTGGGGTCCTCCACCTGTTCGCAGATGGCGACCTTATGGCCCTTTTCCACCAGCCTGGTCAGATAGATATCCACGGCGTGGTAGGGGACCCCGCACATGGGGGCCCGCTCGGGCAGGCCGCACTGCTTGCCCGTCAGGGTCAGCTCCAGCTCCCGGGACACCAGCTCGGCATCGTCAAAGAACATCTCATAAAAGTCGCCAAGCCTGTAAAAAAGGATACAGTCCGGGTACTCTTCCTTGGTCTTCAGATAATGCTGCATCATGGGGGACAGGGCCGCCATGTCAATGTCTTTCTTCAAATTTCACCTACCGCTTCTCCGAAGTAATAAAAGCCGCAGCACCTGTCCAGCCGGATGTTGAAGATCCGTCCGATCATGGAGGCGTCGCCCGGAATGTGGACGATCATGTTGCAGGACAGCCGGGCCGTCACATAGCCCTCTGTCTGGCTGTTGACTTCCTCCACCATGCCGGGCAGGATCTTTCCCTTCAGCCTTTCGGCCTGCTTCCTGGCGGTCTCCTGGACCACGGTCAGGACCCTCTGGAACTCGGCCTTCTTGATCTCCTCCGGGATCTGCTCCCAGGTAGCCGCGGGGGTGCCCCGCCGCATGGAATAGATAAAGGTAAAGGCGTTGTCAAAGCCCACCCTCCGGACCACGTCGATGGTATCGTCCACGTCCTCATGGGTCTCCGTGGGGAAGCCCACGATGATGTCCGTGGTGATGGAGGCGTCCGGAACAGCCTTCCGGATCTTTTCCGCCAGGGCTATATACTGTTCCTTGGTATACCGCCGGTTCATCTTTTTCAGGACCCTGGTGGATCCGGACTGGAGGGGCAGATGGATATGGCGGGAAATATTGGGATGGTCCGCGATCACCGTCAGGACTTCATCCGAGAAATCCTTGGGATGGGGGGTCATGAACCGGACCAGGCGGACGCCCTCCACCTCGGCGCAGGCCTTCAGGAGGCGGGCGAAGGTGATGTCATCGCCCAGGTCCCTGCCGTAGGAATTAACGTTCTGGCCCAGGAGCATGATCTCCTTTACGCCCTGGGAGACCAGGGTCCTGACCTCCTCCAGGATCTCGCCGGGCCGTCTGCTCCTCTCCCGGCCCCTGACATAGGGGACGATGCAGTAGGTGCAGAAGTTGTTGCAGCCGAAGGTGATGTTGACCCCGGCCTTATAGGGGTATTTTCGGTCTGAAGGCAGGTCCTCCACGATCCTGTCCGTGGCGTTCCAGAGCTCCACGATCCTTTTGTCCGATTCCAGGACCTCGCAGAGGTATTCGGCGAAGCGGAAAAGGTTGTGGGTCCCGAAGATCAGGTCCACGTAAGGGTAGGACTTCCGGATCCTTTCCACGTTGGAGGGCTCCTGCATCATGCAGCCGCAGATGCCGATCTTCATGGCGGGGTTCTTCTTTTTATAGTGGGAGATCCGGCCCAGGCGCCCGAAGACCCGCTGGTCGGCGTTGTCCCGGACCGTACAGGTATTGAAAAGGACCAGGTCCGCGTCCTCGCTTTCGGTCTCCTCATAGCCGGCCGCGAGCAGGATCCCCAGGAGCTTTTCCGAATCCTTGGCGTTCATCTGGCAGCCGAAGGTATTGATATGGCAGGTGGGCCTGCGGCCCAGGCGGGCGGCCAGGTCATCCACGTCCCGGCGGGCCCTCTCCAGGAAGGCCTTCTGCCTGGCGGCCTCGTCCCGGTCGGTCTGTTCCGCCGGGGCACTGAAGGTATAGTTTTTCATCGTCATAGTCTTTCCTGCTGTCTGAATCGTTCTGTCAGTTGTCTGTCAGAAGGTCAAAGCCCTTCCAGTATTTCCATACGGCCCGGCCCAGGACCTCTCCGTCGGTCACATAGGTGAAGCGCTCGGCCTCCTCCGCATTGTCCGCCAGGCCTTCCTCTATGGCCAGGTCCGCCCAGAAGCGGGCGTCCTGGGAGATGTTCCGGTTGTCGCCCAGGACCAGGATCGCCCTGTCCGGCACATCGAATACATAGCCGTCGTTGTCGCTGACCCATTCCTCCTTGAGATAGGGCTCCTCCAGAGGCTCCTCAGACCCGTTGATATAGATCCGGCCCTCATGGATCTCCACATGGTCCCCGCTCTCGCCGATGACCCGCTTGATATAGATGGTCTTCTCGTCCAGGGGATAGCGGAAAAGGACGATGTCCCCCCTCCGGGGCGCGCTGTACCAGTAGGCAAAGCGCAGGCCGATCAGGCGGTCATGGGTCATGATGGTATTCTCCATGGAGGCCGAAGGGATCCGGGCGTTGATGATGATGAAGGTATTGAGGACAAAGACCAGGACGATGGCCGTCAGGATGCATTTCAGCCAGTCCATGATCTCCTCTGTCCAGTTCGTTCCTTCCTCCTCCGGTCTTCTCTTATCCATATCTTCCATAGGTGTCCTTCCAGGTCTCCGGGACCGGGCCCGGCTTTGTCCGTCTTCAAATGGCATCATAAAAAGGCCCCGCCTCCCGGGGCATCGTCTACTCTTTACTATAACACGGCTGTCAACACAGGCCTTCCCCTAGAAGGTGGCCGTCCTGTATTCATAGGCCCGGCCTCTTTTCCCCGTCCGGACCGTGCAGCCCATCTCTGTCAGGATCAGGAGGACCGTGGAGGACAGGGCCTTTGGAAAGCCCGCCGCCCGGGCCAGCTCGGCGGCCGTAAAGGGCTCGGGGAGGTCCGCCGGCACCAGCTGCATGTAGTCCTCTGGCCGCTCCAGGACCAGGGAGGACCAGTAGGCCGTGGGGACCCTGTCATAACGGTGGGACCCCCGCTTTCCGTCCCGGGACCAGCCGTCCTGGAGACGGTACTCGTCCATGTCCAGGAGGACCAGCTCCAGGGTCAGGCCGGGCTCCCGCAAAAAGGGCCGGATCCGGTAGAGCTCCTTAAAGGCCGTATAGTAGGATCCCCGGTGGGTGGAATGGTTCCTCTTCAGTTCCTCTCCTGTCCCGGGATCGATCCAGATCACGTCCTTTTTCCGGGCGATGGGATAGACGACCCGGACGGGATAGAGGGGGAGGAAGGCCCTGAGCTTTTCCCTCAGGTTCCCCAGATGGGCCGTCTGGATCTCCGTGATCCCCTCCCGGTTATAGATATCGGCGATATAATTCCCGATGGGGATCTCCTGCCGGTCCGGGTCCGGCTCCTTGAAGCACTTCAAAACGGCATGCAGAGTCTTTTCCTTCTGCATGCCGATTCCGTGTCTTTCTCTTGTTTCCAGGGTGATGACCTGCCGCATGGCCGCCCGGAACCTTTCGTGGACTGCCGGGTCCTCCTCAGCGGGAAAGGCCGCCTTCTTTGTCCTGGCCATGAAAGGTCAGAGCCTCTTTCTCAGGCGGCGGCGGATATAGGCGAAGGTATAGGCCTCCCCCTCCTCGGCCAGGATCCTGAGGAGCTTTTCCAGCAGGGCCGCCGTCTCGGGATGGAGCAGGACGTTGGCCTTGCCGGCCAGATAGTAGTCCAGAGCGTCCCGGTCTGTATAGGCGTCGCCCCGGTAGACCTTGCAGGCCGCGATCCGGTCCATGACCATCTCGACCACGTAGCGGCCGGGCATCTTGACCGGGATGATGATCCTCCCGTCCAGGTCTCCCCGGAGGTTGTAGTCCACCCAGTACTCAAAGTGGTGGAGGTTCCGTCCCTTATGGTGGAGCCAGGCCGAGGAATAGCCGATGGTCTCCCGCTCCGCGTTGTTGGGGCTCCGGGTCCCCTGGAAGTAGCGGGCCCCCACCAGGAACTCCGTGGGCGAGAACTTGCTCAGATCGTGGAGGAGCCCCTGGCGGTAGAGGCCCACGGCAAAGCAGCCCCGGGCCACCAGTTTCTTATGTCGGACGATGGTCCTGAAATGCGCCAGCGCCTTGTCCGGCTGCGGCGAAGGTTGTGCTTTCATACTTCTTTGTCCTTTACTGATTCCCGTCACCGGGTCCGGCTCCGGTAGACCCGGTCCCGGAAGCGGGGGCTTGCCGTCCGCCGCCTGTCCTCAGCCTCCATGGCGCTGTGACGGTAGGGCTGAAGGCCCGGCCAGGGGAGCTTTCTTCCCCTGACAGGCACTGCCTCCGGCACCTTCCGGGCGATGCCCACCCAGGTGGTCCTCAGGATCCGGATGGACCGGGGCCGGAGAACGACCTGATGCTGGTCCGGCAGAAGGGTCCTTCTGTCCGTAAAGCCCGCTGTCAGGGTGGTATCGGCCAGCAGGTCCCACTTGAAGCCGGCAGGAAGCTTGGGAAGGCCCAGTGAGGCGTTTTCCCAGTGGGTATTGATGGCTATGTAGAGAAGGGACAGGTCCCTCTCCTCTTCGGCATAGTTCTCGCAGAACATGACGCCCAGGCTGTGGGAGAAGCTCCCCAGATCCGGCTTCCAGGCCTCTGCCCCGTGCAGGGACAGGTCAGGGAAGCCCAGGCCTCTGGGATCCTGCCAGCGGAAGGGAGTCTTCATGCGCAGGACCGCGTGGTCCTTTCTGAAATCGGACATGACCCTGGCAAAGTGGAGGATCTCGGCCGCGTCATCGGTCAGGGTCCAGTCGACCCAGCCGGTCTCATTGTCCTGGCACCAGGGATTGTTGTTGCCGTCCCTGGTATTGAAGCGCTCATCGCCCTCCGCCATCCAGGGAGTGCCCTGGGACAGGAAAAGGAGGCAGAGGAAGTTCTTGATCTGCTGCTTGCGGAGCTGCCTGACCTCCAGCCTGGCGGTATGGCCCTCCTGGCCGCAGTTCCAGCTGAGGTTGTCGGACTCGCCGTCCATGCCGCCCTCGCCGTTGGCGTCGTTGTGCTTCTCGTTATAGGAGACCAGGTCCCTGAGGGTAAAGCCCTCATAGGCGGAAACAAAGCGGATATTGCCCCTGCCGTCAGGCACCTGGAGGAATTCCCGGACAAAGTCCTGCATGCAGTAATCGTCGCTCTTGACGAAGCGCCGCAGGAGCTTCATATAGTCGTCCCTGTACTCGGCCAGGCGGGAAGGGCCGGTCCCCTTGTCCTCGGTCCCGTAGGGGAAGCCGTAATAGATCAGGTCCGTATCCGCCAGGACGGGATCCTGGGCCAGGGAGGCGGGAGACGCCACGTCCCCCTTGAGGTGGAAGCCGTCCACCCCGTACCGGGTCACATAGAAGCGGAGGGCCCGGATCTGGTCCTGGGTGGAGACCGCGCCCGGGAAATACATCTGCAGGATGACCCTTATCCCGGCCTCATGGAAGGACCGGACCAGGGAAGCGAATTCCTGCTGGGGGTCGCCGGAGGCGGCGTAGGCGGCCCTGGGGGCCTCATAGAAGCCCGGGCCGAAGCCCCAGTAGTTGGTGTCCCGGATATCCGGGTTCTTCCTCATGGGCATGCCGAAGCTGTCCACGGGATAGCGGCCCGGATCGGGCTCCGCCATCCTGGTCCTGGGGTCGGAAGGATATTTCTCATAAAGGATGCCCGTGCCTCCTCTTTTCCTGGTCTCCTTCAGCTCATAGACAGGGAGGAGCTCCACGTCCGTGACGCCCAGGGACTGGAGATAGGAGATCTTTTCAGCCAGGCCCTGGTAGGTGCCGGGCAGAAGGGTCTCCGAGGTATCGGAGGCGGTATAGCCCTTCACATGGAGGCAGTAGAGAAAGCGGTCCGGCCAGGGCAGGCCAGGCGCCTGGTCCTCCAGGGGAAGCATTTCCTCGGGCACGGGGAAAAAGCCGCAGGCGCGGACAGGGCCCCGGGCGGTCTTCACCGTGACAAGACTTCTGGCATAGGGGTCAGGGAAGCGTCTGCCGTCCTCTTCAAACAGATAGGCATAGGCGGCAGGATCGATCCCGGAAACAGACATGGTATACAGAGCGCCGATCCTGGTCTCCTGCGGGAAGGGCAGGACCGTCTCCTCTCCGTCGGACAGGCGGAAAAGGACCAGGCAGCAGGCACCGGCGTTTCGGAAAACAGCGCTGAACGTAATGCTGGCGGAAAGGACCCGGACGCCCGGTTCCATGACGCCGTCGGATGTCTGATTGATGGAGATCATAGCTTTTCCTCCGGACTTTTATGTTGAAATCAATATCTGCATATGTATTATAATTTTATCATAAACAGGAATGACTTAAAAGCCAAAGGAGACCGCGGCTTTGGAAGGAGCGCAACAATTGCTGATTCAGCTGGATATCTCAGACGCGCCGGAGACCCGTCTTTACGGAATGGACGAAACCGAGCTCAAGCACCTTTATGAACCTGATCCCGGCCTCTTTGTGGCGGAGAGCCCCAACGTGATCGCCAGGGCCCTGGCGGCGGGCTACGAGCCCCTGTCCGCCCTGATCGTCCGGGGCCAGGAGGGAGGGGACGCCTCCCGGGTCCTGCCCCTGCTCTCCCATGTGCCCGTCTACTCCGTCCCGGAGCCGGTCTTTGTGGAGATCACGGGCTTTCGGATGATCCGGGGGCTCCTTTGCCTGATGAAGAGGAAGCCCAAAGTCCTTTTCCGGGACCTGGCCCCGGGCAAAAGGCGGCTGGCCGTCCTGGAGGAGGTCACCAATCCCACCAACGTGGGGGCCGCCATCCGGTCCGCCGCCGCCCTGGGCATGGACGCAGTGGTCATGACCGCCGGCTGCTCGGACCCCCTCTACCGGAGGGCCGCCCGGGTCTCCATGGGGACCTGCTTCCAGATCCCCTGGTGCATCCTGCCCAAGAAGGTGAAGGGGGGCTTTAAGCTGGACCTGGGCAAGGTCCTCCATGAGGAAGGCTTCCTGACCTGCGCCATGGCCCTCCGGGAAGATTCCATGCTCCTGACGGATCCCCGCCTGGCGCAGGCCGACAGGCTGGCGGTCCTCCTGGGCAACGAGGGGGCGGGCCTCAAAGAGGCCACCCTGGCCTCCTGTGACTTCACG
This sequence comes from uncultured Lachnospiraceae bacterium, assembly GCA_946626215.1. Classification (GTDB taxonomy): domain Bacteria; phylum Bacillota; class Clostridia; order Lachnospirales; family Lachnospiraceae; genus CAG-791. The sequence goes on from CAMOUD010000048.1 coordinate 8,452, forward strand.
GTCATGATCCCCATGTACCACGGGGTCGATTCCCTCAACGTGGCCGCCGCCTCGGCCCTGGCCTTCTACGAGCTGGGCAGGGGCTCTTCCATGGCCATGGAGGGCCCGGCTCCTAGGGCCTGACCCCCAGAGGGAGAAGGAAGCGGGAAGGCATGAGCCTGTCCCCCTCCCGGCCCCGGATATAGTAGAGATGGAGCTCATTCCTGGCCCTGGTCAGGGCCACGTAAAAGAGCCGTCTCTCCTCTTCCTCCTGGTCCCTGGTCCTGCACCGGCGGCCGGGCAGGATCACATCGTTGAGATCAGGGAGAAAGACCCTGTCAAATTCCAGGCCCTTGGAGGCGTGCATGGTCAGAAGGCGGACCCCTTCTCCGGCCGGCCCGCCTCCTTTTTCTCTGCCCTCCGCGGACTCCTCCAGGACAAGGGCCAGGTCAGAAAGGGAGGCCGCCCCCTTGCCCGCCTCCTCCAGGCGGACCAGGAAGGCAGGCAGGTCCTTTCCCTTGAGGCCCGCCCTTTCCGCGGCAAAGGCCCCGTAGCCCATGCCCCGGATGATATAGGACAGGGTCCTGCCCGCCGGCATGCGGGAAAGGAGGGAAAGGTCCCTGGCCAGACGGACCAGGGCTGATGGCGCTCCCGGCCTCTGCAGGTCTCTCAGCGAAAGGACAGGTCCGGGCAGGCTTTCCCTGGTCAGGTACCGGACCGGCCGGTTCAGGACCCCCATGAGGTCCTCCCGCTTCAGGGCTCCCCTTCCCGCCTGGCCTGCCAGGCGGACATAGGTCTGAAGGTCGGACACCAGCTCCGCCTCCAGAGGGTCGGGCCTGCCCTCCAGGCCCGGGACCGGGATCCCCGCCCCGGCCAGGGCCTCCGAGATCCTGCGGAGCCTGACATGGTCCCGGCAGATGACGGCCGTCTCTTCCAGCTCGGAGACTGGCAGGGCCTTCAGCTTTTCGATCAGGGCCTGGTCCTGGTCCCGGACGGAGACAAAGCTCCGGATCTCCGGGATCCGGCCCTCTTCTCTCCTGGCGGCCCGGATCTTCTTGGGGAACCGGTCCCTGTTGCAGGCGATGACCTTGCCGGCCATCCTGACGATCCGCCGGGTGGACCGGAAGTTGTCGGACAAAGAGATGGTCACGGTCCCCGGGAAATCCCGCAGGAAGTCCCGCATGACGGAGGGAGAGGCTCCCCGGAATCCATAGATGGACTGGTCGTCGTCTCCCACAGCGAAGACGTTCCTGTCCCGGCCTGCCAGGGCCCGGATCAGGGCATACTGGCCCCGGCTGATGTCCTGGAATTCATCCACCAGAAGAAAGCGGAAGCGGTCCTGCCAGCGGGCCAGAAGGTCTGGCCTCTCAGCGAAGAGGCTTCTGCATCCAAGGATCATATCATCATAATCAAGGAGGTCATTTTCGGACAGATAGTCCTGATAGGTCGAAAGAAGGGAGGAAAAGGCCTGCTGCCCCTCTCCCCGGAAGGCTTCCGGCAGAGCGGAGGGGCCGCCTTCCTTGAAGGCGGATATGGCGGACAGGACCTGTTCGGCAGCGGGCACATGGCCGGAGGGGCCAAAAGAAGAGGCGGAGGCGCCGCGGACCAGGGCCAGACGGTCCTTTTCGGAAATGAGAGTCAGGTCCCTGCCTGTGGAAAGCCTGAGGATCTGATAGAAAACGGAATGGAAGGTCCCGAAGGTCACGTCCGGATAAGAGCCTCCGGTCCGGGACAGGAAGCGCTCCTGCATCTCCAGGGCCGCTTTTCTGGAAAAGGTCAGAACAAGAATGGAAGAAGGGGAAAGGGAAAGGGATTCGATCAGAAAAACGACGCGTTCGACAAGAACGGTGGTCTTGCCGCTTCCGGGGCCCGCCAGCACCAGGCAGGGCCCCCGGGAATGGGTCAGCGCTGACTGCTGGGAGGCAGTCAGCGCTTTCTTTTTGGACCGGGACATGAAAGGATCAGGCCTGGGCTCCGGTCAGACGGTCGATGCCGTCCCGGATCCTTGCCAGTGATTCCTCCCTGCCCAGGATCTCCATGATCTCCGTGGCGCCGGCAGGGGTGACAGGCCTGCCGGAGACGGCGGTCCGAAGGGGCCACATGGCCGTTCCGATCTTGATTCCCTTTTCCGAAGCGTAGGCTTTGAGGGCCGTAAAGAGGGCGTCGTTGGAGAAGTCCTCCATGGCCTCCAGAAGGGCCAGCTCCTCCTTCAGAAGGCCCAGGGCCACCTCGGGATTGCACTTGCTCTTCTTGTGGGTATAGAGAGCGATATCGTAGTCCGGCAGTTCCTCAAAGAAGGCGACCATGTCGGGGATATCGGGATAGACCTCGATCCTGGTCCGGACCAGCTCCGCGATGTGGGCCAGGTCCAGGTCCTTATGGATGGCCTGCTTCAGGTAGGGCAGGGCCTGGCCGTAAAAGACGGCCGGATCCATCCGCTTTAAGTATTCGCCGTTCATCCAGCGCAGCTTCTGGTAGTCAAAGACCGCGGGAGAGGTCCCGATCCTGTGATAATCAAAGGCCCTGACCAGGCCCTCCAGGTCGAAGAACTCCTCGTTCCCCTCGGGGGACCAGCCCAGGAGGGCAATGAAGTTGACCACGGCCTCGGACAGAAAGCCCTGCTCGATCAGGTCCTCATAGGAGGAATGGCCGCTGCGCTTGGACAGCTTCTTGTGGTCCTCGTCGGTGATGAGGGGGCAGTGGATATAGGCAGGGATCTCCCAGCCGAAGGCCTCATAGAGGCGGTTGTACTTGGGGGTGGAGGAAATATATTCGTTGCCCCTGACCACGTGGGTGATGCCCATGAGGTGGTCGTCCACCACGTTGGCGAAGTTGTAGGTGGGGAAGCCGTCGGACTTGATCAGGATCATGTCGTCCAGCTCGCTGTTGTCCACCGTGATGTCTCCGTAGAGCTCGTCGTGGAAGGAGGTGGTGCCGGTCTGAGGGGTGTTCTGGCGGACCACGTGGGGCACGCCGGCGGCCAGCTTTTCAGCCACCTCTTCGGGGGACAGATGGAGGCAGTGCTTGTCATAGACATTGATCTCCTTGCCGCCCACGACCTGCTTGAGGGAAGCGAGGCGCTCGGGGGTGCAGAAGCAGTAGTAGGCCTCGCCCTTGTCGATCAGTTCCTTCGCGTATCTGTCGTAGATCCCGGCCTTTACCCGTTCGCTCTGGACATAGGGGCCCACGCCTCCGTCCTTATCGGGGCTCTCGTCGGGAATGAGTCCGGTCCCCTCCAGGGTCCTGTTGATGATGTCCACGGCTCCCTCCACCTCGCGGACCTGGTCGGTGTCCTCGATCCGGAGCAGGAAATCGCCGCCCTCATGCTTGGCGATCAGGTAGGCGTAAAGGGCTGTCCGAAGGTTGCCCACATGCATGCGGCCGGTGGGACTGGGTGCGTATCTGGTTCTGATTTTCATGTGTTACCTCATTATCGTGACTTGTTGCGTGTGGACGGGTTTCAGGAGATCCCGGTGGATCCGAAGCCGCCCCGGTCGGGGCCGCCCAGATGGTCGGTCTCTTCAAAGATGATGGCAGGCTGCCGCTCCATGATGCGGAACTGGCAGATCCTGTCGCCTGCGCGGATCAGGGTATCCCGGACGGCCAGGACGGGCATCTTCCATTCGTCTCCGTCTCCGGAGTAGGAATTGTCGATGACCCCCATATGGTTGGTCTGCAGGATCCCGAAATTCTTAAAGGTGGAGGACCGGGGCACGATGTGGGCCTCATATCCCTCGGGCAGCCGCATGGCGACCCCCAAGGGGATCAGGGCGGACTCTCCCGCCTTCAGGCTGACGTCGGCGGCCGCCCTGAGGTCGATCCAGTCTGACTTGTCCTGGATCTTCTGAAGACGCCCGACCTTGTCGGACAGGTAGCGGATCTGAATGGTCTCTGACATGCGGCTTCCTCCTTCAGTCCTTCATGGCGTCGGCGGCCTGGGTTGCCAGCCTGTCGCAGCGCTCGTTCTCCGGGTGGCCGGCGTGGCCTTTCACCCAGTGAAAGTGTACACTGTGGGGGGCCTTGGCCGCAAGCAGCCTTTCCCAGAGGTCCCGGTTCTTGACGGGCTGTTTCGAGGCGTTTACCCAGCCCTTCTTCAGCCAGCTGTCGATCCAGTGCTTTTCAAAGGCGTTGACCACGTACTGGGAATCGGTATACAGGTCCACCTCGCAGGGCCTGGTCAGGGCCTCCAGGGCCGCGATGACCCCCATGAGCTCCATCCGGTTGTTGGTGGTCTTCTTATAGCCTTGGGACAGCTCCTTTTCGTGGACCCCGCCTTTGGAGTCCACAAAGCGGATGACGGCCCCGTAGCCGCCGGGCCCGTCCGGGTTCCCCCGGGCGGCTCCGTCTGTAAAAATCGTAACTTTTGTCATTCATCTGTCTCCCAGACGCCTGTCTTCAGGAAGGAGGCCGCCCTCTTCTCCGCCCTGTCCGTCAGGGAGGGATCAAATCCCATGGCGGAAAGAAGAAGGATGGCGTTCCTGGTGTCGGAGGGACCGTTCAGGAGGCGGTAGCTGAAGGCAACGCCCTCCTCCGTGACCTGTTCCTCAAAGTGATAGTTGGTATAGTCCTTTTCCAGGAGCCTGGTCAGCTCGATGTCGTGGGTGGCCGCCAGGACCAGGGCGCCGGCCCCGGCCAGGGTCTTCAGGATCTCCGCCGAGGCAGCGATCCGCTCCACGGTATTGGTCCCCCTGAGGACCTCATCGATACAGCAGAGGACCGGCCTTCCCGGCTCCTCCGCCGCGTCCAGGATCCGCTTCAGGGACCGGATCTCCACCACGAAGTAGGACTCGCCTGCCTGCAGGTCGTCCCTGAGGGCCATGGAGGAAAAGATCCTGAAAAGGCCCGACTCATAGGAGGAGGCAGGCACGATCCCGGCTGTCTGGGCCAGGAGGGCGCTGAGGGCGCAGGCCTTGAGGAAGGTGGACTTGCCCGAGGCGTTGGAGCCCGTGACCAGAAGGGGGCCCTCCGCTTCCAGGCTGTTGGGCACCGGGTCCTCTAAAAGGGGATGGCCCATGTCCTTTGCCTGAAAGATCCCGTCCCCGGCAAAGACCGGCCTGCAGGCCCTGGGCAGGGTCTGCTCAAAGGAGGCCAGGCTGACGCAGGTGTCGATCCTGCCGCAGACCCGGATCAGGGTGTCGATGGCGTCCTCCCTGCCCCTGGCCAGGGACAGCATCCGGGAGAATTTCCAGAGGTCCGCGTGGGTCAGGTAGCGCATGTAGTCCAGGAGGATATCCAGTGGGCTTCCGCTCCCGGCGCCGGCGTCGGCGGCGATCAGGGCAGACCCCTTCTTAAAGGGGGCCAGGACCTTCAGGGCCTCTCCCAGCTCTTCCATGTCCCTGTCAAAAACAGGGCAGCCCTCTTTATGGAGCCTCTCCGCGCAGCCGATCAGGCGGAGGATATATTTCATGGTCACCAGATGAGGCTCGATCTTTGCCTTGTCCCGGAAATAGGTGACCATGTTGATGGCGATGACCAGAAGGAAGCAGATCACGCCGACCTGGGTCTGGACCAGGATCAGGGCCAGGGAAAGGGGGACGGCCAGAGCGTGGAGGATATGGGCCAGGGCAGGACGGGTCTGGGCCTGGTCCAGGACGTCCAGATAGTCATAGATGGAATAGCGGTCCTCCGTCCCGATGGCGGACAGGATCTCCTGGATCCTGACCCTCTTGTCCGGGTCCTTTGCCGGAAAGTCCAGCTGGGCCTTTGTATAGAAGGCCTGGTCCGCGTCCAGGATGGGGGAATGGAGGAGGTAATAGAGGTACTCCTCTCCGCAGCCGGAGGCCGACTGGTCCATCCGGTGATAGAGCCTGTCCATGTCCAGGTCGTTCCAGGTCACCTCATCGATCTGGCCCTCCCTGAGATGGCGCTTTAAGTAGCCCTGGATCTGCCGGTACCTCTCCGGGGTCATTTCCTTGTCGGAGACCCTGCCGAAGGCCTCCATGAGCTTTTTTCTCCTGGTCCTCTCCCTCTCCCTGCTGTCTCTGATCCCTGCCAGGAAAAAGACGGCCGCGAAGAGGCCCATGAAGATCAGGATGCCGGACCCGCCTCCCATCAGCGGTCCTCTTTGGCCGCGATCCGGCCCTTGTCCTTGTAGATATGGAAGGCCGGCACGCAGCCCCGGATCATGGACAGGGGATAGACATTGGTATGGGGCCCGATGACCGTGCCCGGGTTCAGGACGGAGTTGCAGCCGATATCGGCATAGTCGCCCAGCATGGCGCCCACCTTCCGGCGGCCGGTCCCCATGTCTTCTCCTCCCGCGTGGATGAAGACCTCCTTGTTGTCGGCCTTGACATTGGAAGTAATGGAGCCCGCGCCCATATGGGCGTGGACGCCCAGGACAGAGTCGCCCACATAGTTGTAATGGGGGACCTGGACCAGGTCGAAGAGGACCACGTTCTTGAGCTCGGTAGAGTTTCCTACCACGGCCTTTTTGCCCACGATGGCGCTGCCGCGGATAAAGGCGCCGGGCCGGATCTCCGCCTCCTCATCGATGATGCAGGGGCCTCCGATATAGACATTGGGGTAGATCTTGGCGCTTTTCGCGACCCAGATGTCCTCTCCCCTCTTCTCGAACCTCTCCTCCGGCAGGGAAGGCCCCAGCTTCTTTATAAAGCCGGAGATCTCCTCCAGGACCTCCCAGGGATAGGTATGTCCGTCAAAGAGGGCCGCCGCGATGGTGCCTCCCAGGTCATAGAGCTTGTCGATGGTATAATCCGCTAATGCCATACTTCAATCCTTTCCTTATTCATTCCGAATTCATTCCG
>CAMOUD010000049.1 GCA_946626215.1 uncultured Lachnospiraceae bacterium
TGTCCTGTTCAGACAGGCTCTGATCCGCGTCCATGACGCCGGCTGCCTTCCGGCGGCCGCTGTCCCCTCAGCGAAGAGACGCCCCGAATCTCCGGAGCTCTTCCAGCTTTTCCTCCGGAACGCCGGGGTCATATCCGGTGGTGATAAAGACGCCCATGTCCTCCAGCTTCAGATAGTCCAGGAAGTCGCCCCGGTAGGAAAAGAGGGCCCCGTCATACATATCCGGGTCGCCGGAGCTCAGGAACATGGCGATCTTCCCCAGCTTTTCAGGCTTCTCCGGATAGGCCGCCGCGTAGAAGCGGTCAATGACGCACTTGAGCTGACCGGTCAGGCCATGATAGTAGATGGGCGAGGCCAGGACCAGCATGTCGGCCTCCTGAAGGCTCTGGTAGATCCGGGCCATGTCGTCCTTCCGGATACAGGTCCCCTGCCCCTTTCCATGGCAGTATTCACAGGCCAGGCACCCTTTGATCTCCATCCGGCAGACGTCATATTGTTCATATTCATGTCCCGCCTCTTCAAGGCCCTGACAGAAGGCCCGTATCATCTGTTTCGTATTGCCCTTTGGTCTGGGGCTTCCGTTCAGGATCAGGATCCGCATAGTCTCTTCCTTTCCTCGTTTCAGCATACATCCCTGCCTGTTTTATCATCAGCCTTACCGGCTTATCTCAAGTCCGGATCAGGGGCCCGTGACGACCTCCCCCGTCCAGTCATTGATCCCGCCGAACTCATAGACACTGGTGTAGCCTGAGTCGGCCAGCTTCTGGGAGGCCTGCCTGCTCCGGTTCCCGGACCGGCAGTAGACCAGGATGATCTGGCTCCTGTCCGGCAGGACCTCTGTGAGGTCCTCCGGCCTGTCCAGGTCTATGTCCTCGTTGGGAAGGCAGACGGCCCCGGGGATATGGCCGCTTTCGAACTCTTCCCGCGTCCGGACATCCAGGATGATATAAGAGTCTTCCTCTTCCATCATCCGGGCGGCCTCCTCCTGGGTGATCCGGTGATAGGAATTCCGGACCATCCCGTCCCTGTCCATGACCTGGAAGGGCATGCCGCAGGCCGTCAGGACCGCCAGGGCGGACATCATAAGCATGATCAGGGGTCTTCGCATTTGTCTGTCTCCTTTCTTCCGGGATCTGTCTTCTGCCTGTCCCGCCTGTTCAGTTCCCTTTCCACCTTGTTCAGGGTATCGAAGAACCGGTGGGTGGCCACAGCAGGCCCCATCAGGGGAAGCCCGATGGTGTTCCAGAGGAACATGTGCCGGAAGCTGGTCAGCTTCCCTTCGATCCCCAGCTCCAGGGCCTTGTCCTTCAGGTCCTCGGAGATACGGGCCATCCAGACCAGGGTATAGAGAAAGAAGTCGGGGATGCCCAGGACATAGGCGGTCCAGTATCTCTGGGTCCTTCTGCCCAGGACCTGGTCCAGCTCCTTCTGCAGGCCGCCCAGGGGCATATAGAAAAGGAGGAAGAGGCCGGCTGTAAAGAAGTCGATAAAGCCGATCCAGAAGCCGGGCCTGTCGGTATGCCTGAACCTTTCCCTTCCGGCCCTCCTCTTTCGTCTTGCTCTTCCCTTCTTTCTCATCCGTCCGATCCCTGTTCCTTATCCCTGTACTCCTTCAGATAGGCCCGGACGGACCGGGTCATCTCTCTGGAAAAGTCCGAGTTGTATTTCCGCTGACAGAAGGCCTTCATCCAGTCCTCATAGGACCGGGTCCCGGTCCTGCCGGCGAACATGGCCCTCAGCTCTTCCCCGCTGTGGACGTGGTAGGCGTTCTCCTGAAGGATGAAGGAAAGGTCCGCCCTTGCCGGCTTCTGTCTGGTCTTCTGCTGGTCCGTGGGATAGCCGAAGACCAGCATGGCGGCGGGAAAGACATAGTCCGGAAGGTCCAGGATCTCCTTCTGGACCTCCCGGTTCTCCATGATGTCTCCGATATAGCAGCTCCCGATGCCCAGGGCCTGGGCGGCCGTCACCGCGTTCTGGGCGGCGATCAGGGCGTCGCAGACTGCCAGGAGCAGGTCTCCCTCCCCGGGGTCCCGGGGAGAGGCGCCGGCCTCCGTAAAGGCCCTGTACCACTTGAGGCAGTCGGCCAGGAAGACCAGGACCAGGTCCGCCTCTTCGATAAAGGGCTGATTGTCGCAGGAGAGGGAGAGCCGGTGCTTTTTGTCCTGATCCGTGACCCGGAGGATGGTATAGAGCTGCTGGTTCCCGGCCGTAGGGGCCTGGACCGCCGCCGTCACGATGGCAAGGACATCCTCCTCGGGGATCTTCCTGCCCGTAAAGGCACGGACGGATTTCCTCTCATGCAGGGACCGGATCACCGGGTCGTCCGGACAGGCTCTCCTGCCGGTCCCAGCCTGCCGGGCCTGGCTCTTTTGTCCGGCAGCTCCTTCAGAAAGAGCGGCTGGCTCGGTCTTCAGATTCCTTTCTGTCTCCATCGCTGGTCCTCTCCTTTCCCTCTGATCCGTTCCTGTTCCTCCTGACCTCTGCTTTCTCCGGCCGGCAGATCTCTCAGGAGATATGCCAGAGACTTCCGTCCGGCATCCGCATGACGTCCCCGGGAAGGACCTCCAAGACCTGTCCCTCCAGGTCCCGGACGATGGTCTCCTCCCAGTACCTGTAGGACCTCCCCTCCCCCTCTTCCTGCCAGCGGCTGAAGAAGAGCCTGTCCCCCTCCCGGAGAAAGAAGCTTTCGTGGGGAGCAAGAGGAAAGGAGGTCTTCTCCGGCCAGAGGATCTCAAAGACGTCCTCATCCCCCTGCCTGGTCAGGCAGAGGGGCTCTGCGTGCAGCATCAGGTTGTAGCAGTTCCTGACGGACCGCAGGTCCAATTCCTTCATGACCCGGTCCTGATGGGAGGCCTCGTCAAAGGCGTGGATCCGGATGACGGATTCCGGAAAGTCCACGGCCAGGAAAAAGATGGTCCCCTTCAGGTACAGGGGAGAATCGATATAGGTCCCTTCCCTGTCCGGGACAGGGCAGAAGACTTCCCCGTCCGGATACCGGACCAGGACCATGCGGTTGGAGACAGGCCCCTCTCCGGCCCGGAAGATCTCCTCCGCCTCATAGAGGTCGCCCTGGTCCCGGCTGATCCCGCAGTACCAGTCCCGGCCGGCTCCGGGCAGGGGCTCCAGGAAGCCTATGCCTCCGGTATTGATTTTTTTCATAGCTCAAATGATCCTATATATGATACTTACTTAATATATGATCCAAATTTTTTTATATTAATTCATGGATATATATTGACTGACCGGTCCGGTCAGCGTTCTCCTCCTTACGCATCTGCCGGCTCTCTGCCGGAAAGGAGCGCACCAGCCCACTCTTCCTCATGAAAACCGACAAGGACCAGGTCTCCGGAGATCAGGAAGGGGCGCTTCACCAGCATGCCGTCGGAAGCCAGAAGGGCGTACTGGTCCTCCTCCGACATGGTCTTCAGCTTCTGGGACAGGCCCAGCTCGCGGTATTGCTTTCCGCTGGTATTAAAGAGCTTCCTGAGGGGAAGGCCGGTCTTCTTATGGCAGGCCCTCAGGGTCTCCTCATCGGGATGGTCCTCCTGTATGTCCCTTACTGTATAAGCAAGGCCCTTCTCATCCATCCACTTGAGGGCCTTTCTGCATGTCGAGCACCTGCTGTAGCAATATACCTGAATCATCCTGACTCTCCTTTCCGGTCCCTGTTTCCAACACTTTCTGATAAGGAAACCCGGGGCATCCTGTAGTATGATAGTCCTGTTCCTTCGGATCGTACCGATCTTTCTGTTTTCTGTCTCTTTCCGGGACCAAAGATCCCGGGAAAGGAGCCCTCCATGGCGAACTCTTTATTCTGCGGCGGTCCTTTTCCCTTTGACTGCAGGGACCAGGGCTTTGAAGACATGGCGGCCGGGGACTACCGGGCCCGGCTCCTGGGGGATGTCCGCCTCCTTCTGGAGCCCCATCCCGGGATCTCCCTCTGTCCGGGCGTATCCTATATCGGTCCCTTCTACTATGAGACCGAGGATATGACGGACCGGGACATAGTACGAAGGGAATATGACATGATCGAGGCCTGCACGGACGCCCTCTTCCTGCTGGACGACGGCCTTTGTCCCGGTACGGTGGGAGAAATGGTCCTGGCCGCTTCCATGGGGAAAAGGGTCCATATCTTTTACGCAGTCCATGAGGAGGAGACGGAAAGCGGCCTGCGGAGTCCCTGCTGGCACCCCATCCTCCTGTCCCGGCTGGTCGGAGGAGGCAGGATCCATGTCATCCCCTGCCGGGACTATGAAGAAGCCGCGGCTGGAATCCCCGCCTATATCCGCTCGCTCACCGTTACGGAAGGACCAGGTCCGGATACGGAATGAACGGCTCCGCCGGGACCCGATGGTCCCCCAGCATCTTTTCCATCCAGACCATGTGGTACCATCTGCCGAACTTATAGCCGCAGTCATGGAAGGTCCCCACCAGGGAAAAGCCCATCCTCTCATGGAAAAGGATGCTGTCTCTGGTCAGGAAGGGGTCCTCCTCTTCCTTTGGCAAGCTGATGCAGGCGTTGACATTCTGGATGTGCTGGCTCCTGAGGATGTCCTCCAGCCTCTTCTCCAGGGCATATCCGATCCCCCTTCTTCTCTGGTCCCGGTCCACGTAGATGGTGGTCTCCACGCTCCAGTCATAGGCGGCCCGGCCCTTGAAGGGGCCGGCGCAGGCGTAGCCCAGGAGCCTCCCCTCCTCCTCCGCGGCCAGGAAGGGATAGGTCTGCAGGGTCCTGACCATCCGGTCCCGGAATGCCTCCGGGGAGGGGACCTCATAGTCAAAGGTGACGGCCGTATCCGTCACATAGGGGGCATATATGGCAAGCAGGGCTTCCGCGTCAACCGGAAGGGCCTGTCTGATCCTGATTCCCATTGCTGATAACTCTCCTGTCATCGGAAGATCCAAAAACGAAATACTGGAAAAAGGCGGCTTCAGTCTTCGGGCCTGTAGGTCCAGCCGTGATCGTCATGATAGATCATCAGCCGGGTCATCCCTCCGTCGATGCAGATATTCTCTCCGGTTATGAAGCCCGCCTTGTCGGAGCACAGGAAGAGGACCATGGCGGCGATGTCCATGGGATTCCCGACCCGTCCTGCCGGCTGCTGGAGGGCGTCCGCCCCTTCATAGACATGAAAGCCTGTATCGATCCATCCGGGTGAGATGGAATTGACCCTCACCTTTCCGGAAAAGCTGGCTGCCAGAGCGTGGGTCAGGGCGGCGATCCCTCCCTTGGCTGCCGTATAGCTCTCCGTCCGGGGCTGGCTCATCCGGTCCCGGGAGGAGGAGATGTTGATGATGCAGGCCCCCTTCCGGAAATAAGGGGCAAAGAGCTTGGAGAGATAAAACGGCGCTGTGACGCCCACCGAGAGGGCCTTCTGGAAGTCCTCATAGCTGCAGGCGTCGATCCCCTTCATCAGGGGCGGGGCGTTGTTGATCAGATAGTCGATGCCGCCGCATTCCCGGATCACGGTCTCCGCGAAATCCTCCAGGACCGCCTTGTCGGAAAGGTCGCCCACGTAGTGGTCTCCCGGGGCAGAATCGATCACACAGACCTTGACCCCCTCCTTGCGGAATTCCTCCGCGATGCACCTGCCGATCCCGCCGGCGCCGCCGGTCACGACAGCCACCTTCTGTTTCTTTTCAGGGCGGGGGATGTCCTTTTTCGGGACCGTAAGCTTCATGGAAAGGCCTTTATCATCTGGCTCCGGTTCCTCCGGAATCGTATCACACATCCCATGGGCGCTCATGGCTGCCGTCAGAGCCAGGCAGGCCGCGTCCAGCAGGTCGTCCGGACGGCACCCGAATTTCCTTGATATCTCCCGGAGTCCGGTCAGCCTGACACCTGGAAGAAATCCCTCCAGGATCCGGGCTCTCTCCTCGAGTCCTGCCCGGTCCTTTTTCCGGGTCATGAGAAAACCTCCCTTCAGTCTGGCAAAGGCGACCTCCGGGTGGCTTTCCAGGATTCTTTCCCCGAATTCCGGATGATGGTCCATGAACGTATCCACCTCTCTGATTTTGGGGATGATGTGGATGGTCTGCCTGGTCAGACTGCTCCCAAGCACTTCCTGGTTGATCCTCTTCTGGTCCTCTTCCGTTTCAGCATAGACCGCCTGCCTGCAGGGAGCCGGAAAGACCGAAGAACGACGAGGCCCTGCTTCCTTCCGGGCCGGTTCCTCCGGACGTTTTTGTTTAGCCCTGTTCTGAAGACCTATGATCATATCGATCAGAAAGGCGTCAAATGCCGGATAGCAGTCTATCAGTTCCTCCAGAGAATTGAACGGATCAAATATCAGTTCCCCATGATCCAAAGCGCATACGATCCAGCCGCCTTTGCATCCGTCTGCTCCAAGATAAAGCCCGTCATTCCATTCCATCATGGCTTTCCTCCTCCGCGATTCCGATCCTCCGGATCAGTTCCTGGTTCCTCTCCAGCATGTTCCAGATACCGTCCTGGGAAAGGACGCCGCGCCTGAGCTCTTCCGGAAAGCAGCCGGCCTCATCCATGGCATAGTCATCCTTCCACTGCTGACCGGTATAGTAAGCCTCCAGTTTCTTTATCTCGGGCTGGAAATCCTCGAACTCCGCGATCATCTGCTCCAGCTCGTCCATCTTCAGGATCGCCTTTTTCAGGATAGCCTCCATCTCGAAAAGATGCCGGGGCACACTGTCTTCCCCGGGCCGGTCACCGGACCGGCCGTTCTCAGAACTGAAGGGTTCCGTTCTCCCCTGCTCTTCTGTCCTTTGTCCGCGCATCCTCATTCCCCCTCAAATCCGTGCTGCCTGCATGCGTCTTCCTGACGCACGAGATTCCCGGCAGGTCTCCGGCCCGCCAGATTTATTATCCCACGAAAAGAAGGGAAAAGCACTCTTTTCTGCATCCGGGCCTATCCGCGTCCCTTTACGCGCTCCCACTGATGTTCCCTTTATCGATCTTATCCGGGTCGATATCCGATTTTCCAAGCCCTCTGTCCGCGGAAAGACAGCAAAAAGGCCGGCATCGCTGCCGGCCCTTTGAGAATGATTGATTCAGCTGTCCTGCTCTTTGTTCAGTTGGCCAGCTTCCTGTCTTCAGCCGGCCTGCTCCCTGATCAGGACCTCCCTGTATTTTTCCGCCAGGCCCCTGGCGCCAGGAAGGTCATGCTCTCTGTAGTTGCCGCACTGGTCCGGCCTTGCTCCGGGCACGGGCCCCTCATAGGCCATGATCCATCCGCACATCTCAATGAGAAGGGGACGGATCTCCTCCGGAGCCAGGTCTCCGAACATGAGAAGATAGAAGCCCGTCCTGCATCCCATGGGGCCGAAATAGAGGATATCCTCCCTGACCGAACGCAGGTAGGTGGCCCCCATATGCTCCAGGGTATGAAGGGCCCCCATTTCCATCACCGGCTCACGGCCGGGGGCTGTCATCCTGAGGTCAAAGGTCGTGACCGGGCATCCTCCCCTCTCATCGATCCTGGATACATAGAGACCCGGCATCAGGGTCAGATGGTCTACCGTAAAGCTTTTGATGGTCCGCATTCCGTTCTGCATGCTCTGCTCTCCCGCCGCTCCTTTCATTGACCTCAAAGGTCCTCTTCCGTGAACCTGGCAGATCTTTCCAGGATCCTCTGGAACCTTTCCAGCTTGATGGAAACGTCTGCCAGGCTGGTGGTGATCCTCTCTGTCTCCCGGGCCTCGCCCTCGAACTTATGGGTCCTGCAGGTGATCTCCACCAGAAGAGAGTCATCCTGGATCAGATAATCCTCCTCCAGCCATTCCGGATTCAGATACGGGTTCCCCTTGTTGATATAGAAGACCCGGATCCCCATGGAAGCCTGGAGGCGCATCTGTTCTCTGGCCTTTTCATACTGGCCTTCCTCCAGGATGAATACCCTGGTGATGGTGACGCCCCTTTTGATCAGTTCGGCCTGCCGGTTCAGGTATTCCTGGATGAAGGGATCCTGCCAGTAGTCGCTGACCGCCGTGATGGCCTTGATATCCCTTCTGGTGAATCCGATCCCGGTGATGCCGAAGGTATCCTCCGCATGGGGATCCGTGAGGTTGATCCCGTCAAAGAAGTCGTCATTTTCTGTCAGAAAGGCGTTGAGCCTGATGCATGCCCACTTCCTGAAATAGCCATGGTCCAGGGCCAGGGTCCGTTTCCGCAGCTCCTGAAGGGCGGCATAGAGTTCCCGGTCCTCCGGTACGGAATTCAGGTTCCGGCAGACCTTGTCAAAGACCGCGCTGAAGTATTCCATGGGGCAGTCGATCCCGTTCTTCCCTGCCAGGTCTGCGATATCCTCCGGAAGGGCTTCCCGGTCCGGCATGACGAACCCGTTGACGAAGACCGGCAGGATGTTCTTGCCGCCTGTCAGGGCCTGCCGGATCTCCTTTCTTAAGAGGTCATCCTCTTCCCGGCACCTGTCCAGCCCTTTCTCGGGCAGGAGCAGGATAAAGTCCGTGCAGGAATCCACCGCGGTCAGGATGGCGTCCTCAAAGCCTCCTGAATAGAGCGATTCAAAATCCAGAAATACGGTATATCCCTTTTCCCGGAGCTTTTCATAAAAGACCCTGGCGTGGGCGTCTGTCCCGTTCCTTCTGTAGCTGATAAAGATCTGCCATGTTTTCCCTTCCATCTCTGTCCTCCCGCGGTCCTGTCAGGCTTCCCGGACCAGCTTCCTTTTCCTTCCTTTGCTTCCCGGGGGCCCGGAACAGGGTCCCTTGTACCATATATCATAGCAGGTCAGGTTCCGGGCTCCTGAAAGAGGGCGGATTTCAGAAATGCTTTGCCAGGATCTCTTCTGCCCGGGCATGCAGAGCGGCCAGCCTCTGGTCGCCGTTTCCTTTTCCCAGGTCCCTGACCCGTTCGAAGAGGGTCCTGGCCTTTGCTTTTTCCCTGCACCTGTTATAGAGGAAGATCCCGTAGGATAAGCTCAGGTCCGCCAGGTTCCGAACGGCCGCGGCTGAAGGGTCCCGCCCGGCCAGGTCCTCACTGACGGCCATGGCCTGTTCATACCAGGCCCGGGCAGCGGTGAGATCCTTCTCTTCCAGGGCCAGCCTGGCCAGTCTCCGAAGGGTCCTTACCTGGTCCAGACAGTCCCTTTCCGCCCCGGTCACCCCGGCCAGGTCTCTTGCGATCACCAGGCTCATAACCAGATGTGATCTGGCCAGGGAGAAATCTTTCCGGTCAAGGGCCAGGACCCCCAGCTTTCGGCGGATCCTGGACAGGTCCCTGCGGGCCTGGCTGGTCCCGGTCTCTGCCGGCATTTCCTCCCGTATGGCCAGGCTCTTTTCATAAAGGGAGCGGGCCGCGGCCGGGTCATCCCTCTTCAGGGCCATGTCCGCCAGCCTCTCGTAGCGAAGGGGCAGGTCCTTTCGTATTTCAGGATCTCCCGCCAGGTCCTCCAGGAGGGCCAGACCCTTCTTATAAAGGGTCTCTGCCGCGGCAGGACCTCCCTGTCCAAGGGCCAGGAATCCCAGCAGTTCATACTGAGAGGCCAGGTTCCGAAGCTCTTTCGGATCCGCCTTCTGCCAGGCCAGTTCCTCACTGGCCAGGAGAGCCTTATCAAAATATAATTCAGCTCTTTTGAGGTCACCCTCGGACGCGGCTTTGCTCCCCCTCATCCGCATCCGGGCCGCATAATAGCGGCGCTTCCTCTCCGTTCCTGTCTCCCTGTCCATTTCTGTACAAAGATCCAGTTCCTTTTCAAAGAAGGCCTCCGCGCCGGCCATGTCTCCCTCATCCAGGGCAAGGCTGCCCAGCCTTTCAAAGCTTTCCAGGAGATGCTCCCGGGCAGAGGCAGAGCCCTTGCCTGCCCATTCCTCCGCCAGGTCCCTCAGCTCCTCGAAGGTTTCCCGGGCCCCCTCGGGATCCCGGAAACCGGCAAGGCCCATCTGCAGGTCTCCCAGACCCAGAAGGCCGTGCATCAGGAGGAAGGCCTTTTCTCTCCCACCGTCCTCTTCATACGAGGCCCTGAGAGTGCCGATATAGGCCTTTCTCCAGCGGATCTCCTGTTCATGATCCACGGGGACGCCCTTGCCTGCGGCATACATGTTGGCGAGCTGCAGCATGGCCTCCGGGATCCCGGCCTTTGCGGCTCCCGTGATGAGGCCGGCGGCCCGGTCCCTGTCGATCTCCACGTCGATGCCGTCCAGATAGGCAAGGCCGATCAGGTAGGTGTGGGCAGGGGAATCCTCCCGGGCCGACAGGGCCAGGCCCTTCAGTCTCTCCTTCAGGGCCTCCAGAAAGGCCTCTCCCTCCATGCCGGGAACACAGGCAGGGATAGAGGCGTAGTTCTCCTCCAGGGCCGCCCGGTCCGTTTCCTCCATCTCCACGGGAAAGACCGGCTTCCCCAGCCTCAGGGCTTCCGGATATTCGATGTCCATGACATAGTTGGGCTCGTTCACCAGAGAGGGCGTCACCACCAGGGCAAAGAGATCGCTCCTGGCCAGCATCTGCCCGATGGCCTCATTGAAGTCCTCTCCCGGCGTCAGGAACTCGTCATACCAGATGGCGATGTCCCTGGCCATTGGATCCTTGTGGATCAGCCGCATCAGCTCCTGGGCCTTCCTCCTGTCCTTCTTCCGGTAGCTGAGGAAGATATAGGCGTCAAAGGCCGACCGGATCCTGTCCGCCAGTGCGTCCCCGACCAGGACCGTGCGGATATAGGAGGACAGGACCTCCTCAAAGGGCCTTCTGGTCGGGTCCCTGTCAAAGGGATCCATGTACTGAAAGTCCCCGAACCTGTCCGAGAAGAGGGAATCCAGTCCCTCTTCCATCATCAGGGGAAGGATGGGGATGTGCTTTTCCCTGGCCAGAGGAAGCTCAAAGTCCATGGCCCTGCAGGGCTCCATAAGGAGCCTTGCCGTCACAGGCACGACAAAAAGCTGCATCAGGGACAGGGAGAGGGCCAGGTCCTCCCTGTCAAAGGGAGCCTCCGGCTCAGCCTCATACCAGACAGAGCAGTCATGGATCCGCAGGATCCTGGAGGCATATGGTTCAAAATACATTTTTAAGTCCGCCGGATGGCAGCAAAAATGTACCCTGGGCTTTCCCTGGGGCTTTTCATTCGATCTTGTTAAGCAGGTAAGCTTTGACACAGCCTTCCCCCTTCCTTCGCCGCTCTGCCTCCCAGGCAGGGCCCGGCAGGTATCCTCATCAGGTGCCTGGATCTTCTTGTTCTTTCTTCAGTATACCGGATTTCTCCGGCCGGGGCCTGTCCGGCCGGCAGTTTCTTTCCGGCTCCCGGCAGGCAGAGGTCCCATGGGCCGGGGACCGGAACCGGACCTGGTCCATGGAGCAGCCTGGATCCTGATCAGCCGGCCAGCCTGTCCAGGAAGTTGTCCGGTCCCTTCTTATTGGAGAGACCGGCGCAGCGGTCCTGATACCAGGCCTCCACAGCCTCCTTCCGGAAGCTGCAGGGGACCTCCGGCGACAGAAGGACCACACCTTTCTTTGTCAGGACCTGGACCCTGTGCCAGGCGTCCGTCCCTGTCGCCCTTCCGTCCCGCCTGGTCCTGAAGAGCCTGAGGAAGGAGTCGAAGTCCCTGACCTCGTCGATCAGACCTGCCTGGACAAGGCCCGCAAAGATGGCGCAGGACCTGGCCTGGCAGTTGACCGACCTGGCCGCCAGGTCCGTAAAGGCCGTATAGCCGCCTTCCAGAAGAGCCTCACGGACCTCCCGGTTCTCCGGCTCCAGAAGCGCTGTCAGATAGAGGTAGTCATAAAAAAGAGTCAGGTGATAAGAAGGCGCATAAAAAAGCATGCCGTCAAACAGATACCGGGTGCAGATCCTGCCGGCGGCCTTTTCCTTCACCAGCTTCCTGCACTCCCTGCCGGGGAGAAACAGATACTCAGGGAAGGGGCCGGTCTGGTCTGCCCCGGTCCCGAAGACCTTGGAGGACTGGAAGGCGCTCTCCACCGTGGTCAGGCCAAGGCTGGTCCTCTTGGAAAGCACCATGGCGGAAAGCCCGGCTCCCAGGGACATGAGGGAGGAGGAAGAGATCTCCAGAGGCTTCCGGTCCGGATAGGCCCTGAGGAAGTTCTGGTGGAGCCCGATCTGGCACTTCCTCTTCTGGCTGAGGGCAAAGCCTCCGAACCAGTCCATATGGACATGGATCTCCTCAAAGAAAGGATAAGACGACTTACTGACGAACACACTTCTGACTGCCATAAGGACCTCCTTCAGGCGAAACCATCCCAGTATTTCCTCTTATCAGTATGACAAAGGGATCCTGTCCGGCCTGAAGGGGGAAAGAAAACCGGCCGGCCACAGGCTGGCCGGCCGGTCATTCTTTCGGATAAAGAGATCCTTTCCATTTAATTAAGGATCCTTTCCATGTATCCGTCGTGGAACGCAGTTTTGCATCATATAGTTCCGGACGCTTTTTCCAGGATCAGAGAACATCCGGCATCCGGGGCGGATGATCGATCCGCCTTTTTTCCGGTCCTGTCCGGCTGGTCCTTTATTCTGTTTCCGCGAAGGTAAAGGTGTCCGTGATCTCCGCGTTCCCGTCCAGATCCTGATAGACATGGAGGATCACATAGTCGAACTCCCTGTCCGGATCATCGGAGCTGGTCATGCAAAGGATGGAATAGTTGGTCCCCGATACCAGCTGGGTGGCCAGAAGGGCCACAGGCTGATAGGAAGCGCCTTCCTGGGCCTGGGCAGCCTTGGCCAGGGCCTCGGCCGCTTCCTGGGTCATCTCCATGGTCTCCGGAGCTGCCCAGCCGCCGGTCATAGGCTCATCAGAGTTTATGACCTCCACAGGCGCGTCGGAATTCCGGACCACTGTGAACTGGGCGCCGCCTTCAGGGTCAGCGTAAAGAGTGACCAGGGCGTAGGTCTCCACCGCCTTCTGGGAAACAGGAGCCAGTCCGCAGAGGAGCCTGTAGTTGGTCCCGGCGACTACCTGGGTCTCCAGACAGGCAAGAGGCCTGTAGTTCATGCCGGTCAGGCCGTCCGTCGCGATCTTAAAGAGGCCCATGATCTCATCCGTGATGGCCAGCTCTTCCGCGCTGGTCCAGTCTCCTACAAAGGTATCGTCAACGGGGTGCTCTTCCCCGTCCGGGGTCACTTCCGCCTCTGTTTCCACGGTCTCATCCGCCGGCTCCTCTGTCTTGCCGCCGGTCTGTCCGCAGGCCATGAGTGTCAGGACCAGGATCCCTGCCAGGATCCCCGCGATCATCTTTTTCATTGGTATCTCCTTTCCGGATCTGATTTCTTTTTCCTTTTTCCTTCTCCGGTCAGAGGCAGCTGCGCCTTGTCGGCACATATTCACCTTCCCCGGCCGGTATGTCCATTATATAGGACTTAGCACCCCAGGGGGAGTCTGTTCCTGTTAACTTCCCGTCTTTTTCCGGGCGTTCCAGCAGCTTTTTCCTTCTGCCCGGGCTTCCCCTGTCCTGTCTCCAGGGTCTTTTCCGGTCTTCACTCCTTCCCGGGATCCTGGTCTTCCTCTTCGGTCCGGTACTCTTCCTCCGCCTCTTCGGCCTCATTCCTCAGGGCCGCCCTGGCCTTGGCCCTCCATTCCTTCCAGTAGGCCCGGCTCATGCTGCCCCTCTTATGGCCGTGCTGGCCCGAGCGCAGGTGCTTGTTATAGTCTGTCGTGGCCCCGATCCCGCCTGCCGGTCTCCGCATGGCTGTTCCTCCTCTTCTTCAACTCCCACTTCGTTGTATGTTCCTCCGGGCCCCTCGCCCTAGTTCTGTCTCTCCAGCGTGTAGGAAGCGCTGCCGTCGTCCCTGACCAGCTTCAGGGAGAGATCTTCCATATACAGGATCCAGAGATTTTTGTCCTCATCCGCCAGCCGGATCTGCCAGCCGCAGTCCGCCTCTTTCCAGGGCTCATGAACAATTCCCTTGAAACTCAGAGGCCATTCGGTGCTGGTCCCGTCCTCCCGGATGTAAAAGTCCATAGGGTCCTCCAGGCTGTATCCCAGGAGGATCAGGGTATTGTCCGCCTTGTCCCCTCCGGGCTCTGTCCAGTATCCGGACACCAGCAGAGCGATCTCCTCCTCCGTATTGGGCTTGTCCCGTCCGATTTCGATCCTGTCTCCGTTCCATTCGAAATACCGGTCCAGGCAGTTCTCTTCCAGGACCGCCTCCCCCAGAGTCTTTGCGAAGTCCCAGAGGATCTCCCGGCCCCCCTCGGGAATGACATTGTCAAAGCTAATGGTATAGGTCTCATAGGCGGATCCGCCCAGGTCCGTTTCATCATAGATGAAGGTCAGGGAGGTCTCGGGAGCGTCCAGGACCTCGTACTCCTCCTCCGGCAGGTCGGCCCAGAGGGTCAGATTGTCTTTCCGGATCAGGTCCTCCAGGGTCCCGAACACAGTCTCCTCTGCCCTGTATTCCCTGACGATCAGGGGAAAGCTGTGGAAGGCGGCCTTCCGGGTCCGGATCATAGGGCCCTGGTCCCCGTCCCTGGTCAGGGTCAGAGAATCCGTCTCCCCGTTCATGCCGCCTCCGTGATCATAAGAGACTCCGATCAGGTCCCCATGGACGGCTTCCGCGCTTCGGATCTCCTCCAGAGTAATGTCCCGCCGAAGCTTCTTGTCCTTTCCGTAGAGACCGGCCGTGCCTCCCTGCCTGCCGCAGGCAAGAAGGCCCGCTGTCATAAAGACTGCTCCCAGCAGGACCAGTCCTCGTCTGCCCAGGTTCCTGTCCATATCTTCCTCCTTCTTGCTTAGCCACCGTCTCCCCGCGGTCCCCTTCCTCTCCATTATCCCATACAGGCGTCTTCCTCGCAAGAAAGGGGGCCCGGTCCGGACATAAGAACAGACCGGAAAGCCTGTCCGGGCTTTCCGGTCTCAAATGGATGCGGGTCCTCTTCTTATTCTTCCGCTTCCGTCTCCAGGGCTCCAGTCCCTGTTGGGAAGGTCCCTCTCCCTGCCGGTCTTCAGGCCTTCCCTTTATACTGCAGGCAAAGCATGGTCAGGTCATCGAACTGCTCCGCGTCGCCCACAAAGGCGTCCACGGCCTGCCGGACAGACTCCAGGATCTGCCTGGGAGAGCCCTCCGGATTCCGGTTGAGGGCCGTCAGCATCCGGTCCAT
>CAMOUD010000050.1 GCA_946626215.1 uncultured Lachnospiraceae bacterium
GGCCAGGCTCTTCCTGATGGCCAGGCAGAACCGGACAGATAAGGTCATGGTCCCCAGGATCGTCCGGATCCTTCGGGACCGCTACAGGCGGGATCAGTCGAACTGGGCCCTGGGCTGGCTCTTCATGAAGCTGGAGCCGGAATACGGGCCCGGGACCGATGCCCGCTGGAATTTCCTCCGCCGTCAGTTCGAGCGGGGGACCACCAGCCCCATCCTCTACATGGAGGCCTGGAACATGGCTGCCCGGGATCCTGTCCGTCTCTTTGACGGGACAAGGCTCAGGGCAGGCCGGCAGGCCGGGGACAGCTGGACCATCCAGCTCTTTCGCTACGGAGTCCGCAGGGGCCGGATCGCCCGGGAAGCCGGGGAAAGGCTGCTGGCCTACGCGGAAGCCCTCCGGGACTCCGACAGGGTCCTGGTCCGGACCCTTCTGGACGCCTCCCGCCTGGAGGACCTTGCCGGGATCCGGACCGCCCTGCTCAGGCGGGCCCTCCAGATGATGATCGACATGGGCGCCTGCCGGGAAAAGGACTTTGCATGGTACCGGGAAGGGATCGAGGCGGGCTTAAGGCTCCCCCTCCTTTTCCCCATGACCCTCCAGTCCATGCCCGGAGGCGGCAGGGAGACCCTGCCCGCGGACGTGATCCGGGAGATGGTGGAGGCAGGAGACCTGTCCTATGAGCAGAGGGCCAGGCTCTACCTGTACCTGTACGAGAACCGGGACAGCCTGAAGGCCCTTTTTGACGGGTCCAGGCGCCTGATCCGGGCCTTTATCCGCCAGCAGCTGGCGGCCGGCCGGATGAGCGGTGCCCTTTCCGGCCTCTACCGGGCAGCCATGACAGACCCTGTGATCCAGCCGGAGGAGGCGGCCGGCCTGCCTGAAGCGGCCTGTACCTGCCTGGTGGAAGCGGATGTTCCCGAGGCGGACCGAATCCTGGTCCGCTATGACCAGTTCAGGGGCACCAGGACCGCGGCCGCGCCCGGCGGGACCTGCCGGGTCCTTCTCTGCGGCCGGGACCTCTGCCTCCTGGCAGGGGACCATAAGGGGAACCGGACCGTGCTGGAGCCGGTCCTGACAGACATTGCCGGGGGGGATTTCCCGGACGCGGCCCGGCTGCTGGAAGGCCGCGATCCTGTCTATGAGGCCATGCGGGCCGGCCTGTCCCTGACAGAGCCCCGGGTCACGGACAGGACCCTGTCCGCCGCCCTGGCCCTCCTGAAGGACCAGAACCTTCTTCCGGTCCCCCGGGAGAGGCTCTTCGCGGCCATTCTTTCTTATTATAAGGAAGAGGGGGACAGCAGGCGGATCCTTCATCTTCTGGACGGCCTGGACAAGCCGGCCCAGGAGGCCATCTGGAACGGCAGGAGCCGGGACCAGGTCCTGATCTGCGCGGCTGCCGCCGACCATCCCGCTGTCCTCAGGCTCCTGAAAGGGGCCGGGCGGAACCGGATGTCCGAAGAGGCCTTTACGGAGATCCTCCTGTCGGCCCTCCGGCAGACGGGAGACAGGCACGACCCTGTCCTGGGCGAGCTCTGCTATGACGCCCTGACAGAGGGGATCCGGGAGGAGGCGGTCTTTGCCTGCGCGGGAAGGAGCTTCATGGGCCTTTCCCATGAGCTGGACGTCCTCCGCCGTCTCTGGAAGGAGAACGGGGGCGATCCGTCCCTTCTTCTTGTCCGGGAAGCCGAGCAGCTTTCCTTCAGCGGAGAATCCATACCGGGGATGGAGGACCTGCTCCTTTCCCTGGAGGGACTGGAAGGCCTGTCCGTGGAAGCCCTCTTTTCCCTGGCGGCTTCCTGTGCCGGAGACCTTCTGGTCCGGGACAGGTCCGCGGATCCCTCCCTCCTGCCCCTCATGGAGGCGGCCGCTGATCACTGGCCGGAGGACCCCAGGGGCGACCAGTGCAGGGCCATGTACCTGAAGGCCTTCGCCGAAGGCCGGGGAGGAGACCGGGACCGGGCGGCTGCCTTCCTGGGAATCCTTCTGGACAGGCAGGTCCGCCTGCCCTTCTTTGAAAAGCTCCGGGACCTGGACTGCCGGATGGAGTCCTGTCTCCACGAGACCCTCCTGGTCTGGCCGGCTCCGGAGGAAAGGGACGAGAAGCACTATGTCCTCCACGCCCTGACCGTTCCCGGAGAGGAGACGCCGTCCCTGTCCGCCCTCAGGCCCCGGCCCTTCCGGGAGATCCTGCCCGGCCTTTACATGGCCTCCTTCCTGCTTTTCGGGTCGGAGACGGTCTTCTATACCATAACCGAGGACCCTGAGGAGATCAGTATCTGCGCCAGGGGACGTCT
Source organism: uncultured Lachnospiraceae bacterium (assembly GCA_946626215.1). Taxonomy (GTDB): domain Bacteria; phylum Bacillota; class Clostridia; order Lachnospirales; family Lachnospiraceae; genus CAG-791. Next base: position 2,296 of record CAMOUD010000050.1, read on the forward strand.
GTCCCGGAAGGAAACGGGCCCTTCGGGAGAAAAGGACCGGTACAGCCTGGTGGACCGGATGCAGACGGCCCTGGACGCGGGCAGAAAAAAGGAAGCCATCGAGCTTCTCAAGGAATATTACATTACGGACCGGATCGTCCGGAAACTGTTTGAGGAACGGAGCGAAGGCTTATGAAAGTGACCGCAGCGACGGCAAAACCCTATATGGTCGGCATCGACCTGGGCCGGGAGACCTGCCAGGTCTCCTGGGTCTCCAGGAGCCAGAAGAGGACCATGACCGGCCGCCGGATCGGCTATGAGCCCGAGACTTATACCAGGACCCCGGGCCGGGAGCTCTGCGACATCCCCGTCTGCATGCTCCGGGAAAGGGAGTCGGGCCGGTGGCTCTGCGGAGAGGAAGCCCTCCGCTGCGCCTCTCAGACCGGCCAGGCCCTGACCAGGGGCTTTTATGAGGCGGCCCTGGAGGGCCGGATGCTGGCGGCGGGCGGAGAGGAGGTCAATCCCTCCATGCTCCTCTCCCTGTATTTCCGGTCCTGCCTGCAGCTGATCCGCCGGCAGGTCTCTCCCGACCAGGTGGACACCCTCTGTGTCTGCGTGCCTGTCATGGAGCCGGGGACGGAGGAGGTCCTCAGAAGGGCCCTGGAAAGGCTGGAGCTCCCGGTCCGGGGCCTGGTCTTTAAGGATCACGCGGGCGCCTTCTTTGACTATGTCATGAACCAGAATGAGGAGATGCGCCGGAAAGGGGCCCTCCTTCTGGAATACCGGGGCGGGGAGGCCCTGACCCTGGGGAGGCTTGGCGTCAACCACAGGACCAATCCGGTCACGGCCTTTGCCTCCTTTGAGACCCGTCCCTTCCGCCGGCAGGCGTCTCCTGCCGAAAAGGACGCGGCCCTTCTCGGGATCCTGAGAGAGGCCGGGATCCAGGACCGGTACGCGGCCGCCTTCCTGATCGGGGACGGCTTTGCCGGCCGCTGGATGCAGGAGTCTCTGCGTTTTCTGGGCCAGGGCCGGAGACTGTTCCAGGGAAATTCCCTTTTTTCCCGGGGCGCGGCCCTTTCGGCCCTCTATGCCAGCGGGGCCTTTGCCCCGGGGGACGGGATCTTTTTCCTGTCCGGCGGCTCTCTGACCTTCAATGTGGGCCTGACGGCCTTTTCGGGAGGAAAAGAGACCTATGTCCCCCTTCTGGACGCGGGCACGCCCTGGTATGAGGCCCGGGCAGAGGAGGAATTCATCCTGGGAGAGGGGACCGGCCTGGACCTGGCCCTGACTCCTGTGGACGGGAGCCCCGGCCGGATCCTGCGTCTGGAGCTGGAGGACCTGCCGGAGCGTCCTCCCAGGACGACCCGGATCCGTCTCACCCTCAGCATGCCGGAGGCCGGGACCCTGACGGCGGAGGCGGAGGACCTGGGCTTCGGGACGATTTTCCCTGCTTCAGGCAGGATCTGGAAGGAAAGCATGAAGCTATGAGTCTGTACATGACTGTAGGCAGGCGCGCCGCCCTGCCCTATACCATTGAAAAGATCGACCGCAGGGTCTATACCATCGAGGAACTCTGCTATTCCCTGGGCCAGTGCGCGGGGATCCTGGATCAGGGGATCCTGGATCCGGCCCTGGCCTCCTGGATCGAAAGGGACCTGGGCCTGTCCGACCTGGCGGAGACCCTCCGCCTTATGATCGGCCGCAGGACCTCCTTCCGGGACTTTGCCGCCGCCATCCTTTCCTACGCGGCCTACCAGACCCCGGAGGAGCAGGAGAGGATCCTCTATGAGATGGACCATCAGACAAAGTCCGGCACCTTCATGGAAGCGATCCGGAGAGCGGGCCTGGAGGCTGCCGAAGGCAGGCCGGGACAGGCCCTGGCCGCCCTGGACCGGGTCCTTTCGGACCTGCCGGACCTGGAAAGGGACATACGGTCCCTGGCCTGGAGGACCAAGGGAAGGATCTATGCCGGCGCCTTTGAATTCGAAAAGGCCCTGACCTGCTTCCGGGAGGCCTACAGCCTGACCCATGACACGGATTCCGGCCTGGGCCTTCTGACGGCCCTCCGCCTGACCAGGAGCCCCGGTGACTGGGAGGCCTATATCCGGTCCCATCCGGACCTCTTCGAGCTTTCGGACCAGGCCCTGGCCGAAATCGACCAGGCCGTGGGCCGCTACCGGGCGGGCAGCGATTCCAGGACCATCCGCCGGCTCAAGCAGCTGTCCCGGGAGGGGCAGGAGAAGGAGCTGGAAAGGATCCTGGCCCAGAAGATCGGAGACCTGAAGGAAGGCCTGCGGTCAGGGACCCGGACGGTTTTATAGGGACGCGGCTCCCGCGGCATTGACTTTTTTCCCGCGTGGCAATACACTGATTAGCGCAGAAATCCGACAGGGACCGGGCGCCGAGGCGTCCGCTTCCGCCCACGATCCGCACAGAAAGGAAGCAGGAATGGCAAATGACAGATATGTAAGCCCTCTCTCTGAGAGATACGCCAGCAGAGAGATGCAGTATATTTTCTCCCCGGATATGAAGTTCAGCACCTGGAGGCGCCTCTGGGTCGCGCTGGCTGAAACGGAGAAGGAACTGGGCCTTCCCATTACAGAGGAACAGATCGAAGAGCTCAGGGCCCACATCACGGACATCAACTATGAGGATGCCAGGGCCAGGGAAAAGGTCGTCCGTCATGACGTCATGAGCCATGTCTACGCTTACGGTCTCCAGTGCCCGACGGCCAAAGGCATCATCCATCTGGGCGCCACCAGCTGCTACGTGGGAGACAATACCGATATCATCATCATGCGGGAGGCCCTCCGCCTGGTCCGCAGGAAGCTGCTCAACGTGCTGGCAGGCCTGGCCAGGTTCGCCGATGAATACAAGGCCCTGCCCACCCTTGGCTTTACCCACTTCCAGCCGGCCCAGCCCACCACCGTGGGCAAGCGGGCGACCCTCTGGATGCAGGAATTCCTCCTGGACCTGGAGGAGATCGATCACGTGCTGGGGAGCCTGAAGCTCCTGGGCAGCAAGGGGACTACCGGGACCCAGGCCTCCTTCCTGGAGCTCTTTGAGGGCGACCTGGACAAGGTGGACGCCCTTGACCCCATGATCGCGGAAAAGATGGGCTTTGACGCCTGCTTTGCCGTATCCGGCCAGACCTATCCCCGCAAGCTTGATACCATCGTCCTGAACGCCCTGGGCGGGATCGCCCAGTCCGCCATGAAGATGGCCACCGACATCCGCCTCCTCCAGCACCTCAAGGAGGTGGAGGAGCCCTTTGAGAAGACCCAGATCGGATCTTCGGCCATGGCCTATAAGAGGAATCCCATGCGGAGCGAAAGGATCTGCTCCCTGTCCCGCTATGTCATGATCGACGTCCTGAACCCGGCCGTGACCGCGGGCACCCAGTGGTTCGAGAGGACCCTGGACGATTCGGCCAACAAGCGCCTGTCCGTGGCCGAGGGCTTCCTTGCCATCGACGGCGTCCTGGACCTCTGCATCAATGTGACCGACGGCCTCAGGGTCTATCCCAAAGTCATTGAAAAACGGCTCAGGTCCGAGCTGCCCTTCATGGCGACGGAGAACATCATGATGGACGCCGTCAAGGCCGGCGGAGACCGGCAGGAGCTCCATGAAAGGATCCGGACCCTGTCCATGCAGGCAGGCAGACGGGTCAAGGAGGAGGGACTGGACAACAACCTCCTGGAGCTGATCGCGGCCGACCCCGCCTTCAACCTGTCCCTGGAGGATCTGGAAGCTTCCATGGACCCTGCCCGCTATATCGGGTGCGCCCCGCATCAGGTCGAGAGGTTCCTCTCTGACGTGATCGCCCCCATCCTGGAGGCCAACAGGGAAGCCCTGGGCATGGAGGCCCAGATCAACGTGTAAATGCAGGATCCGGGCGGCCTTTCCCGGGCCGTCAGTTCCGCAGTATTGAAAAGAGGATTTGCAAGAATGGTCAAAGCAGTAGTAGGCGCCAACTGGGGCGATGAAGGAAAAGGAAAGATCACGGATACGCTGGCTGAAAGGGCGGATATCGTCATCCGCTTCCAGGGCGGCGCCAACGCCGGGCATACCATTGTGAACAGCTACGGCAAGTTCGCGCTCCACACCCTGCCCTCCGGCGTGTTCCACCAGAATGTCATGAACATCATCGGCAACGGGGTAGCCCTCAATATCCCGATCCTGATGAAGGAACTCTCCTCCATCACGGAAAAGGGCGTCCCTGCCCCCAGGCTCATGGTCTCGGACCGCTGCCAGGTGGTCATGCCCTATCACATCCTTTTCGACCAGTGTGAAGAGGAGAGACTGGGCGGCAAGTCCTTCGGGTCTACCAAGTCGGGCATCGCTCCCTTCTATTCGGATAAATTCGCCAAGATCGGCTGGCAGGTCAGCGAGCTCTTTGAGGACGACGACTGGCTCATGGAAAAGATCGAGCGGATCTCGGTCCAGAAGGACATCCTCCTGACCCATCTCTACGGGAAGGAGCCCCTGGACAAGGCGGCCCTTCTGGAGACCCTCCACAGCTACCGGGACCAGATCGCTCCCTATGTGGGAGATGTGTCCCTCTATCTGGACCAGGCCGTCCGGGAGGATAAGACCATCCTTCTGGAGGGACAGCTGGGTACCATGAAGGACCCTGACCACGGCATTTATCCCATGGTCACCTCCTCCTCGACCCTGGCCGCCTACGGAGCCATCGGGGCCGGCCTTCCGCCCTATGCCATCCGGCAGGTCGTGGTGGTCAACAAGGCCTATTCCTCTGCTGTAGGCGCGGGCGAATTCACCTCCGAGATCTTCGGCGAGGAAGCCGAGGAGCTCCGCCGCAGGGGCGGAGACGGCGGCGAATACGGCGCCACCACCGGCAGGCCCAGGAGGGTGGGCTGGTATGACTGCGTAGCCTCCGCCTATGGCTGCAGGCTCCAGGGCGCCACCGACGTGGCCTTCACCGTCCTGGACGTCCTGGGCTACCTGGATGAGATCCCCGTCTGCGTGGCCTATGACATCGACGGCAGGGTGACAAAGGACTTCCCTGTTACCAGGGACCTGGTCCGGGCAAAGCCCGTCTACAAGGTCCTTCCCGGCTGGAAGTGCGGCATCCGGGGCATCCGGAAGTTCGAGGACCTGCCCGAGAACTGCCGCAGGTATGTGGAATTCATCGAAGAGCAGATCGGCTATCCCATCACCATGGTCTCCAACGGCCCCGGCCGCAATGAGATCATCCTCAGGGAGTCTCCCCTGAAGAAATGAGGGCCCGGGGATGAGCATGGAACTCAGGATCTTCGGAATGAGGAGGATCAGGGACGCCGAGCTTGCCGGACTTGCCGGGAAGACCCGGGAAGAGATCGAGGAGTCCGAAGTCTTCAGGCGCTGGCATGACATCGGCAGGCTGTGCTATTATGAGACCTTCGCCCCGGGAGAGATCGAGGGGCAGCCGAAGTACAGGGACATCCTGCCCGTGATGAGGCCCCTCAGGGACGCGGAGGGACAGACCCTCTATGTCTGCTGGATGGAAGAGCTTGCCTATTTCTGGCGGGGGGATCCGGAGGACCTGGCCCGCATCGAGGACTTCTGGGAAGAGATGCGGGAAAAGGCGGACTGGGACCAGGCCTACATGCGGATCTCTTACCAGGAGGCGGAAAGGTTCCTCTCTGACGATCCTGTCTCGGATGACGGGGAGGAGGAGATCCTGGTCGTGTCCTACGGCTAGGATCCTGGAAAAAGAATAGAAAAAAGCCATCCGGAGAGCAGTTCATTTTCTGCCCCGGGTGGCTTCTGCCTTCTGCTTTGCTGTTGATTCCATTGGATCCGTGCGGATCAGGAGAATGGTCCCTTCAGGCGTCCTCCTCCTTTTTCCGGACAGCCTCCTCCATCCTTGCCCTTTCCTCGGGATCGGAATTCAGGATGTCCAGGCTGGCAATGGTATGGCGGCCTGTCAGACGGCCGACGCACCAGATCAGGATCCAGGCCAGGATGGGCAGGGCCACCGTCAGGCCCAGGGCCAGGCGGAAGAGCCTCGCGGAGCCCGGAAAGTCCAGAAGGGCCAGGACCAGGGCCGCGGCGTATACGCCGACCAGGAGGAGAACGGCCAGGAGGGCGGCGATCCTTTTAGGGGCGGACGCGCCGGCGGGTTCCTTTTTATTGTTCATGCATGCAACCTTTCCTTATGTCAGATTTACGTCAGTTTTTCACGCTCCATGGTCCCCGCGCCTTCCGGCCGGGAGCCGCGGGCGGCTTTGCAGTTACTCTAGCACAGTCCGGCCAAAAAGAAAATGCGCAAAAAAGACTGAAAAAGCGCAAAGAACCATTTGACACCCGGAAGGGGAGATGCTATAGTATTTGAGTGTCCGTGAGCGGACATATCAGGTGAACATACAAGCAGAGTATCCACTCTCACCCGGCGGCGTGTTCGCATTGCTTCCGGCGTTCATATTTCTGGTCGGCACAGGATCTCCCTCAGGATATCCCTGTGCATCAGTCAGTATGGAGAGGCGGACACTTTGTGTCCGCCTTTACTTAGCTGTTGAGGATCCCGTTTTTTTGGAGGACAAAGCGATTAATAACAACAGATCAAGAGACGATTTATTCATTAACGAACAGATCCGTGACCGCGAGGTCCGTCTGATCGGTGCCGACGGTCAGCAGGTCGGTGTCGTTTCCATAGCCGAGGCGAGGCGCATGGCTGAGGAAGCCGAGCTTGACCTTGTGAAGATCGCGCCCGGTGCCAGGCCTCCGGTATGCAGGATCATGGATTACGGCAAGTATAAATATGAGAAGACCCGTAAGGAGAAGGACGCCCGCAAGAAGCAGCACATGGTAGAGATCAAGGAGATCCGGATGTCTCCCAACATCGATACCAATGACCTGCAGACCAAGATCAACGCGGCCAGGAAGTTCCTTTCCAAGGGCGACCGGGTCAAGGTCACGCTCCGCTTCCGGGGACGTGAGATGGCCCATATGCAGGCCAACGCCCATATCCTGACGGATTTCGCCGCCGCTCTTGCGGATGTGGCTGTTGTGGACAAGGCCCCCAAGGTCGAGGGCCGCACACTGACGTTGTTTTTAGCTGCGAAAAAGTGATGCCTGCCGGCACCGCATGAAGAACAGTTAGAATAGAGGCGGGGTTGTCCCGCTGGGGCTGCGGCTCGCAGTCCTGATTTATGAACAGGAATAGGAGGATACAGAAATGCCCGCAATGAAGACTAGCAGATCAGCTGCCAAACGTTTTAAAAAGACCGGCACCGGCAAGATCGTAAGGAATAAAGCTTACAAGCGCCATATTCTGACCAAGAAGTCTACTAAGAGGAAGAGGAACCTTCGTAAGGACACGATTCTGGATAAGACAAACGTAAGGAACATGAAGAAGATCCTGCCCTACATGTAATCCGTGGGAGCAGCTGACGATTGGTCCGGCAGATCCGGGACCGTACGTGATTTGAATGGAGGAAAGAAGAAATGGCTAGAATTAAAGGCGCTCTGAATGCCAAGAAGAAACATAATAGAGTATTAAAGCTTGCCAAGGGTTACAGAGGAGCAAGGTCCAAGCAGTACAGGATTGCCAAGCAGTCCGTTATGCGTGCCCAGGCTTCCGCCTTCGCAGGCAGGAAGCAGCGCAAGAGAGATATGCGCGCTCTGTGGATCACCCGTATCAACGCCGCCGCAAGACTGAACGGCATGTCCTATTCCCAGTTCATGCATGGCCTCAAGCTGGCTGAGATCGACATCAACCGCAAGATGCTTGCCGAGATGGCCGTCAACGATGCCGCAGGCTTCACTGCTCTGGCGGAAGTCGCGAAGGCTAAGCTGGCATAAGGCTTATCCGGAAAAAAGAAGCCGCTGTCCGTGTCCCCGTAAGGAGGGAACATGGGCAGCGGTTTTTTGCGTGGCTGAAAATCTGCCAAAAAATGGACAGGTTTTATAGTCTGAGACCAAGTTAGCTATTATTTTTGTAAAAACTGCATTATTATGGTATTCTGTTACTGATGTGTAAATCACAGAATACAGCTGGTCAATCAGGCAAGGGGGTTCATAATGAAACTGTATGCATATGGAATCGATGTAGGCGGAACGACGGTCAAGTGCGGCCTGTTCGGAACGGACGGCACCTTCTATGAAGGCTGGGAGATCCCCACGGTCAAGGACAACGGCGGGGCCCAGATCATTCCCGATATTGCCGCCGCGATCCGCTCCAATATGAAAGAGAGAGCCATCGAAATCGAGAACGTCGAGGGCGTCGGCATCGGCGTTCCCGGTCCTGTCCGGGAGGACGGCGTGGTCAACGGGTGCGTGAACCTGGGCTGGGGCGTGTATGACGTCAGGACAGAGCTGTCCGGGCTCCTGGACGGCATCCGCGTCGAGGTCGCCAACGACGCCAACGTGGCGGCGCTGGGCGAGATGTGGCGCGGCGGCGGCCAGGGCTATAAGAATGTCGTCATGGTCACCCTGGGAACAGGCGTAGGCGGCGGCATCATCATCAACGGCAAGATCCTTCACGGCGCCCACGGCGCCGGCGGCGAGATCGGCCACATCACCGTCAACCGGAACGAGAGCAAGCCCTGCGGCTGCGGCAAGAAGGGCTGCCTGGAGCAGTACGCTTCCGCCACCGGCATCGCCAGGAGAGCCGCCGAGGCCATGGCAGCGCCCGGCGCCCCGGTCTCCTCTCTCTACAACTATGATGTCGTGGACGCCAGGGCGGTCTTTGACGCTGCCAAGACCGGCGATGAGCTGGCCCTGTCTGTGGTCCAGTTCGCCTGCAGGACCCTGGGACGGGCCTGCGCCTCCATCACCAGCGTAGTCGATCCCGACGTCATCGTCATCGGCGGCGGCGTATCCAGGGCCGGCCAGATCCTGGTGGACGCCATCGTCAAATACTATGTACAGAATGCTTTCACGGCCACCAGGGAGACTCCCTTCAAGCTGGCGGTCCTCGGCAACAACGCCGGTATGTACGGCGCTGTCAAGATGATACTGGACTGAGAAGGAGCGTTTCCGGTCTCTGACCGGGCCTGAGGGAAAGGCTGCCGCTATCGGAGGAGGGACTCCATCAGCCCTGTCCGGGCGGCAGCTTTTTTCGACACATTTCACAAAGAAAAGGTTAAAATAATTCTAAACACTATTTACTTTTTTGGAAAAATGGGATAGCGTTTAAAATAGTAAAACTGTGTATTTCCACAAGGAAAGGAGAAACAATATGAATCTTTCACCTCTTCAGAAGGCCAGATATGCGTATAGCCCCAAGCTTCCCGGCATGCTCAGACACGGCATTGCCGAAATCTGCGTGAAGGAAGGTGCTGATACGGCCAGCGTAGCGGATCAGGACAAGATCAAGGCCCTCTTCCCCAACACCTACGGCAAGAAGGAAATCACCTTCCAGAAGGGACAGAATACATCTCCCGCCAAGAAGCAGGTCGTCGGCGTCATTCTTTCCGGCGGTCAGGCTCCCGGCGGACACAACGTTGTCTGCGGCCTCTATGACGCTCTGAAGGCTACCGACAAGGAAAACGTCCTGTATGGCTTCAAGAACGGTCCCAGCGGCCTTCTGGATGACGACTATCTGATCTTCGATGACGAGTACATCGATCAGTACCGCAACACCGGCGGCTTCGATATCATCGGTTCCGGCAGGACCAAGCTCGAGACTGAGGAGCAGTTCGCGGTAGCGGCTGAGGTCTGCAAGAAGCACGGCATCACCGCCATCGTCATCATCGGCGGCGACGATTCCAACACCAACGCGGCTGTCCTGGCTGAGTACATGGCCGCCCACAAGACCGGCGTCCAGGTCATCGGCTGCCCCAAGACCATCGACGGCGACCTTAAGAACGAGGACATCGAGGCTTCCTTCGGCTTTGATACCGCCACCAAGACCTATGCGGAAGTCATCGGCAACATCGAAAGAGACGCCAACTCCGCCAAGAAGTACTGGCACTTCATCAAGGTCATGGGCCGTTCCGCTTCCCATGTCGCCCTTGAGTGCGCCTTAAAGACCCAGCCCAACATCTGCCTGATCTCCGAGGAAGTCGCGGCAAAGAAGATGTCCCTGTCCCAGATCGCGGACCAGATCGCGGACTCTGTGGCCGCAAGAGCAGCCAAGGGCATGAACTTCGGCGTAGCCATCATCCCTGAAGGAGTAGTCGAATTCGTTCCCGAGTTCTCCGCTCTGATCGCTGAGATCAACGAGCTCCTGGCCGGCGCGAAGGCAGATGCCTTCAACGCGCTTCCCAGCTGGGCAGAGAAGTATGACTTCATTAAGGGCGGCCTGACTGCGGAGTCCTTCGCGGTCTTTGATATCCTTCCTCAGGCCATCCAGCAGCAGCTCTTCCTGGAAAGAGACCCTCACGGCAACGTACAGGTATCCCTGATCGAGTCCGAGAAGCTCTTCTCCGCCATGGTAAAGGATAAGCTGGATGCCCGTAAGGCAGCCGGCACCTACAACGGCAAGTTCAGCCCCCTCCACCACTTCTTCGGCTATGAAGGAAGATGCGCGTTCCCGTCCAACTTCGACGCTGACTATTGCTACTCCCTGGGCTACAATGCCTTCATGCTGATCCAGTACGGCTATACCGGATATCTTTCCAAGATCGCCAACCTGTCCAAGCCCGCTGAGGAGTGGGTAGCAGGCGGCATGCCCATCACCAAGATGATGAACATGGAAAGAAGACACGGCGAGGACAAGCCCGTCATCAGGAAGGCTCTGGTAGAACTGGACGGCAAGCCCTTCAAGTACTTCGAAGCACACAGGGACGAGTGGGCTGTGGAAACTGCCTTCACATATCCCGGCGCGATCCAGTACTATGGACCCGCGGAGGTCTGCGATATCACGACCATCACTCTGGCTCTGGAAAAGGGCTGAGAACAATTCCGTCCTTTACCGGACGGCCTTAAGACATAAGCACTGAGTGGGACCGCCGCAGCTGTCTGCGGCGGTCCTTTTCACCGGCAGAAGAAAGGGAACGGCATGGGGATCTTTGATATTTTCAGAAAAAAGGGGAGCAGCGGCTCCGAAGAAAAGGGAGACGGAGACGGCGGAAAAGGGACCGCCCCTTCCGACGGGCTCGCAGGATCCATGGACGATATCTTCGCGTCCCTTTCCGGTCCGCCTCCGGCCGGAGAGGCAGGCAGTGAGGCGGGAGAAAGCGGGCCGGGCGCCCCTTCCGGCGGCAGCTGGCGCGTGGAATGCCGGTACCGGAACATTGAGACCTGCAAGGTCTTGACCATCAAAGCCATCCGGACCTACACGGGCCTTGGCCTGAAGGAAGCCAGGATCCTGGCGGAAAAGACGGAAGCTTCCTTTGACGGCCTTTCGGAGAAGGACGCCAGGGGCCTGGAGGCAGAGCTCAAGAGGCTTGGCCACGAGGCCAGGGCTCTTATGGCCGGAGAGAGCGCGGACCAGGCCGGAGAAGAAGTCCCTTCAGAAGACAAAGGGCGCGTGGAATGCCGGTATGTGAATATCGAGACCTGCAAGATCTTGACCATCAAAGCCATCCGGACCTATACGGGAAAAGGCCTTAAGGAGGCGAAAGCTCTGTCAGAGCAGGAGACCGCCGTTTTTGAAGGGCTCACGGAAGAGGCTGCCGTGTCTATGGCAGGAGAACTGAAGGCTCTGGGACATGAAGCAAGGGCCTTCGGGGCGGACGGAGAGATTTCTGTCATCATTCCGGAAAAGCCGGTCCCGCCCAACCTGCTGGCCATGGATGCCTTCTATGTCCTTTATGACAGGACCTTCCGGAGCGGCTATCCCTATGTCGGCGCGCCGGTCCGCCTTCTGTCCTTTGAGAATGAGGCAAGGGCCCTTCTGGCCAGGGACCGGCTGGAAAAGGACTTTCTCGGAGAGACCGAGGTCAGGAGGATCGCATCGGATACCTTCATTTCCTTCTTTGATTTTCTGATCCACTGGGGGATCGATTTGATCAGGTTCGAGAAGGAGGACGGACAGACTTTTGACCTGCGCGTAAGGCAGATGTATGAGGGAACAGAGATCTGTGCCGTGGATATCCGCAATGCCGGGCTCCGCGCCAATCTGCTTTCCGACGGCCAGGTAATGGCAGGATACGGAAGATACGGGGACCGGCTGTCTTCCGAACAGGATACGGATTTTAGAAGGGCTTTTCTCATAAAGCTGGTATACAGAAAGATGATCATTCCATCCGCGGTGTTCTATGCCATTCTGGCGGGGCCCCGCAGGGAAGGCTATATCGGCGTTACCAGGGAAGCCCTGCAGGAAACGCAGGCCCATCTGTCCGAGAAGACCTCCCTTCTTCCGGAGGGGTGCCTGGGCTATGAAGTCCATGAGGGAAGGCTCCCCTTAAGGCTCGCCTACAGGAAAGACACGCAGATGCTGCCGGTCTTCACAGACTATCAGAGCGCCTCGGAAGTACTGAAAAGATTCAGGAAAACGGGAACGAAGGATTCCCTGATCCTGGTGACGGCTAAGGAGGCCTATCAGGAACTGAAGTCCACGCCCCAGACCAGCGGCATGGCCGTTGATATTCCTACGATTGGCTTTATTCTGGAAAGGGAGGAGCTGGACAATATCTTTTCCGGGACAGAGGACTGAGCGCGCGTGAAATTGGCCGGAAGATAACTGAGTATTTCGTCAATTCTACCGGGAGTTTGAAAGTAGATTATTTTTTTAAAAGGGCTTGCAAATTCCCGGTGACATGCTATAATTACTTTTGTCGCGTCGAGAGACGTGTTCTTCAACAGAAGATCGGGGTGTAGCGCAGCTGGCTAGCGCACTTCGTTAGGGACGAAGGGGTCGT
>CAMOUD010000051.1 GCA_946626215.1 uncultured Lachnospiraceae bacterium
AGCCGAAGGCGTTGATCATGGTCTTGATCTCGGCGTTGGCCAGGATCTTGTCGATGGAGGCCTTTTCCACGTTCAGGATCTTGCCCCGGATGGGGAGGATGGCCTGGTACATCCGGTCCCTGGCCATCTTGGCGGACCCGCCGGCAGAATCGCCCTCTACGATGAAGATCTCGCATTTGGAAGGGTCCCGGCTGGTGCAGTTGGCCAGCTTGCCGTTGGAATCAAAGGAGAACTTCTGCCGGGTCAGGATGTTGGTCCTGGCCTTTTCTTCGCTCTTCCGGATCTTGGCCGCCTTTTCGGCGCATCCGATCACGGCCCTCAGGACCTCGGCGTTGCGGTCAAAGTAAAAGACGATCTCATCGCTGGTCACGGAGGCCACGGCCCTGGCCGCGTCCTGGTTGTCCAGCTTGGTCTTGGTCTGGCCCTCGAAGCGGGGGTCCGGATGCTTGATGGAGATGACGCAGGTCATGCCGTTGCGCACGTCCGCTCCGGTAAAATTGGCGTCCTTGTCCTTGAGGATCCCCAGGCTCCTGGCGTAGGTGTTGATGATCTGGGTAAAAGCGGTCTTGAAGCCCGTCAGGTGGGACCCGCCCTCTGTATTGTAGATGTTGTTGCAGAAGCCCAGGACCGTCTCATGGAATTCGTTGACGTACTGGAGGGCCGCCTCAATGGTGATGCCCTCGGACTCGCCCCTGAAGTAGATGATGTCGGTCACAGGCTCCTTGGCCTTGTTGAGCTCCCGGATAAAGCCGATGATCCCCTCCGGCTCATGGAAGGTCAGGGTCTCCTGGCTGCCGGGCCGGTTGTCCGTGTAATAGATGGTCAGGCCGGGGTTCAGGTAGCAGGTCTCATGGAGGCGGCTCTTGACATCCTCCTCCCGGAACCGGGTCTTTTCAAAGATCTCCGGGTCGGGCAGGAAGTTGATCTTCGTCCCGGTCTCCTTGCCCTTCGACCTGCCGATGACGGGCAGAAGGCCCTCCTCCAGCTCGGTGGTGGGGACGCCCCGTTCATAGGTATCCTCATAGATCTTCCCGCCGCTGGTGATCTGGACGCTCATGCGCTGGGACAGGGCGTTGACCACGGAGGAGCCGACCCCGTGGAGGCCGCCGCTGGTCTTATAGGCCTCGGAGTCGAACTTGCCGCCCGCGTGCAGGGTCGTAAAAACGACCCTGGCTGCCGAGACGCCGGTCTCATGCATGTCGACGGGAATGCCCCGGCCGTTGTCCTCGACCGTGCATGACCCGTCCTCCTCCAGGGTGACGTAGATGGAATCACAATAGCCCGCCAGGTGCTCGTCCACCGAATTGTCTACGATCTCATAGATCAGGTGGTTGAGTCCTCTGGTGGACACGCTTCCTATATACATGCCGGGCCTGGTCCGGACTGCCTCCAGTCCCTCCAGGACCCGGATATTCCGGGCTGTATATCCTGTTTCCGCTGCTGCCATTCAAACCTCCATGGCTCTCAGTTTCTTCCGCGCAATAGAAAGGGAAAAATCAGGGCAGGACCCTGATTTTTCCCAAAATCCTCTGTAGTCTCGAATGCCTGCCGGCACTTATCCGATCTCCAGCTTCCTGGACACGGCCACCGCCAGGGCGCCGGGCCCGATGTGGGTGCAGATGCTCAGGGAAAGCTGGTCCTCCCCGACCTCCATATCCGGGAACTTCTCCCGGACCTCATGGGCCCAGGGAGCAAAGGTATCGGGACAGTTGGCGTGGACCGCGTAGATGTGGCAGTTCTGCCTGCCGCCGAACCGGGTCTCCATGTCCTTCTCGATGGCGCTCAGCATGGTCTGCTTGCCCTGGGCCAGGGTCCTGGCCTTGGAGAAAGCGTCCAGACGCTCGCCCTGGATCTGCAGGACGGGCTTTAAGCGCAGGAGGGTGCCGACGGCCGCCGCCGCGGGGGTGATCCGGCCGCCCCTCTTCAGGTAAAGGAGGGTATCCAGCATGATATAGATGCTGGACTCATATCTGACCCTCTCCAGCTCGTTCTTGATCTGCTCCGCGGAGTATCCCTTTTCAGCCATGTGCAGGGCGTCCAGGACCGAAGCCCTCTGGGTAACGGAGATCCGCTGGTTGTTGACCACCTGGACCTTGTCGTCATAGTCATCCGCCAGCATCATGGCCGTCTGGCAGGAGCCGGACAGGCCGGAGGACATGGGGATGTGGACGATCTCGTCATAGGTCTCCAGGAGCCTGTCCCAGACCTTCATGACGTTGCCCGGAGTCGGCTGGCTGGTGGTGATGGTATCTCCGGCCTCCATGTGGCGGAAGAATTCCTCCCGGGTCAGGTTCACATCCTCATAGCATGTGATATCGCCGATGGTAAAGGGCATGGGGATGACGGACACGCCGAGGGACCTGCCCATCTCCTGGGTAATACCGCTGTTGCTGTCTGTTACTATCGCTGTTTTCGCCATGATCACCTCTGTCTGCCGCCTCTTTCAGGCAGCGAGTGGAGAAAAACAAATAAGGGAAAAATACTATCGAACATACATACAGTATCCACCCTATCATAAAATCAGATGCTTCTAAAGTCAACCGCTTTTATCATGCCGGCCAGGGGCTCCAGGTCTCCGGTCTTCCGCCTGTCCACGTAGGCGGCCGCCTTTTTCATCAGGCCCGCGTCCGTGTAGATATCGGCCAGGGCAAAGCCCAGCTCGCCGGACTGGCGGACGCCGAATACGTCTCCGGGCCCCCGGAGGCGGAGGTCCTCCTCCGCGACCTTAAAGCCGTCGTTGGTCCCGGTCAGGACCTTCAGGCGCTCGGGCACCTCCCTTTCTCCCTTATAGAGAAAGATGCAGTAGGACTGATGACGCCCCCTTCCCACCCGGCCCCGGAGCTGGTGGAGCTGGGACAGGCCGAAGCGCTCGGAATTCTCCACCATCATGACCGAAGCGTTGGGCACGTTGATGCCCACCTCGATGACCGTGGTGGAGACCAGGATCTGGATCTCTCCCCGGGCGTAGGCCTCCATGACCTGGTTCTTTTCCTCGCTCTTCATCCTTCCGTGGAGGGCGGCCGCCCGGACTCCCTCCGGCAGGGCCCTCTGGAGGGCCTCCGTATAGTCGGTCACGTTCTGGAGGTCCAGGTCCTCCCCCTCCTCCACGGCGGGGCAGATGATGTAGGCCTGGCGGCCCTCCCGGATCTGGCCCAGGATAAAGCGGAGGGCTTTGGGCCTTCCTTCCTCCTCCATGGCCAGGTTCTTGATGGGGAGCCGTCCCGCCGGCAGGTCCCGCAGCTCCGAGATCTGCAGGTCCCCGTAAAGGATGATGGCCAGGGTCCTGGGGATGGGGGTGGCGCTCATGACCAGGACCGGAGTATCGGCCCCCTTGCCTGCCAGGGTCTCCCGCTGCCGGACCCCGAACCTGTGCTGCTCGTCAGTGATGACCAGGGCCAGGTCCTGATAGACCACCTTCTCCTGGAAGAGGGCGTGGGTCCCGATGATGATATCGGCTTCTCCTGACTCGATCTCTGCATAAAGCTTTTTTCTGGCGGCCGCCGTCAGGGACCCGGTCAGGAGGACGGGGTGGATGTCCAGGCCGCAGGCCTCCTTCAGGTCCGTCAGGGCCTTATAGTGCTGGCCCGCCAGGACCTCCGTGGGCGCCATGAGGGCGCCCTGACGGCCGTTGGCGGCCGTCATCACCAGGGCCAGGAAGGCCAGGATGGTCTTGCCCGATCCCACGTCTCCCTGGAGGAGGCGGTTCATGACCCGGGGACCGGTCAGGTCCCTCCGGATATCCGCCCAGGCCTTTTCCTGGCCCCCTGTCAGGGAAAAGGGGAGGGACCGGATCAGGGCCTCGGTCTCAGGGACCTCATGGAGGGGCCTGGGATTGACCAGGTCTTCCCCCTTCTCCTTCTGGAGCCTGACGGAAAGGATGAAGAAAAAGAATTCATCAAAGACCAGCCGGGTCCTGGCCCGGGTCAGGGCCTCCCTGTCCCCCGGGAAATGGATGGCCCGGACGGCCTCCTCCCGGCTGATCAGGCCCAGCTCCTGTCTGTCAGGATCCGGCATGTAGTCCTCCGGGAAGGAAAAGTCCTCCAGGACCTTCCCCACCAGCTTTCTGACCTGGCTGTTCTTCAGGCCCTTGGTCAGGGAATAGACAGGCTGGAGGCTCCCCTGGAGGGAGGCGTATTCCTCCGGGGCATAGGCCGCGGGCTGCTCCATATATAAGAGGCCGGTCTTCGTCCGCTTCAGGATCCCCCGGAAGAAGCACCTGGTGCCGGGCGGCAGGCTCTTTTTGATATAGGGCATGTTGAAATAGGTCAGCCGGACCGGAGTCTGGCCATGGGCTGCCTTCAGGTGGGTGACAGACCGGTTCCCGTAGCGGCCCGTGCTCCCGGCCCCTGTCACCGTCAGGTCCAGGACGCAGGGCCTGCCCTCAGGGACCCGGGAGGGCTCCTGGGGGGCCGGGAAGGCCTCGTAGCGGACCGGGTAATAGGCCAGCAGGTCCCCTGCCGTAAAGACTCCCCTGCCCGCGTACAGCTCGGCGGTCCTGGGCCCGATGCCTTTGATCCGGGTCAGTTTCGTGGTCTGGTCCATACGTTCTCCTTGGTACGTGGAAAGGGACGGTCCGATGCCGGACCGTCCCTCGTGTTGTCCTGGTATCCTGCCTTACTCAGCGGAAAGGATGAAGTAATAGACAGGCTGGCCGCCGAACTGGACCTCTACGTCGCAGCTCGGGAAAATGGCGGAAAGCTTTTCTCTGACGGCCTCCGCTTCCTCTTCGGTCACGTCCTGGCCGTAATAGATGCTGATGATCTCGGTCTCTTCGCCGGCGATCTTCTTCATGGTCTCCAGGATGGTCTCATCCCGGTCGCTGCCGGAGAAGCAGATGCCGGAATCGCCGATGCCCATGAAATCGCCTTCCTTGATGGTGATGCCGTCGATCATGGTATCGCGGACCGCGTAGGTGATCTCAGCGGTATGGACCCTGGCGATCTCCTCCAGCATGTTGTCGCGGTTGGCCTCGGCATCCATCTCAGGGGTATAGTTGATCACTGCCGTGATGCCCTGGGGGATGGTCTTGGTGGGAATGACGATGACGTTCTTGTCCTCGGTCATGGAAGCGGCCTGGTTGGCGGCCATGACGATGTTCTTGTTGTTGGGAAGGACAAAGATGGTATCCGCGTTGACCCTGCCGATGGCGTCCAGGACGTCCTCGGTGGAGGGATTCATGGTCTGGCCGCCGGAGATGACGACGTCCACGCCCAGGCTCTTGAAGATCTCCTCAATGCCTTCGCCGACGGAGACGGCGATAAAGCCGATCTCCTTATGCTCCATGGGAGCCTCTTCGGGCTGCGGAGCAGGGGCAGGAGCGGGAGCGGGGGCCTGCTCGGCCGCCGCGGGAGCCCCGGCGCCCTTATCCTTCTTCTTGTCCAGGCGGACGTGCTCGATCTTGACGCCGGCCACATCGCCGTAGTTGGTGGCCTTCTGCAGGATCATGCCGGGATCGTTGGTCTGGACATTGATCTTGATCCTGTCATCGCCCAGGGCGCAGACGATGCCTTCGCCCAGGGAATTGATATAGCCTGCCAGATCGGATTCGATCCGGGAGTTGACCTTGTTCTTGAGATGGATGGTCAGCTTGGCCGTATAGAGATAGCGGGCCTCCTCGGCGGGAGCCTCTTCCTTGACGGGCTCGGCTTTCTTCTTCTCCTCGCTGAAGAAGGCGGGGTCCACGGTCTTGCCCTGGATAGCTTCCAGGCAGCCCTTGAGGACGCACATGAGACCGGCGCCGCCGGAGTCCACCACGCCTGCCTGCTTCAGGACCGGCAGGAGCTCGGGAGTCCTGGCAAGGGCCTCATCGCCGGCGGCGATGACCGCTGCCGCGAAGGCTTCCAGATCGGTCTCTCCGCTGTCCGCCAGTTCCCTGGCCTTGGTGGAGACCGCCTTGGCCACGGTCAGGATGGTGCCTTCCTTGGGAGCCATGACAGCCTTGTAGGCCGTGCCGGTGGCCCTGTCAAAGGCGTCCGCCAGGACGGCTACCGTCAGCTCATTCTCGCCCCTGGCCACCTTGCCGAAGCCTCGGATCAGCTGGGACAGGATAACGCCCGAATTGCCGCGCGCGCCGCGCAGGGATCCGGAAGAAATGGCCTTGCAGACCTCCTTCATGCTGGAGCCATCGCCGAAGCCGGAGATCTCTCTGGCCGCGGACAGGATGGTCAGTGTCATATTGGTACCCGTGTCGCCGTCCGGGACAGGGAATACGTTCAGTTCATTGATGTGGTCCTTGTTGGCCTCCAGGTTTCTGGCACCTGCAAGGAACATGTTGATCAGTAATTTAGCGTCTACGACGTTCGCGCTCACCGCTTAATCCTCCTCATCCTCTTATGATCTGCGCCTGGATCGGCAAAGATCAGTCGATCAGCTTGACGCCTTCGACATAAATATTGATTTTTTCAATTTCGATACCGGTAAATTCCTCGACCTGATAGGTCACAGACTCGATCAGGTTCTGGCAGACGGCCGGGATGCTGACGCCGTAGGAAACAATGACATGGAAGTCAATGACCAGCTTCTTCCTGGAAGAAAGACTGACAGAGATGCCTCTGGTCATGGTCTCTCTCTTGAGGAGCGTGGCAATGCCCTCCTTCATGTTGACGCCTGCCATACCGACAATACCGAAGCATTCATAGGCGACGGAGCCCGCATACTGCGCGATCACTTCATTATCTATGGAAATATTTCCGATGTGCGTATTCATGCTGGGTGTCTTCATAGAAGAGATTCTCCTTTCCAACGGGCCGCCGTGGCGGCCGATTTATATGCAGAACAAAGGCGTTCCGCTCGAAAAGTCCACAGAACGTCTAACATAAGAATTATACCTGTTCACGGTTCAAAAGAAAATACCTTAAATAAAACTTGCATTTTTCATGACCATTTGGTAGTATACTCATGTTGTTTACCTGATTATGGAAGTTAGGAGGTGTTAAGATGGCTAAATGTGATATCTGTGGCAAGGGCGCTCATTTCGGCAACAACGTCAGCCATTCTCATAGAAGATCCAACAGAATCTGGAACTCTAATATCAAGAGAGTTTCCGCTAAGATCAACGGCGGCAACAAGAAGATCCATGTCTGCACAAGATGCCTTAAGTCCGGCAAAGTCGAGAGAGCATAATCTTGCGCTTCTATTGATGTCATGAGAGCTGTATGGGAGACCATGCAGCTCTTTTTTTGCTGCCCTCTTCTCTTCCCTGTCCCTTTCTCCTCCGGCAGGAAAGCGTTCACGCATGGTTGAAAGCAGCCAGAGCCTTCTGTATACTATAGGACAGGCACGATCCATCGTCCGCTCTTTGCCGCGTATCAGACCGGTGCCTGTCCATGCCGGTAAGCCCCTGAAGGAGGGAAGCATGACCAGAGAGACCCTGTATGACCTCGCGTTCCGATTTAAGAAAACCAAGCTTTGGAAGAAGCTTCATGAGACCCAGGTCTTTGCCGCGCGTACAGAGACAGGCGAGACCGTCTTTATCTGTATCATGGGGGAGTTTGGGGAACACACGGCCATATCCGTCTACCCGGAGGAGGATTTCTACACCTACTATAAGTTCCTTGACGCCGATCGGGCCTACGAAGAGCAGGCGCCATATGATATCCTGGAAATACTCATCCAGGCCTCCTTTATCCAGTGCTCATTTGAAAACAGGGACCAGCTGGAAGCTTCCGATCTGGAGGAGGTCAGGACCTATGCCAGGTCCCACGGCATCCGGCTCAGGGGAGCAGGCGCCTATCCCTGGTTCAGGAGATTCACCCCTTATCATATGCCCTGGCACGTGACCTCTGACCGCGATCTCTCCCTTCTGGCAGCAGGTCTGGAGGCCTCCGCTGCCCTCTCCGACATCCTTGAGAAAGATCCCGGGTTTGCCGGGAAGCTCCGCTCCATCGATGCAGAGCACGTGTCGGAGGTCCCTGTTTTTGCCTTCACCGAAAAGGGCTATGTGCCGGATGGGACAGTCCCGCTCCCGGGCCGCTGGGCCGGCAGCTTTCCCGAAGGCTCCTTTGAGGATGAGGGCCTGCTGAATAAGATCCGGAAAAAGCGCAGGGGCGGAACCATAGAATGCCGCGTCTTCTGGTTGAACGATCCGGTCCGGGAGAGCCCCGATGTCGTCCCCTGCTATCCGGCTGCACTTATGGCTGTGGAGGAATCAGGCGGCGCCGTGGTCCATTGTTCTGTCGTCAAGAACTATGAAACCGATCACGACGAGCTTCTTTCCCAGTTCATGACCTCCCTTGCCGAAAGAAAGAAGCGTCCTGCCAGGGTCCTGGCCCAGAACGAGCGGACCTATGCCCTTCTGGCGGGCACGATGGAAAAAATCTCCGCCGACCTTGAAGTTGAGGAAGACCTTCCCGGTCTGGAGGAAGCGATGTCTTCTTTGTATGACCATATGAGCAGAGGCGAAGAAGCGGATGTTCATGAGCCCGGCGGGCCGGAGGTCATTGACAGAGTGGACAGGGAATTCACCCGGGTGCTGTCTGAACTCGAAGCGATGGACGATAGGCACCTGTTCAGCCTCCCCATGGACGTAAAACTATTCCTTTCCGCAGTTGCGGACGAGCCCTGGCTCTCCCCTTCCCAAAAGGCCAGCGTGGAAAACCTGCTGAGCAGAATGGAAGGAACCGGGCAGGGTCCCCGCGCCGGCAGCAGAGGAAGGGCCGGCAGCGGAACAAAAAAGAAGGGGAGAGGCCGGCGAAAGGCCATGGAGCCCCTCTCCTACGTGATCAGTATATCCCCTTATGCAGGGTGCTATCGCCATATCCGGCTCTCTGCCGACAATACCCTGGACGATCTGCACGAAATCATTCAGTCTGTCTTCCGGTTCGACAATGATCATCTGTACGCCTTTTTCATGGACAACAGAAAATGGAGCCGAACAGCCGCCTATTTCAGTCCCCATTACGATGCGGGGCCCTGTGCCGCCGACTTCCTTCTCCGGGATTTCTCCCTGTCCAGGGGACAGAAATTCCTTTACCTCTTTGATTTCGGAGATGAATGGACTTTTTCATGCCGCGTGCTCCGCGTTCTGGAAGAGGATACCAGGGACTTCGATATCCTGAGGTCCAAGGGCGATGTGCCCGGGCAGTATCCGGATGATGGATTTGACGTTGAATTCTATGACGAGGACGAAGAGGAAGAGGATCCGGACTGATCTTCCGGCACCTTCCGGGCCTCCTATTTCAGTATCATACGTCATAAAAACAGAAGCATAAGATCATAAGAATATAAAGAGAAAAAAGAGAGAGACCAAAAGAAAACGAAGCCCGCAGGGACGGACGCCGGAAAATGGCGCGCCGCCCTGCGGGCAGTCCTTATTCTTATTCTCCGTCAGGCCCATCAGGGCTCGACGATCTCATCCTCTGAAGGGAAAGCAGCGTCTACGGCCTGCTCGTCGCTCACCCTTGTCCCCTTGTTCCTGATCTTGTCGATCAGCTCCGGAAGCATATCCAGAAGGCGTCCGGCCGTATCCTGGGTCCTGACATTGACCACCTTGGCGTAGCCGTCCCTGAGGATCAGGACCGCCGTAGGAGACATCTTGGCGGAGAAGCCGCCCATGCCGGAATCCTTCCTGGTCCCGTTGACGGAATTGTTGGACCCGGCGCCGCAGCCGATGGTCACATCGGACAGGGGGATGATGATGGTCCCGTCGATCCGGATGGGATCGCCCACCACGGTCTTGGAGGTCAGGACGCCTTCGGCCCCTTCCATCAGGGAATTGATAACGGTCGTGATATTGTTCTTATTGTCAGCCATGTATTTCCACTCCTTCTTGCCCCTCGGGCATCTAAGTGTATGTCCCGGTTCACTCTGTCTGTGTCAGTCCCCTGCCTTAAGCGGCTCCGGCGCTTTTCTCCGCTTCCGCGGCGCCCGCGGGCACTCTCTTTTTGGGTCCTCTCCTGAGCATTTTGATCAGGTGGCGGAGGTTCTTGTTCAAAAGGAGCCTCAGGCCCGCGATCACGATGGTGATGATCCGGATCCTGCCCCGGCCCGCGCACTGCAGGTCGAAGATATAATGCTCAAAGTCCGGCGTGATATTGATATGGCCCGCTGTGACCGGCCAGGTATAGCCGATGACCTCCAGGAGCTTTGCCGTCCCGACGGGGCCTCCCAGTCCCACGGTCCCCGCCAGGGCCCATTCCCTGGGAAGGACGGAAGCCAGAACGGAAAGCAGTTCCTTCCTCAGCTTTCCCAGGGCGTCCGCCGCGTAGTTGGTGGACAGGACGGCCAGGTAATAGTCTTTCTTATATAGAAGGCCGTCGATCTTGTCGGGAAGCTCCTCCAGGATCTGGCCAATGGTCTTTTTGGGTCTTTCTTCCTTAGGGCCCTCTTCCTTCTTTTCCGGTTCCTCCTTTTCTTCCTTCTGAAGGAACTTTTCTATGGGGATCTCAAAGAAGAGGACGTGGGCCCGGATCAGGGGCTTTTCGGGATAGGCTGCCCTGGCCCGTACGGCCTTCAGGATCCAGGATACATCCGCCTCTCCGAAGAGCCTGGAGAGGGGCTCCGGCGGGAGGGCCTTTTCATGGACCTCCGGGTCCTCGAACCGTCCCTGGAAGCTGTAGCGGATCGGCACGAAGAGGACGATCAGCAGGATCAGAAGGATCAGGATCAGAAGGACCAGGAGGATCCTGCCGAAAATGGCCAGGATGGTCAGAAGGATCTTCATAGGGTCACCTTCCTTCCTTCTTTGTCCGTCATCCGGATCCCGTGGGGGAAGAGGTAGGCGCGCACGTTCACGTCGCCCGTATGGGAGTAGGTCTCCTCTATGATCTTCCGGACCAGCTCCATGGCGTCTGTATAGCCCTGGGCGATCCCGATGATGAAGGGAGGGCGGTCCCTGTAATATTTCTGCCTCAGATTCATCGCGTGCATGAAGGCCACCTGGCCCGTATCCGGTTCCATGGTCAGGACATAGACCGTCAGCTGCCGGTCCTCCCTGCGGAGCTTCCGGATCACCCCGCCCGCGTTATGGATCCGGGGACTTACGTAAAGATCCTTGTAAAAATACATGGTCTTCTCTCCCCTTCTGTCAACTGGGCTGCCGGCCGGAAACCAGAAAAGACCCTCTTGCGGACCGGCCTGACATCTCTATAATTGTACTATACCTAAAACATGGATTCAATTACAATGTTCCCTCCCCGGCCGGAGGGAGACAGAGGAGTAGAGGAAGGGCAGGCCGAAAGACCGCGGGCAGCAGGCGGACCTGAAAAACGCGGCCCGGAATGCGGAAAGATCCGCCAGGGGAAAAGCCGCCCGAAAGCCGCCCGAAACCGCCCGCATCCCAAATCTTGTGGTTGACAAACATGGAAAGCGCTAGTATTATACGAATGTATGCGTCATCAGGTCGTCCGTGTCCTTCCTGATACACATTTACAGCTGTTAAAACACGATCCAATCGCAAGTATCGTATCATGGAGGTATGGAAAGCATGGCAAATATCAAGTCTGCGAAGAAGAGAATCCTCACCAGCGCCAAGAGAGCTGCCGCCAACAAGAGCGTCAGGTCCGAAGTCAAGACCGCTGTGAAGAAGGTTCGCGTTGCAGTCGAGAATAAGGATAAGGAAGCCGCAGCCGCCGCTCTGACCGCTGCCACTTCTGTTATCGACAAGGCCGAGACCAAGGGCGTGATCCACAAGAACACCGCTTCCCGCAAGGTCTCCCGTCTGGCTGCTGCCGTCAACAAGATCGACTGATATGTAAGAGGCGCCTGATTCTGACCCGATCCGGCCCCCTTTTAAAAAGAACCGCCTGTTCTGATGAACGGGCGGTTCTTTTTATGGTCCGGTCAGTCCGTCTCCTGCAGACGACGGATGATCCCCGCCGGTACGCCTCCGACGATGGTATTGGCCGGCACGTCCCGGGTCACCACGGCACCGGCCGCTACCACAGCGCCGTCTCCGACCGTCACCCCCTTCAGGATCACGGCGCCTGCCCCGATCCAGGCATTTTTCCCGATCACAATGGGCCCCGGAATCAGGTCATGTCTTCTGTCCGGGTCCAGGACATGGTCCAGAGTCGCGAGAACGGCATGGTGGCCGATCAGAGCTCCTTCCCGGATGAGGATCCCGCCCTGGTCCTGCATGGAGACGCCGGCATTGATATATACGCCGTCCTCCAGGGTGATATTGGCTCCGAAATCCGTACTGAAGGGCGGCACGATCCCCACATGGGCCGGGACCTCCCGGCAGGTCAGCTCCTCCAGCAGGGCATGCAGCTCCTCCGGCGTATGATATCCCCTGTTCATCTCTCCGGTAATGATCAGGGCCCGCTGCGTCATGAGGGCGGACAGCTCCATTTCCGGAGATCCCTGCCTTATGACGGCTCCTTACTTTCTGACATAGTCTCTGAACCGGAGGATCCGGTCCATGTCAGGCCTGCGGATCCTGTCTGTCCATTCTTTTTTCTCCATGGTCCTATCCCTCTGCTTTCTCCGGTCCTTCTCCCGCAAGGACGCCAAGCCTGCCCAGGTCATCCATCAGCCTGTCAAAGGATGTAAAGACAAGACCTGTAAAGCCCAGGGCCTCCGCGGCCCGGACATTTTCCTTCGTATCATCCACAAACAGACACTCCCCGGCCTTCAGGCCGCAGGTGTCCAGAAAGAGCCTGTACATATCCGGGGAGGGCTTGGTCTTTCCCGCTCTGAAGGAGACCAGGCCTCCGTCCATGTACGGCATGAAGGCCAGGGACTCTGCGCATTCCTCATAGGCCTTCCTCGAATAGTTGGACAGGTAGTAGACCCCGTATCCCGCCTCCTTCAGGCCCCGGATCAGGGGGATGGCAAAGGGCCGCATGGTCAGCATGCCGGAAAGGTCCGTCTAGGCCAGCCGGAGCTCTTCCGCGATCTCCGGGTCCGCCTCTGTGAAGGCCCGAAGGGCCTCCTCCTCCGTGACCTCTCCCCGTTCGAATTTCCCCCAGAAGGGGTTCATGACGGAGGCCTGCAGGATCCGTTTGATGACGGGGCCCTGGAGCCCCTTGTCCATCATGAATTCCCGGATCCGGAAGTCAGCCAGCACGCCTCCGATATCAAATACGATATTCCTGATCATTTCCGCATCTCCATGTATTTCTCAGCCCTGCCCAGGAACCGGTCCAGACTGAAGGCTCCGGCCTCCCGGGCCATTTCTTTTCCTTCCATGTACAGGACCAGGGCAGGTCCCGAAAAGATCCCCCTCTGGGCGCAGAGGGAACGGTGGTCTCCGACCTCCGCGTACCGGCCGGAGACATCCGGATGGGCATCCAGCCAGATATCCAGCTTTTTCCGGAGGGCCCGGCAGGGACCGCAGGTATCTTCCCCAAAGAGGACCAGCAGGACCTTCGTCTCCCGGATCAGGTCCTCCAGGGACTCTGTCAGCGGGGCCATCCTGCCAGGTCCTCCAGTTCCTTTCCTGTCAGCCGGTAAGTGGTCCAGTCCTCCAGGGGCTCCGCGCCCAGGGAAAGGTAAAAGTCTATACTGGGCTTGTTCCAGTCCAGGCAGGCCCACTCCAGCGGTCCGCATCCCCGTTCCTTTGTGATCCCGGCCCTTCCCAGGAAGGTGGAAAAGGAATGGAAAAAGAGGGCAAAGCAGGCCTCCTTCCCATCCTCACAGACAAACAGGACCTCTGCCTTCTTCTCGAAGATCCATTCTCTGAGAAGGTCCTCTGTGGCCACGACCCGGTCGGCCATCTTTTCGTATTCGGCCAGGCCCCGGATCAGGTCCAGAATCAGGCCGCAGTCTTTTTCTTCAGCAAATCGAAAGGTCATCCTTTTCTCCCTCCTGGTCCATCCGCCATACAGGAGGACCGCATGGAACCCATCCCCCCGGCAGCTGATATCCGGCTTAAGGATACACGAAAAAAGGCTCATCCGTCTATACCTGCGTTGGTCCCGGGAGAAAGAGTCCCGGGAGAAAGAGCCCCGGGAGAAAGAGCTCCCCCGGCCGGTCCAAAGACCGGCAGGGGGAGCCTGTTTTTCCAGTTCAACTGTTTTTCCAGTTCACCAGTTTCCTTCTCAACAGTTTTCTTCTCAGCAGTGCGTTCTGAGCGGTCCGGGCGCCAGGCTTACGGGAGCGACGTATAGCTGTCGGCGTCCACGGCTTCCAGCCACTCCGTGCCGGCCTCCTCTCCTTCCACCTCGATAGCCAGGTGGGAGAACCAGGAACCCGGAGCTGCCCCGTGCCAGTGCTTGACCTCGGCAGGGATATTGATCACGGTCCCGGGAGTCATCTCGACCGCTTCCTTTCCCCACTCCTGGTAGTAGCCTCTGCCGCCCACACAGATCAGCATCTGGCCGCCTCCGCTCTTCGCGTGGTGGATATGCCAGTTGTTGCGGCAGCCGGGCTCAAAGGTCACATTGAAGATGGGGACCTGGTTCAAGGAAAGAGGCGCCAGATAGCTCTGCCCCACAAAGAACTGCCCGTAGGGATTGGGCTCTCCGATGGGGAAGAAGATCGAATTCTGGTACCTGTCCTTCTCTGTCATGGCAGGAGCCTCTTCCTTCCAGACCTCCTTTGCCAGACGGAAGACGGCCCAGCCCTTGGGCCAGCCCACATACATGGTGGCGTGGGTAATAATGGCGGCGATCTCTTCCTTTGTAACGCCATGGGCCCTGGCGTTCTGGAGATGGTAGGAAAGGGAGGAGTCCGTGATCCCGGACGCCATCAGGGAGACCACCGTGATGATGCATCTGGTCTTCACATCGATAGATTCCTCATTCCACACCTCTCCGAAGAGCACGTCGTCGTTGAGATGGGCGAACATGGGGGCGAACTGTCCCAGCTGGTCCCTGCCTGCTG
>CAMOUD010000052.1 GCA_946626215.1 uncultured Lachnospiraceae bacterium
TTCTGGGAGTCGGGATCAAGGTGGCCAGCT
The DNA here is from genome assembly GCA_946626215.1 of uncultured Lachnospiraceae bacterium. GTDB lineage: Bacteria > Bacillota > Clostridia > Lachnospirales > Lachnospiraceae > CAG-791. The sequence continues at coordinate 31 of CAMOUD010000052.1, forward strand.
GCGTGTCCCTTTTCGGCCTTCATCACACGGATGCCTTCCCCATCGACGTCTGGGTCAGAAGGATCCTGGAGAGGGAGTATCCGGCAGGCTATCCCTATGAAAGATACAGTCCCTATAACGGGATCTTCCAGCAGTATATGTTCGCCTGGTACAGGCATCATTATGAGGAGATCCGGGGCGAAGAAAAGCGCGATGCCGGAAAAGGCCGGTCCGGAAAAGGACAAAGCGGAAATCCTGACAGAAAAGGAGGAGCAAACGGATGAAGACCTACAGACTGGCCGCCTTTGACATGGACGGCACCCTGCTGAATTCTGACAAAGAGATCCAGCCTTCCTCCCTGGAGGCCTTTCAAAGGGCCCGGAAGGCCGGGAAGGTCCTGGCCCTGGATACAGGGCGGGCCGTATCGGAGCTTTCCTTCCTTCCCCTGAAGGAGATGGGGGTCCGCTACGGGGCCTGCGCCTGCGGGACCGTGATCTATGATTTTGAGGAAGGGAAGGTCCTGGCGGAAAGGACCCTGCCTGCTGACCTGGTCCCCCTGTTGGTGGAGGCCTCCCGTCAGGAGGACCTCATGCTCCAGGTCATGGTGGAGGGCATCTCCTACGTGGAGGCCTCGGACATCGACCGGATGCCCCGCTACCAGATGGCCGTCTACCAGACCCTCTACCGGGAGACCTCCGCCACCGCGGAGGATATCCGCGCCTTTGCCCTGGCCCATGCCGGGCAGATCAACAAGGCCAACCTCTATCACGCGGACCCTGAGGCCCGGGAGAGGACCAGGCAGCGCCTGGCCCATCTGCCGCTGGACTTTACCTTCGCGGAGACCACCTCACTGGAGATCACGCCCCGGGGCGTCTCCAAGGGGACCGGCCTCCAGGACCTGTGCCGGGTCCTGGACATCCCTGTGGAGGAGGCCATCGGCGTGGGCGACGCCTTCAACGATGTCCCCATGCTGAAGGCGGCGGGCCTGGGAGCGGCCATGGGCAATTCCAACGCGGAGGCCCTGGCGGCAGCGGACGCGGTCGTGGCAGACAATGACCATGACGGGATCGCCCAGGTCATAGACCTCTACCTCCTGGGAGGCCGGGAGGCCTGAGGGAGAGAGAAGGAAAGAGGAAAAGATCCTTGGAAAAGAACTTTCAGCTGATCGCCCTGGATATGGACGGGACCCTGCTGACATCCGATAAGAAGATCATGCCGGAAACAGCCAGGGCACTGAGACAGGTCTCGGACAGGAGCGTCCATGTGGTCCTGTCCACGGGCAGGGGCCTGGCCGAGCTGACCGACTATATGGACCGGCTGGATTTTATCTCCTACGGCATCCTGGTCAGCGGGGCCCTGGTCTACGACTTCGGAAGGAAGACGGCCCTTTCCGTCTGTCCCATGGAGAAAGCCCTGGCGGACGACCTGCTTGGCAGGGTCAGGGAGGCGGCTCCCATGGTCCAGATCCTGACCGACCGGGGGACCTGGTTCCAGGAGGACCAGTACCGGGAGATCGAAGCCTTCGGGATCGGCATGTACCGGGACATGTACGGCCGGGTCGCGAGTCTGTGCGAAGACATCTATGCCCTCTATCCTTTCCTGCCTGTGATAGGCAAGATCATCCTCTATCACAGGTCGGTGGAGGAAAGGGACAGGGACCTGGAGAGGATCCGGGACCTGCCGGTCCAGATCTCCTTCGCGGAGGAGACCTCCCTGGAGATCACGGCTGCCGGCGTATCCAAGGCCAGGGGCTTTGAAGGCCTCTGCCGGTACCTGGGCGTGGACCCGGCCAGGACCATGGCCGTGGGAGACTCCTGGAACGACCTGGAGATCCTGGAGGCGGCCGGCCTTTCGGTGGCCATGGGAAACGCTCTGCCTCAGGTAAAGGATCTCTGCGGGGCGGTGGTGGCCGACAATGACCACGACGGGGTCGGAGAGGCCGTAAGAGAGTTCCTCCTCTGAGGATGCCTGTTTTTCGCCTGCCGGGATACTTGCCTCCGGGAAGGCCCTGTGGTAACGTTAACAGCAGAAAAAAAGAAAGGCACAGGGCATCCTGTGACGGTACGGAAATGATCATCAGATAATCATCTTTCAGAAAACGCGGACTTATTTTCCGACAGGGGCAGGCGCCATGCTGTGTCATGCGATGCCATCCCTTGTCTGTTTGCGTGGACTGAATGAGGATCATCTGTATCCGGGCGTTCCAGGACAAAAGGCCCTTTTCCGGCGCTTTCCTGTCCTTTGGCGGCGGGACCCTTTCTGTGTCCAGGCAAAGACCACCTCGCTCCGGCAGACCTCATTCGGGCCTGCGAGAAGGAGAGAGGTGTTTTTTTATGCTGCAGATCCGTCATCTTACCATCAGGCACAGGAAGGACAACCGGATCATCCTGGAGGACCTTTCCATCACTCTGCACAGGGGAGACCGGGCAGCCCTGATCGGAGAGGAGGGGAACGGCAAGTCCACCCTCCTCAAGTGGATCTATGATCCGGACCTGGTTTCCTCCTACGCTGACGCGGAGGGGGAAAGGTCCTGCCGGGGAGAGGTCCTGGCCTTCCTTCCCCAGGAGCTTCCGGAAGAAGACAGGGACAGGCCCGTCCATGAGTACCTGTCGGACCTTCCGGCCTTCTTATCCGCCACTCCGGCGGACCTTTCCGGGACCGCCTCGGCCCTGGGCTTCTCCCCTGCCCTGTTTGAATCGGACCGGCCCATGGGGACTTTGTCCGGCGGGGAAAGGATCAAGGTCCGGATGGCGGGCCTTCTCCTGGGCCGGCCTGACTTTCTTCTTCTGGACGAGCCTTCCAATGACCTGGACCTGGACGGTCTGAAATGGCTGGAGAGGACCATCTCCTCCTTTCCCGGCGGCGTCCTGTATATCTCCCATGACGAGACCCTTCTGGAGAAAACGGCCGACAGGATCATCCTGCTGGAGCAGCTGAGGAAAAAGACCCTGTCCAGGGTCACAGAAAAGGCCCTTCCCTTCCGGACCTTTATGGAGGAGCGGGAAAGGGCATTTGAAAAGCAGGCCCGGGAGGCCCAAAGCGAGCGGAGGGAGGAGAAGAAGGCCAAGGACCGGTACCGGAGGATCCGGCAGGCTGTGGAGCGGGACCTTAAGTCCGTATCCCGGCAGGATCCCTCCTCCGGCAGGCTACTGAAGAAAAAGATGAAGGCGGTCAAGTCCCTGGAAAGGCGGAGGGAAAGAGAGCGGGCCGACATGACAAGGATGCCGGAGGCGGAGACCGGCCTGACCTTCCGGTTCGAAGGAGCCGGGAGGATGCCTGCCGGAAAACGGGTCCTGGACCTGGCCCTGCCTGTCCTGACGAGCCCGGACGGGAGGATCCTTGCCCGGGACCTGGACCTGTCCATCCGGGGACCGGAGAAGGTCTGTGTCATCGGCCCTAACGGAAGCGGCAAGACGACCCTGATCCGGAGGGCCTGGGAGGACCTGAAGGAGAGGACGGACATCACCGCCTTCTACATGTCCCAGGACTACGCCGATACCCTCCCTCTGGAGGAGGCTCCTCTGGACTATCTGGCCCCTTCGGGGGACCGGGAGGAGATGTCCCGGGCCAGGACCTTTCTGGGATCCATGCATTTCAGGGCCGATGAGGTCGTCCGGCCCATCCGGGACCTGTCCGGAGGCCAGAAGGCCAGGCTCCTGCTCCTGAAAATGAGCCTGTCCGGGGCGGACGTCCTGGTCCTGGACGAACCCACCCGGAACCTTTCGCCCCTGTCCGCCCCGGAGATCCGGGCCGTTCTCAGGCTCTTTCCAGGGGCCATCCTCTGCGTTTCCCATGACCGGACCTTCATCCGGGAGGTCTGCGGCAGGGTCCTGGTCCTGACGGGGGAGGGCCTGAAGGAAGCGGAGGACGCGGAGAGCCTCCTTTCCTGAGGCGGCTTTCTTCTGTGTTGATTGTGTGCCGGATTTTGGCATGATATAATGTTTCGGGGGAGGAAGTCCCTTCCTCCGGACGCCCGGAGCCTGGGGCAGTCCGGCGTACAGACAGAGTTTTTTCGTCTTTGATGCAGAAAGGAAAGAAAGATGAGCATTTTTTCGAAGATCATGGGCTTCCATGAAGCGGGAGAGGGCCCTAATGAGGCCAATACAGAAAAATACGGCGTTCCGGCCCGGTCGATCTATACGGCGGTGGATATCCGCGACATGCACCAGAAGATCGAGGTCAAGGATGAGGAGGGAAATCTCCTCTACTGGACAAAGTCCTCCATCATTGCCATCAAGGGCAAGACGGACATTTTTGACGCTGCCGGAGACCTGGTGGCCCATCTGGAGAAAAGGCCCATCAGCCTCCATGAAAAGCACTTCATCACCATGGCGGACGGGCAGAAGTTCACCCTGTCCAACGAGCTCTTCCACGTCATCAAGGATGTCACCAACATCGAGGGACTGGACTGGCAGATCCAGGGCAATGTCCTCGGCCTGAACTTCATGCTCTTTGACCAGAACGGAGAGCCCATCGCCGCCATCGGCCAGAAGATGATCTCCATCCATGACCGCTACAGCATCGACCTCTATCAGCCCCGGCATGAGAAGGTCGTGGTCGCCATCGTCATCTCCTTCCAGAAGATGCTGGCCGCCAGGCGGGAGAACAGCGATACCTGATGTCTGTTTCCGGGAACATCCGGGCAGACATACTGAAAAATCCATGACGATGGAGAAACGACCGATGGACATAGAATATCTTCTCCTGCTCCAGCGCTTCAGGGAAAGCATTCAGGATGCCCTGACCCCTTTTATGGAGCAGCTCTCACTTTTCAGCGTCACCTATCTGATCATGATCCCGGTCTTTGTCTACTGGGCGGTGGATAAGAAAAAGGGCCTCTATACCCTGGTATCCTATTACCTGTGCTGCGGCGTCAACGCCTTGGTCAAGCTGACGGCCTGCGTTTACCGGCCCTGGATCAGGGACCCCCGGGTCCTGCCCGCGGGGGACGCCATCCGGACCGCCACGGGCTATTCCTTCCCCAGCGGGCATACGGCTACGGCCGGCCCGATCTACGGGGGACTGGCTGCCGCGGCCTGGGACCGGAAAAAGGCCCTTTCCGGGATCCTGGTCTTCCTGATCCTGCTCACCGGTTTTTCCCGGAACTATCTGGGCGTCCACACGCCCCAGGACGTGCTGGCAGCCCTTCTGGAATCGGTCCTGGCTCTCTTCGCGGCTTCTAAGCTGTTCACGTACCTGGAAGCCCATCCGGAAAAGGAGGATCTTTTCCTGGCCCTCAGCTTCCTGGCCGGCTGGCTGGGCATCCTCTATATCACCTTCAAGCCCTATCCCATGGACTACGTGGACGGCAAGCTCCTGGTTGACCCCCAGAGGATGATGAATGACGGCTACGGGGACATCTGTCTCCTGATCGCCTTTCCCCCGGCCCGCTGGATCGAAAAGACCTGGATCCGGTTCCGGCCCACCGGGATCCGGGGCAAGTCCCTTCTGGTCTCCCTGGCGGGGCTGGTCCCTCTCTATCTGATGATCCGGTTCCTGGGAGACCCTCTGGACGGACTCCTGGGCAGTCACTGGGGCCACTTCGCGGAGAGCTTCCTGATCGTGCTCTACAGCGTCGCCCTCTATCCCCTTGTCATCCGGACGGCGGACAGGAGCATCCGGGCCTCTTTTGGAGAAGAGGGAAGAAGGGAGGCGTCATGAAAAGAAAGGAATATGGGATCCTGCTCTGCCTGGTCCTTATCCTGGTCCTTTCCGCCTGCTCGGGGAAAAAGGCGGACAGGATCGCCGGCTGGAGAGAGGACTCCCCGGAAATGGCGTCCATTGTCTCCTATGTGTCCGCAGTCACGGATGAGAAGTCGGAGGACTATGTGCCTCCGGAACGCCGCATCGCGGTCTTTGACATGGACGGGACCCTTTACGGGGAGCGCTTTCCCACCTATTTCGACGAGAGCCTCCTTCTCCACAGGCTCCTCCATGACGAGGCCTATGAGGCGGCCCCGGAGGACCGGGCCTGGGCCCGGTCGGCGGAAGAGGCCCTCCTGAAGGGGGAGCCGGAGCCCGATTCTCCCAGGTCCTCCGCCCAGATGGCAGCGGAGGCTTTTCAGGGCTTTGCCCTGGAGGACTATCAGGCCTATGTCCGGGCCTTCATGGATGAGCCCGCCGCGGGCTTTGAGGGCATGACCTACGGAGAGGGCTTCTATGTGCCCATGGTCAGTCTGGTCGAGTACCTGGACGGGCACGGCTTTACCATTTTCATCAGCAGCGGGGCCGAGCGGACCCTGGCCCGGGTCCTGATCGCCGACAGGCTGGGAGAATGGATCCCTCCCGACCGCGTGATCGGGTCTACCTTTACCCTGACGGCCTCCGGACAGGGAGACAGTGAGGGCAGGAAATATACCTATGGACCGGAAGACCGGGTCCTTCTGGAAGGGGACCTGGCCCAGAAGAACCAGCGGATGAACAAGGTCGTGACCATCGTGGATGAGATCGGCCAGCCGCCCCTTCTGGTGTTCGGCAACAGCTCCGGGGATGTTTCCATGGCCCAGTACGCTCTCCAGCACGGCGGGAGGGCCTACATGCTCCTGTGCGACGATACGGACCGGGACTACGGAGATCCGGAAGAGGCGGCGGACTTTGAAAAGACCTGCCGGGACCTGGGCTTTGAGACCGTTTCCATGCGGGACGCCTTCGAGACGATTTATCAGGAAGGTGCCGTAAAAACATCCCTTTCCGGGCGATAAAGAGTATAATCATAGAGAGGCAGCGCTTACGCTGGATGGACACCCTTTGTTTTTGCGATTATCAGGAGGAAAGAATATGAAAATCAGAAAATGGATCGGCCTGTTTGTATCCTCCGTTCTGGTCCTTTCCCTGGCGGCCTGCGGAGGCGGAGCCGCGCAGCCGGCAGCAGCCGATGCCGGTGAGGGATCCGGATGGACCCGGGAGGGCTACTTCCAGGATGAGAACGAGAACATGCTCTCCATCATCTATATGGAGGACATCGATGAGCCCGGCTGGTACGTAGGCGCCATGCTGGGAGAGGACTTCATGGAGGATTCCTGGGGAGGCACCCTTTCCGAGGAGGGCGGCGCCCTGCACGGGACCCTGGATCCTTCCGGCAGCCAGGACGCCCTGACCGTCACGGTCTCCGAAGAAGGAGAGGACGGCCTGGTCCTGGAGGTCGAGGGCGGCGAGACCTACCACTTCACCGTCATGGAAATGGAGGAAGCCACGATCTTTGTGTCCATCCATACGGAAGGCATGGGGAACATTGCCTACGCGGAGGGAGAAGAGGCTCCGGAGATCGATCCTGAGTATCCCTACCAGTCTGCCCAGATCAACCTGGCAGAGCCCGCCACCTATACCCTTGTCGCCTGGCCGGATGCCGGCAATGTGTTCGTGAAGTGGACAAAGGACGGGGAGGATTTCTCCACGGACGCCCAGATCACCCTGTCTCTGGATGAGACCGCGGATTTCGCGGCCGTATTTGAAGAAGATGAGGGCTGGCAGAATCCCGTGATGAATTTCATCGGCGAGTACCAGTGCGACCGGGCGCATGCCAAGGTCGAGTGCTTCGGACAGGATGAAGCCTGGATCACCATCGACTGGGGCGGGAGCGTCTCCGAGCTGGCCCACTGGGACATCGTGGGCCGTCTGGATACGGAAACCCTGACCATCGAGTATTCCGGGGCCGGCAAGTCCATCATCACCTATGACGAGAACGGCGAGATCGCCAGCCAGGAGCAGGAGTATGAAGACGGGACCGGCACCATTGTCTTCGACGGAGGCTCGAGCTTTACCTGGCATGAGGACCAGTCCGAGTCCGGCGAGGATATGGTCTTCGAGTGGCTGCCGGTCACGGAGGACTGACAGGCCTGATCAGACCTGTCCGCTGCATAAAAGGACCTGAAAAGAGGGGCGGCACTGTCAAAGTGCCGCCCCTCTTCGGGTCCTTTCCTTTTCGGGACTCTTCGGGCCGAACCGGGCTCCGTTTCTGCCGGTCAGGTCACTGATTTTCCTCTGTGACCTGGATCTTGCCGCTGGTCTTGCCGATGGCGGTCACATGCATGACATAGTCGCCTTTCTCAAGGCTGACTGTCTGCCTGTCGCCGGGGCCCACGGTGATGGTCTCGACCGTATCGCCGAGGATGACATCAGCGGGGTCGTCATTTTCATGCGCATAGACCTCAGCTTCCACAAAATCGATTTGGGCCTGCCCTTCCTCCAGAGAGGATTCCACGACCAGGACCTTGCCCTTGCCGACGCTGAAGTAATCGGACTCCGCGTCTTTTCCGCCTTCGTCGTCCTTGATCTCAATGGTGGTCTTGCCAAAAACGGAGGTAAAGGTAAAGTTGCTGCTGCAGCCGGTCAGGACCATGGTCATGGCCAGGATCAGGCAGCACAGGATAGCTGTTTTCTTCATGGTTGCGCCTTTCTTTTCTTCTGTTTGATTTGAGACCGGCCCGGGACCGGTTTCTTTGCTGCTGCTAAAAGCATATCCCCTGCATGGAGGGGTCGTCAAGTAAAAGGGGCCGGAAACCATGCCCTTCCGGATTTGCCGGCCTGCCCTTCCTCGTGGTATAGTAGGGCTCTGAAACATCTGCAAGGAGGTACAGGCATGCGCAGCAGGAACGTGGTAGAAGCCCTGATCGAGATCCCATTAAATTCCAGGAACAAATATGAGGTGGACCATGAGACCGGCCGGATCCGTCTGGACCGGGTCCTCTATTCCGCCATGATCTATCCCACGGAATACGGGATCCTGGAGAATACTCTGGCGCCCGACGGGGACCCTCTGGATATCCTGGTGGTCTGCAAGGACCCCACCTTTCCGGGCTGCATCGTGCCGGCCAGGGTCCTGGGCTATCTGGAGATGATCGACGGAGGCCAGAAGGACTATAAGCTGATCTCCGTGGTGGCCTGCGATCCCCGCTATGAGAACGTGCAGAAGCTGTCCGACCTGCCGGACTTCGAACTGGAGGAGATCCGGAACTTCTTTGAGAACTACAAGGTCCTCCAGGGGATCGAGGTCCAGGTGGGAGACTATCACGGAGAGGAAGAGGCCCTGCGGATCATCGAGGAATGCCGGAAGGCCTATGAAAGGGCCGGGAAGGCCTGAAGGGACCGGGTCTGTGATCAGGATCCCCCGCGGGAAGGAATGCGGGGAGAAAACACGGACAGGAATGGCGCCGGATGGAGAAATCTGTCCGGCCCTCTTTTTGTTTTCGGAAAAATACAAAGAAATACGTAAATTCAAACAATGTTGTTCAAAAACACGTTGTTTTCGTTTGCCTTTACGGGGCCGGCCCCCTATAATATGGGTTGATTCAGTTTCAGTCACCATGCGCGGAGGATGTCAGAGCCCAGAGGGCCCCGACATTCTTATTTGCGTGTTCATTTCTCTTTCAGAGGTCTCTTCATGTCATTTTTGAATCTGAAACGAAGGCTTGTCTGCCTGTTCATCCTGCTCTGCCTCTGCGGCGCCCCGGTCCTGACAGACCGCATGCCCGCCGTCACGGTCACGGCCCAGGCGGCGTCCAAATACACGGGCTGGAAGAAAAAGAGCGGAAAATACTACTATTATAAAAAGGGCAAGATCCAGAAGAACTGGCTGACCCTGTCCGGAAAGCTCTACTATCTGGGCAGCAACGGCGTCAGGCGGACCGGCTTTTTCACCGTCAGCGGGAAAAGATATTACGCCAACGGGTCCGGCGTGGTCCAGAAGGGGACCTTCAAGGTGTCCGGCAAGACCTACTACGCCAGCTCCAAGGGCGTGATCAGCACAGGCTGGCATACCATCTCCGGCAAGACCTTCTATGCCGACGGCAGCGGGGCCAGGCAGACCGGCCTGAAGACCATCGGAGGCCTGGTCTACTATTTCTACCCGGACGCCAAGGGCCATGTCCTGGGAGAGATGGCCACGGGCTGGCAGACAGTGGGCGGCCTCCGCTATTACTTCTACGGATCCACCAATACGGCCCATAAGGCGGGCCATAAGAAGGGAGCCGCGGCCATCGGCTGGGAGTCCCTGTCCGGAAGGTCCTATTACTTCCTGAACGCGTCCCAGGCCAAGGCCCAGGGAAAAAAGACGGGCGCCATGGCCACGGGCTGGCAGACCATCGGCGGGGCCAGATATTACTTTTACGGGTCTGACATGCCCTCCCACAAGAGCTTCCATTATAAGGGAGCCCTGGCCATGGGCTGGGAGTCCCTGTCGGGCAGGACTTACTATTTCCTGAACGCCTCTGAGGCCGAGGCCCAGGGGAAGCTGACAGGCGCCATGGCCACGGGCTGGCAGACCATTGAGGGGAAGACCTATTACTTCTATGAGGAGGACGGGACCGGCACCCTCCTTTCCCATTACCAGGGGACGCCTGCCATAGGCTGGCAGACCATTGAGGGAAAAGAGTACTACTTCGATACCTCCTGCGCCCTGGTCACCAATTCCATCATGGGGACCCGGTACCTGGACCAGACAGGCGCCTACGCCTGCGATGTGGTCAGCCTGACCGCCGCCCGCAGGCAGTCAGCCTGGACCCCGGGCACCCAGGCCGCTGAGACGAAGGACCTGGTCTACATACCGGCCGGGACCATCCTGACGGTCGGAAACGGGTATGAGCTTCAGATCCATGACATGATCCGGATCCGGGACTTCGGTCCCTATACAAGGGGGATCACCACCACCAGGGATATCTTTGCCAGGATCAGCATCCGGAAGGCGGACAACGGGGATATGTCCGGGACCGGTTCCTTCTCGGGAACGGGCTTCCAGACCGCGCTGGCTTCCTCCAGCCAGGGAAAGACCATGGCCGGAAAGCTGCAGGTATCCCGGCTGGATCCCGCTGACTACAGCCTCTTTGAGGTCGCCCACAGGGGCGGGGCCTATTACGGGCCGGAGAACACGATGACGGCCTTCCGAAACGCTGTCGCCCAGGGCTACAGGGCGGTGGAGACCGACATCCGCTTCACCTCGGACGGGGTGCCGGTCCTTCTCCATGATCCTTCCATAGACAGGGTTTCCAGCGGGACCGGCCTCATAGAGGAGATGACCCTGGAGGAGGCAAGGTCCTATGACTATGCGGATTCCAATGAGTACTATGAGAACGAGGAGATCGCGGACCTGGAGGAATTCCTTTCCTACGCCACCGAGGAGGACATCCTGTCCTTCCTGGAGCTCAAGGAGGAATATGACGAGGCCAGGCTGGCCCTGCTGAACCAGATGGTCCTGGAGACCGGGAGCCCGGAGAACATCACCTGGCTGACCTGGGACTACCACACCAACCTGGAAAGGATGAACCAGATCGCCGACATGAGGTCCAGGATCGCGGTCCTGACAGAGCAGATCTCCGAGTCGGTCATCCAGACGGCCATGGAGGCCGCTGCCAGGACCGGCAGGTCCATCGGCATCAGCGCGAACCAGTCCGGCTGGACCAGGCAGCTCTTTGACCAGGTCATGGACGGCGGGCTCTTCCTGAGCATCTGGACGGTCAACAGCAACGGCTACGCCAAGACCCTCATGAGCTGGTACAGCGACTATCTGGAGAGCCACGGCGGCTATGCCCCGGAGGTCTCCCTTACGACCAACGGCGGGACCAACTTTGCCGCCATCCTGACGGCCCAGGGCATGGACGCGTCCCTGTATGAACGAAAGGAAGCCCCCGCCCTGACGGCGGCTGCCCTGGAGGCGGACGGCATGGCCGGCAGCCTTGCCAGGGAGGAGGTCCCGGAGCAGGCAGAAGAAGCAGAGACCGGGGCAGTCCCGGACGCCGCTGACGCGGAGACGGAAGATACGGCTCCGGGAGCGGAAGCGGACCTGGTCCCTGCCGCGGAGCCCGCGGAGACCGAGGAGACCGAGGCAGTCCCGGAAGAGGAGGCAGAGACAGGAGAGGCCCCGGAGACAGCCCTTTCAGAGGAAACGGAAGCGGCGGAAGCCGCGGCAGTGGAAGCGGAAGAAGCGGAAGCAACGGAAGCAGCGGAAGCTGAGCCGGCGGAAACGGAAGCGGCACAAGCCGGTCAGGATCCCGCGGCGGCCGGGGAAGCCGCGCCGGTCCTTCCCGTGCCTGAGGCGGCCCCGGGAGAATGAGCCTGACAGACCGGGACCGGGATCATACAGGAGAGGAGGAGCTTTTTGGAGGGCTCCTCCTCTTTATTTGGTCCGGAGGGATTTGCCATTTGGCCATTTTTCCTATACAATGATTGCCGTCCGCCTGTGCGGACAGGGAGTCTGCTTTGAGGAACAAAATGCGAACAAACAAGAATAAAAAATGCGGGATCCTCCTGTCAGGAGCCGCCATACTCCTTCTGGCCCTGGGCGTTCTGCTGACGGCCCTGGCCCGCTGGGTCTTCACGACCTGGACGGGCCTTCGGATGGATGAGATCATCTATCACCTCCGGGCCCCGGTGGAGGGAACGGGCGGCGGCATGATCCGGTCCGGCTTTCTGGCCACTCTGGTCCCCACCGCGGCGGTCCTGGCCCTCTTTGTCCTGATCCTTTCCCGGGCGGGACGGGCCAGGAGGAAGGTGGCGGCCTCGGGCCTGGCCCTGGGCCTGGTCCTGACCCTGGCCACGGGCATCTACGCCGGGTCCGCCCTGGACGTATACGGCTATATCCGGAGCGAAATGGAGGATTCCTCCTTCATAGAGGACCACTACGCCGATCCTGCCGTTACAGAGATCACCTTCCCTGAAAAGAAGAGGAACCTGATCTATATCTATCTGGAATCCATGGAGACCACCTTTGCCGACCAGGCCTCCGGAGGGGCCTTTCCGGAGAACGTGATCCCCGAGCTGACAGACCTGGCCCGGGAAAACGAGGACTTTTCCGGCTTCACGGACCAGCTGGACGGTGGCCTGGTCCTGCCCGGCACCACCTATACCATGGCGGCCATCTTCGGCCAGTCCACGGGCCTGCCCCTCAAGGTGGACCTGTCGGACGCCTTTACCGACGAGCGGGGATCCTTCAACAAGATGAATACCCAGGACTCCTTCTTCTCCGGTGTGACAGCCCTGGGGGATATCCTGGAGGAGGAGGGCTACCGCCAGATCTTCCTGCTGGGTTCCAAGGCGGTCTTCGGAGGCAGGGAGCTCTACTTCACGGACCACGGCAGCTTTGAGATCGAGGACTATACCCGGGCAGTGGAAGAGGGCCTGATCCCCGAGGATTATTATGTCTTCTGGGGCTATGAGGATGAAAAGCTCTTTGAGAACGCCAGAAAACAGCTGACAGAGGCGGCGGCCTCCGACCAGCCCTTCAACTTTACCCTGCTGACGGTGGACACCCACTTTGAGGACGGCTATACCTGCCGGCTCTGCCGGAAGGATTTCCACAGCTCCTATGCCAATGTCATGGCCTGCTCCAGCCGCCAGGTGGCGGAGTTCGTGGACTGGATCAAGGACCAGGACTTCTATGAGAACACCACCATCGTGATCTCCGGCGACCACCTGACCATGGACTCGGATTTCTGCCGGGAGGTCGACGACTCCTTTGACCGCAGGACCTATACCTGCTACATCAACGCGGCGGCCTCTCCGGCCGATCCCGACCGGTTCCGCCAGTATACGACCCTGGACAACTTCCCCACCACCCTGGCCGCCCTTGGCTGCTCCATCGAGGGAGACAGGCTGGGCCTTGGCACAGACCTTTTCTCCGGCCGGGATACCCTGACGGAGGAATACGGCTTTGAGACCCTTTCAGAGGAGCTGACAAAAAGATCCTCCTTTATGGAGGACCTGGCGGATATCGATATTTATGACGAGGACCTTCAGAACGCCCTGGGCCTTTCTCCCGACTGCAGGGTCACCGTTTCCGGGATCGACGAAGCGGCCGGGACCATGGAGGTGGGCTTCACAGAGGTGGAGAACATCTATGAGTCCATAGCCGGGGCGGAGCTGGAGATCCTGGACTATGACCATCCGGATCAGGTAAGGACCCTGGCCATGGAGCCTTCAGAGGACGGATCCTGGCACCTGACCGTGCCCATCGGGGACCTGAATATCCGCTGCTGCTCTCTCAGGGCGGTCATCGTGGGGAAGACAGGCACCCGGTACCGGGCCGGCGAGCTGACGGGCGACCTGACCCTGAAGACCGACAATATCTATTCCTACCTGGGCCAGCTGGCCAGGAACCCCCAGTACGTCATCCTGGTCGCCATCCGGGACGACGGGACCAGGATGCTGGACGACATGCTCCTGGAAGGCCTTCACAGGATCGGCCTGACCCGGAACATCTCCGGCCACTACCGCTGGTCCTACTATGGGGTCGTCAGTCCGGACGGCGTGAACGAGGACCTGTCGGAGGAGGAGATCTCCACCGCGGGCACCCTGCCCGACGGCCGCTCCTACAGCGTGATCAGCCAGGGAGGCCTCTCCGGGGCCGGAGGAGGCGCGGGCCGCTACCTGACCTGCTCCATCAAGATCGACGGCATCGAATACGCGGTCCAGCGGATCGGCCTGAACTTCGTGGTCTATGACCCTGCCCATTCCAGGGTCGTGGATTCCGTGGAATTCAATACCTACGACGGTCTTTTCGCTGTCAGAAGGAACATCTCCGATGAGGCCATGGGCCTTGAGTAGGAGCAGGCATTTATAACATGAACAGAAACAGAAAGGGCGGCTGTCCGGACCTCAGGTCCCGGACAGCCGCCTG
>CAMOUD010000053.1 GCA_946626215.1 uncultured Lachnospiraceae bacterium
GTGTTCAGCGGGACTTCGGAAGCTCCTTCATGCTCTATGCGGTTTTCATGGGCTTCGCGGACCAGGCACAGAAAGGCCCGGCCGCCCGGGATCAGGATTCCCCTCTGACCGCCGGCCTGTGCGCCTTTTCCACCTCTTTGATGAACCGGTCTGTGTTTTCCCCGATCAGGCCTCCATGTCCCATGTCCTCAAAGATCCTGACGGTGAAGGGATAGCCCTTTGCCTTCAGGTCCTCCAGGCCGGCCGAAAGCTTTTTGTCCACGGTCCCTTTGACGCCGTACCAGATATGCATATCTGTATTCCGGAAGACACTGTAGTCCGTCTTTTTGCCGATCAGGCACCTGTCCTGGTTCTTCCAGCTTTTCCAGCTGGCTCTGGTATAAAGGATCCTGTCCGCTTCCTGAAGGCTCCGCCCCGTGATCTTTGCCAGGAACCTCTTCCGCAGCTTCCCTGCCCTGCCCATGATGACAAAGAAGGCCCCGGTAAAGAAGAACAGCCAGATCTCCTTCAGTACATCGTTTCTGATATCCGGATAATCCTTCAGCGGCATTCCGTCGGCGATGGTCGTGGTGACCTCCAGCCGGTCATCCTCCAGCACCTGCATCAGGGTGCGGCAGCCGTAGGAGAGCCCGTAGAGAATATCCACCTTCCCGCCGTAGTGTTCGATGAGGTAGTCTTCCAGGCTTTTGGCCTCATAGGCCAGGGACCGGAACTCCGTCTCCGGTTCGGAGGGATTGAAGCCGTCGTAGGCGAGCAGGACCACATGATAGCGCTCCGCGATCATCTCCGCGGTGGGGAGAACGCCCAGATAGCTCGTCCCGCCTCCGTGCAGCAGGACCATCAGTTCCCGGTTCTCCCTGCCAAGTTCAAAGAATTTCATCTTCTCCCCCCCTCTTCTGCCGGTGTTCTCATCGGATCAGGGCCACCAGCCAGCCCACCAGCAGGGCAGGGATCAGGGCAAAGAGGATCCCGGGAAAGAGCATCCCTTTGGCGTGGAACCACTTCTGATGATAGGCCTCGTCCATGTGCTCGGTCCCTTCCAGGCGGAACATGGGCAGGTTGGCGAACAGGACCCAGTCAAGAAAGCAGGTGTCATAGAGGCCGATCCAGATCATAAGGACGAAGGCAAGCAGGAAGCCCTGAAGGAAGGTCTCCGCTCCGGCGGCAAGGGCGCAGGCCAGGAGGATGCCTGTAAAGATCAGGATGCCCGTGCCTTTGGCCAGGATCACATTTTTGGACCGGTAGCTGACGTCCATCCTCTCATGGGTCTTAAAGTATTCCTCCTGGATGTCAGGCGGGTAATTATGGATCGCCTCCGCGCTGTACTTCCTGTCTCCGCCGTAAGCGATCAAAACGATGGCTGTGAAGATCGCCGCGAAGACGGCCATTTCGATCAGAATGACCCCGATATGCATGTCATTGCCTCCCTTCTTCAGCAGAAGTCTTCCGGTCTTTCTTTCTGCTGACGAGAAATCCCTTTTCATCCGTGACTGTCTCATAGTCCGCAGCCGCCGCGTTCCTGCTGCCGACGACCATATAATCGCATCTGTCACTATTGCCGCAGGTACCCTGCCGGATCAGCTGACCGTGGATCTCCCCGATCCCGAAGAAGTCGGCGTTGCACAGGAGCGGCAGCACATGAAGCAGGTCATGGCTCCTGGCGAACTCCGCGTTCGGGCACTGGGTAAAATGATAGCGGGCAGCCTGATGGTCCCTGTCATAGGGCTCGTCCACGTTGACGAAGCCGTCCGGATACTTCCGGATATCCCTCCTGTCCCGGCTTCCTGACGCGCGGAAGACCCTGTCGATCAGCCGCATATCCAAAGGCCGGTTCAGGTCGAAGATCTTCCCCAGCCTGGTAAAGGGCCCCATGAACAGGCTGTTCACGAATCCCTGCAGGTCAGCGATCGGCGGCTGATCCGGCAGGGCCGGATAAAGGGCAAAGATCAGAAGCCCTCCGTAGATCGCCCTGGCATGGCCGTTCTTCTTTCCTCCGTAGTACGGGAGATCCCGCAGATAGGTGTTATAGTTCCGGACCGTTTCCTTCCAGATCCGTCCTGCTTCTTTCCCGTATCTTTCCATGAGCCATTTCCTGACCGGCCAGCAGTAGGGCAGATCCTTTAGAGGCACATGCTTCATTCTGGTCATCTTCGTATCCCCGCTTTTTTTCTTTCCATCGCAGGTCTCCCGTATCGAATATCCTTTCCGGGGGCCTTTCTGCCCGCGGCAGATTCCTCATTCTCCCCGCCCGGGCCCTCCCGCGCAGGTATCCCGGATCCGGTCCCAGGAGGGCATCATGGCCCTTAAGCGTTCGAACTCCGACATGGGAAGATCGGGCTTCTTTGCCCGGATCGCCAGGAAGGCCTGATCCAGGTCTTCCATTTCTCCCGGAGCGTGCCGGCAGTGCTCTGTCGTGCAGAGGGCGCCGAGCCTGGTCCTCGTCATCCAGTAGATGATCAGCCTGACCATGGCGTTCAGGGGGCCCGGCTCCAGGGATTTTTCATCCCCCTTAGGGCGGACGGGATATCCCAGGGCCATGAGCAGATGGTAGGCGTCCCCGGCCGCGGCAAGCAGGAGCCTGCGTTCGGCCCGGGTGGACTTCTTCAGATCGCAGCCCCTTTTGTAGGAAAGATATACGACCGGAAGGATAAAGGCCGCGTGGTACTTGAGCCAGGCGTCCATATTGTCGCAGAATACCAGAGACAGCCTGCTGCCCGAGAAGACCTGCCGCAGGATGGTCTTCACCGGATCCGGCGCCTCTTCCTTCGCTTTTCCGACCGTCAGCCGCCCGTCCCCTGTATGGACGGCGGTGAGCCTGCCGTTCTCTCTGGTCCCGGCAGTCGAGCCGAACCCGAAGAGCACCGTCTTCGGCGCGGGGCTGTTTTCCAGGATCTTCGCCTCCATCTCGGAAGCCGACAGGTTGTTCCCGGTCAGGACCACGACCGGGCTGTTGACCCGGGCGAGGTCCGGCAGGATCTTTTCCATCTGCCTGTACTGCATGACCGCGAACACAATGTCATACCGCTCCTCATCCGGGGCTTCCAGGACGCGGGGATGATCGGTGGTATCCTTCCGCTGGATGTAATGGCGGATCCTGAGTCCTTTTGTCCGGAGGGTCTCTGCCCACTCTCCCCGGGCGATCACCGTCACCTCATTGCCGCAGGCCAAAAGCGTGTGCGCAAGCTGTCCGCCGATCACGCCTGCCCCATAGATCAGTACCTTCATAGTCCTCCCCTTTCACAGCTTAAGAAGCTCCCCGGCCATCCGCTCAGGATCGAACAGGGCCATATCCCCGTGGTCCATTCCCTTAAAGCGCCTGAAGACCGTGCCGGGGATCCGCTTTTTCATGTATTTCAGGTCCCAGTCTCTGGCCCCGCGCTCTTTTTCCGCGTACCAGTAAAAGACCCTTCCGGAAAAGCGCATGGGTCCCTTCGGCATCCGGTAGTTGTTGCAGGAATCGAAGGTGTTCCAGAGGGTTCTGCAGGTGCAGTGACGGAAAATCCGGGCCACGTACTTCAGGTCCTCCTCGCTGTACTGCGTGGAGCTGAAGGCCTTCACGATCAGCTTTTCCCCTCCCAGCTTTCCGAGGGCCATCATTCCGAAATCCCGCAGGGCAATGAACCGGGTCAGGATCCAGGGCAGCTGATAGGGGGTGATCCCTCCGTCCAGCACATAGTTCTCCGCCTTCAGCCTTCCGTCGGCCGCCATCCTGAGGACGATGCTCCCGCCCATGGAGCAGCCATAGATCGTCTTTACCTCCCGGATCCCTTTTTCCACAAGGGCGTCCGCCAGCTGGGACGCGGTCTCCTCCACCGACCGGAACTCCGAATCGTCCTCCAGGTCATACCCCGGCAGGGCCGGGACCAGCAGATGGACCTTTTTTTCCAGGAGCGGGATGACTGCTTCAAAGTAGTCCCAAGTCACAAGGGAAGGGTGGAGCAGAAGGATCCTGTCCGGATTTCCCCTGCCAAACTCATAGATTCTCATACAGGGCCAGCCCCCTTTCCATTCTTCAGCCTTTTCTCCCTTCAGCCCTTCCTGACGCGGAAATCACAGCAGGACGCTCCCTTTCCGATCGTCCCTGTCCGCTCAAAGATAAGTCCCGGGAGATTCCCATAGGTCCTCTCATCATTCTCGCAGAAGATCCCGGTCAGTTCCGGACAGCCAAGCTCTGTAAAGTATCTGGCGTAGGGACAGGCCAGAACGTCCATCCGGTATTCGCCCTTTTTCCTGGGATAGAACCTGTTCCGGAAGCCGTTTCCGGGCCCGAACAGCTTTTTGGTCATGGGGTCCCAGGCCGACAGGAAGAGGCTCCGCATGCCCGGCACCTTCATCAGCCTCCGGAGCTTTTCCGCGATGCCTTCACAGCCGGATACGGCGGCATCCTCTATGATGCGGAAGGCCTTCTCCCTGCCGATGGCATCCCCTGCCGCCAGATAGACGGCCGCGGCAGGAAAAATGATCTCCGTGTGCATCCGCAGGCCCCGGGGCAGGGGACCATACCGGTCCAGGATGGAGCCCAGCCTGACGGCCGCCTCTTTCCAGATGTCCGCGCTCTGGTCTTCCGGCATGACCTTGTCCATCCCGGCCTTATACACAGCCTTCTTTCTCAGAAGTTTCTCTGCCTGATTCACAGCGTATGGATCTCCTTTCTCCGCCCGCGCGCAGGAGCCTGTCCTCGTACAGATCTTCCGGGCAGGCATTAACATTAGCAACGGCTAACCCGCATTTAAAAGGTAAGCCCATCACACAGCCGTCCATCTCCGGTCCCGCTGTATGATGGGCGAAATGTTTCCATTAGTAACTGCTAACTATCATACTCCAAAAGGATCCCATAATCAATCCTGTCGGGAAAGTTCCGCCCTGCCGGCCCCTCCCCCTCCTTCTCCGGGGCACCGGCGCGTCCGCCTCCTAGACGGACAGGTCGCCTGCCCCCTCATCGGAATACCGCTTCAGGTACTGGAGAAGGACCGCCTGGACCTCGATATCCCTTTTCCTCTGATAGATCATCAGCAGGTCCCTGGCCTTCTGTTCCGGCAGCAGGGATAAGTCCGCCAGGAACAGAAGGATGGTCCTGGAATATTCCGCCCCCCACAGAAGGCCCCCGGGGTCCTTCCGGGCATAGTCCTCATAGGAGGCCTTCCAGGGAAGGATTTCCGTGATGCCGTGCCCGAGCGCATAGAAAAATCCCCGGCAGGCGTCCTTCCGCCTGTCTTCCGGAAGATCATACAGGTCCCCGAAATAGACAGGCGTATTTCCCCGGAAGGCCTGCTCCGGGTCCCTGCTCCCCGTATAGTTGACGGAGACCGGTCCGCCTCCGGTCCCCGAAAGGCTGTCCGGCAGCCGCATATAGTCGATCCCGTGCGTAGCAGGCAGGGGGGAGGCCGGCTCCTCGCGGAAGGCGTCTTCGATTTTCTCAAGGCCTTCCGGCAGGATCACGGACTGGAGGATCCGGTGGTTCCAGTAGTTCTCTACACGGCAGTCAGGATAAAAGGCCTGGATCTCGATGGTCCTGACCCAGGCAGGCACCCTGTAGGAAACTCTGTTCCTGCCGCAGGGATAGACCAGCAGGGTCTTTCTGTCCCTGTCAAAAAGGACCCCGTCCTCCTCCATGAGAGGTCCCTCCTCTCCCCGGACATGGAAGGCCTCCAGGCGGGGACATTCCTTGAAGGCGCAGGGATCCATGTCAGAGATCCCGGACGGCAGAGAGACCGTCGCCATTTCCTGACAGCCTCTGAAGGCCAGGGCCCCGATCCTCCGGACCCTGTCCGGGATCCGGATCTCAGGCAGCTTCTGACATCCGCTGAATGTCAATTCTTCCACGGCTGAAAGACCGGCCGGAAGACGGATGGAGACCAGGTCAGAGCATCCGGAGAAGGCTTCCTCCCCGATCTCTGTGACAGGATCCGGGATCCTGACCTCTTCAAGGCCTCTGCAGCCTTCAAAGGCGCTCTCTCCGATCCTCCATACTCCGTCCGGGACCAGGACCTTCCGGTCCTTTCCCCTGTACCGTTTCAGGACTCCGTCCCTGATCTCCATATCCGCGGGCCTGTCCTCTGCTTTCCCCATCTGCTCCACCGTTTCCTTTCCTTCAGGTACTGCCGCCTTTCCCGAAAGGTCCCTTACAGGTCCTCCAGGGACAGGGCCCCGGATCCTCCCGCGAACCGTTTCAGGTATTCGATCAGGACCGCCCGGACCTCGATGTCCTCCTTTTTGCCCCAGGTCTCCAGGAGCTCCCTGGCCCCCTCTTCCGGCAGCAGGGACATCCTGATCAGATGGAAAAGGAGGGACCTGTCCTCCCCCGCGAGCCTGACCAGGGGCAGAGGATCCTCTCTCATGAAGGCCTCATAGGCTTTCCTCCAGGGAAGGATCTCAGGGATGTCCTCGTCCAGGGCGTAGAAAAAGCCCAGGCAGGCTTTGGTCCGTCTGCTTTCCGGCAGGTCATGCGGGTCCCCGAAATAGACAGGCCTGTCTCCCCGGACGGCCTGTTCCGGGTCGCTGCTTCCTGTATAGGTCACGCAGAGAGACCCGCCCCCGCTTCCAGAAAGACTGTCCGGCAGCCGCATATATTCGATCCCGTAGGGGATCGATCGTCCGGCAGTTTCCTCCCCATAGAAGCCGTCCCCGATCCTTTCCAGGCCTTCCGGCAGGATCACGGTCCGGAAGACCGGCCGCTTCCATCCCAGCCTTCCGATATCCGGATACAAGGACTGGACATCGATGGTCCTGATCCAGGCAGGCACCCTGTAGGGGTCCTCCTTCCTGCCGTAGGGATAGATCAGGAGGGCCTTTTTGTCCCTGTCATAAAGGATCCCGTCCTCCTCCATAAGGGGACCCTCGCTTCCCCGGACCTGAAAGGCCTTCAGACGGAAGCACCTCCTGAAGGCGTACAGGCTCAGGTCATCCATTCGGGAAGGAAGCTCCGCTCTTACCAGTTCCTCACATCCATAAAATGCCCAGTCCCCGATCCTCCGGACCCTGTCCGGGATCCGGATCTCCTGAAGGCTCACGCACCCTCGGAAAGCCTCCTTCCCGATGGACCGGAGGGATCCGGGAAGGACCGCCCTCTTAAGGGCCTGGCAGGAAAGAAAGGCCTTTTCTTCTATGACCGAAACGCCCTCCGGGATCCGGATCTCAGACAGATTCACGCATTGGCTGAAGGTCTCCTCTTTCAGGACCGAAAGGCCGGCTGGGAGACGGATCTCCCACAGGGAATAGCAGGAGGAGAAGGCCTCCCTCCCGATCGAGTCCATTTTTTCAGGCAGGCGGATGGATTCCAGGCTGCTGCATCCGGCGAAGGCCTCGTCCCGGATCTCCATGACAGAATCCGGGAGGAAGATCTCCTCCGCGCTGAGGCAGTCAAAGAAGGCCCCTTCCCCGATCCTCCGGATCCCGTCCGGGACCCGGATGGCCCGGTCCTTCCCCCTGTACCTGATCAGGACGCCGTCCATGATCTCCATGTCCGCGGACCTGTCATGCTTCTTTCCCACTGGCTCCACCGACCCCTTTCCTTCTGTTATCGTCTTCTTTCCCCTGCCCCGTTCTTCCTTTCAGGCGCCGTTCCCGTCAGGGCCCATGGCCCTGCCCGGTCCTTACAGGTCCTCCAGGGACAGGTCCCCGGCCCCTCCGCCGGAAGACCCCTTCAGGTACTCGATCAGGGCCGCCCGGACCTCGATGTCCTTCTTTTGGCCCCAGGTCTCCAGAAGGTCTACGGCCGCCTTTTCGGGCAGCAGGGACATCCTGATCAGGTGGAGGAGGAGGGACCTGTCCTCTTCCGCGAGAGAAGCAAAGGGCATGGGATCCTCCCTTACAAAAGCCGCATAGGCTTCCTTCCAGGGCAGGATCTCAGGGATGTCCTGGTCCAGGGCATAGAAAAAGCCCAGGCAGGCATCCCTCCGCCTGTCCTCCGGCAGGTCCCGCGGGTCTCCGAAATAGACGGGCCTGTCTCCGCGGAGGGCCTGCTCCGGGTCCCCGCTCCCCGCGTAAGGAAGGCCGAGGATCCCGCCCCCGCTCCCGGACAGGCTGTCCGGCAGGCGGACATAGGAAAGCCCGGACCCCCTGAAGGCAAGGTCCCCGATCTTTACAAGACCCTCCGGCAGGACCAGGGAGGTGAGATCCCCGGCATTCTGGAAGGCTTCCTCCCGGATGCCCCTGGCCCAGGCGGGCACCCTGTAGGAGGCTTCCTTTCTGCCGGCCGGATAGACCAGCAGGGTCCCTTCCATCCTGTCGAAGAGGACCCCGTCCTCATCCATGAGAGGCCCCTCCTCTCCCCGGACCCGGATGGCCGTAAGGCTCCCGCAGTCCCTGAAAATGTAAGGATCCGGATCCGGGAGGCCGGAAGGGATCTCGGCCTCCTTCAGACCGGAGCATCTGGAAAAGGCCTCCGGTCCCAGGTCCCGGACCCTGTCCGGGATCCGGATCTCCCGGAGACGCCGGCAGTACCGGAAGGCCTGGAGCCCGATGGAAAGCAGGGATTCCGGCAGGAGAGCCTTCTCGAGGCAGGAGCAGTAATAGAAGGCCTTGTCTCCTATGTCCGAAACGCCTTCCGGGATTCGGATCTCAGTCAGCTTCCTGCATCTTCGAAAGGTATTCTCTTCTATTTCCTTCAGACCCGAGGGCAGACGGATCTCCCGGAGGGAGGAACAGCCGACAAAGGCCCCGCTGCCGATCCGGCTCATCCTTTCCGGCAGACGGACGGAGGAAAGGTCCGAGCAGCCCGCGAAGGCTTCGCTCCCGATCCGGTCCACGCTGTCAGGAAGGAAGACCTCTGTCACATAGCCGGCCCCCGCGAAGGCGCCCCTTCCGATCTCCTTCACGCCGGAAGGGACGGAGACTTTTTCCCCCTTGCCCAGGTAGTCATAGAGGACCCCCCGGAGGATCAGAAAGTCCTTCCCTTCCGCCAGACGCCCGCAGCCGCTGAAGGCGCCTTCCCCGACATGGGCCAGGGACGCCGGAAGCCGGACCTCCGCCAGGCTCCGGCAGTTCAGAAAGGCCCCCTCTCCCAGACAGGTCAGGCCCTCGGGCAGCAGGACCCGCGCAAGGCCCCTGCAGCCGGCAAAGGCATGGCCGCCGATCTCTGTGACTCCTTCCGGAAGCTCCATCTCCTTCAGGCTCCCGCAGCCGGAAAAGGCTCTCTCCCCGATCCTCTCAAGCCCTTCCGGAAGCCGGACCGCGGTCAGCCTGGGGCGGTCCATGAAAGCCGCCTCGCCTATGGACCGGATCCCCTCCGGAAGCGTGACTTCCGCTTCCTCCCCCAGGTACTGGATCAGGACCCCTCCCCGGACCAGAAGGCCGTCCGGGCCGGAGAGCTTTTCGCAGTGAAAAAAGGTCTGGCTTCCCATCTCCAGGGGATGATCCGGCAGGTCCGCCTCTTCCAGTTCGCAGCAGCCGGAAAAGGCCCTGTCTCCCAGCTTCATGAGGGTGGAAGGGAAGCGGACCCTTTTGAGAGCGGGGCATTCGAAGAAGGCTTCCTCTCCTATGGACCGGATCCCCTCCTCCAGGTCTGCCTCCTCCAGGCCCAGGCAGGAGGAAAAGGCCTCCTTTTCGAGCTCCGTGACGGATCCTGGGACCCGGACCCGGACCAGGCCATGACAGGACTGAAAGGCTGCCGCCCGGATATGCCGGACGCTGTCAGGGATCCCGATCCCGGCCAGGCTCCAGCATCCGTAAAAGGCCCCGGTCCCGATCTCGGCCAGGCCCTCCGGCAGGTCGATCCGTTTCAGAAAAGCACAGTCCCGGAAGGCAAAGGGGCCGATCTCCGCGACAGAAGGAGGAAGCAGGACCTCCTCCAGGCCTCTGCGGGCGGCAAAGGCATGCTCTCCGATCCTCCTGACTCCGTCCGGGACCCTGACGGTCCGCTCATTCCCCTTATATCTGATCAGGACGCCGTCTTCGATCTCCATGCCCGCGGCGGCGGCTTCCCTTCTTTCCTCAGGCTCCATCTCTTCTCCTGCCTCCTTCAGCCATTCTCCTCGTCCAGGGACAGATCTCCTCCCCGGCTTCCTCCGGACTCTTTCAGGTACTGGAGAAGGAGGGCCCGGACTTCCATATCTTCTTCCCCGTATTTTTCAAGCAGGTCCTCTGCCGCCCGGACCGGCAACAGGGAGAGGCCGGCCAGGACCAGAAGGACGGTCCTGTCCTCTTCTGCCAGAGACACAAAGGGGGCCGGCTCCTCCCGGATCAGGTCCTCATACGCCTCTTTCCAGGGCAGGATCTCGGAAAAGCCCTGGTCCAGGGCGTAGATAAAGCCCAGACAGGCCTGGGTCCTTCGATTCTCCGGCAGGTCGGACGGGTCCCCGAAATAGACCGGTCTGTTCCCCCGAAGGGCCTGGTCCGGGTCCCGGCTCCCCGCGTAGGGGACCTCCAGCCGTCCCCCTCCGCTGCCGGACAGGCTGTCCGGCAGCCGTATAAAGGTCAGACCGGATTTCCTGAAGACGCCGTCCTCGATCTTCTCAAGGCCTTCCGGAAGCGTCAGGGATTTCAGCCTGCCCGCGTCGCAGAAGGCTTCCCTCCCGATGGTCCGGACCCAGCCGGGCACCTCATAGGAGGATCCCCATCTCCCGGGAGGATAGGCCAGAAGGATCCTTCTGTCCCTGTCAAAGAGGACCCCGTCTTCCGCCAGCAGAGGGCCTCCCTCTCCCCGGACCTGGAAATCCTCCAGGTCCGGGCATCCCGTACAGACAGGACCATGGAAATCCGGGATCCCAGCGGGAACGTCAAAGTACTTCAGCCTCCTGCAGCCGTAAAAGGCATTTTCTCCCACCTTCTCCACCCAGTCCGGAAGACGGACCTCCAGAAGACGGCCGCATCTGCGGAAGGCGTCTTTTTCAATGACAAGGAGAGATTCCGGCAGGTCCGCCTCCAGCAGGCCCAGGCAGCCAAAAAAGGCCCTCTCTCCAATGGTCCGGACCCCCTCCGGGATCCGGATCTCAGACAGTCTCCCGCACTGGCTGAAGGTCTCCGCCTCGATGGCCGGGAGCCCCGCGGGAAGGGAGACCTTCGTGAGGGAGCTGCAGCGGGCAAAGGCCTCCCTCCCGATCCCGGTCATCCGCTCAGGAAGACGCACGCTTTTCAGGTCCCTGCAGCCCTTGAAGGCAGCGCTGCCGATCCTCTTCACGCTGTCCGGAAGAATGACCTCCTTCAGGTCTTCCTTTTCAGAAAAGGCCAGGTCCCCGATCTCCGTCACTCCTTCCGGGACCAGGACCCTCTCCTCACTGCCGAAATAGTCGTGGAGGACGCCCATAAGGACCAGGAAGCCGTCCTCTCCCGAAAGGCTCCGGCAGCCCTTGAAGGCGCCTTCCCCGATCCGGACCGGGCTCTCCGGCATCCGGATCTTTTCCAGCAGGGTACAGGCTTCGAAGGCCCCGTTTCCGATCTTTCCAAGGCCGGAAGGGAGCAGGACTTCCCTCAGGGACCCGCATCCGTAAAAGGCCAGGTCCCCGATCTCTTCCAGGGACCCGGGCAGGTCCAGCCCCTTCAGGTTCTCACAGCAGGCAAAGGCCCTTCTTTCGATCGCCGCGGTCCCCTCCGGGATCCGGACAGAGGCCAGGCCCCGGCAGCCGTCAAAGGCCTCCTCTCCGATGACCCTGACCGTTTCCGGCAGGGTCAGGTCTTCTTCCTCTCCGAAATACTCGAAGAGGACCCCCTGCAGGACCACAAAGCCCTCCTTGTCCGCCAGCTTCGGGCAGCCCTGGAAGGCCTGGGAGCCCAGCTCCAGGGGATGGCCGGGAAGGATCACCTCTTTCAGCTTGCCGCATTCGGCAAAGGCCCAGTCATCCACCTTCCGGAG
Source organism: uncultured Lachnospiraceae bacterium (assembly GCA_946626215.1). Lineage (GTDB taxonomy): Bacteria > Bacillota > Clostridia > Lachnospirales > Lachnospiraceae > CAG-791. The sequence continues at coordinate 11,789 of CAMOUD010000053.1, forward strand.
GGTGGAGGGGAACCGGATCCTTTCCAGGTCTTCGCACTCTTCAAAGGCCGACTCCCCTATGGACAGGATCCCTTCCTCCAGGACCGCGTCCCGGAGCCTGCGGCAGAGGGAGAAGGCGTCCTTGCCGATCTCCCGGACGGATCCGGGGATCCGGATCCGGGTCAGGCCGCGACAGCCCTGAAAGGCTCCTTCCGGGATGGCTAAGACCCCGTCCGGGACTTCCAGGCGCGTGATCGTGCTGCAGCCGGCAAAGGCATGCTGTTCAATGGTCTCCAGGCCCTCCGGCAGGCGGATCCTTCTCAGGACCAGGCAGTCCTTAAAGGCAGAATCGCCGATTTCCTTGACAGAAGGAGGAAGCTCGACCTCCCTGACAAAGCTGCCGGAAAAGGCATAGGCTCCGATCTTCCATACCCCGTCGGGGACCCTGACCTCCTGGTCCTGTCCTTCGAAGCTGACCACGACGCCGTCCACGACGCGCAGATCCGCCCCTTCCGTATATTCCTTACAGGTATCTTCCATCTGTCCTCCTTCCTGCTCCCATGGTCTCAGTCCTCCAGAGTCAGATCTCCGGTCCCTCCCTCAGTCCCTTTCAGGTACTGGATGAGGACCGCCCGGACCGCCGCGTCCCCCGGTCCCTCATAGAAGGCCAGCAGGTCCCCGGCTTCCTCCCTTGAGAGGACTCCCAGCTCTGCCAGCCGGAAAGGCAGGTCCCTGTTCCTCCTGGCCAGCCGGGCATAGTCCCCGTGATGCTGTTCCAGATAGGCGGTCCAGGCTTCCTTCCAGGGCAGGACCTCCGGGAAATGACGGGCCAGTCCATAGAGAAAGCCCAGACCGGCCCCGGTCCTGAAGTCCTCCGGCAGGTCCCCGGGAGGGCCGAAAAAGACGGGGATCCGCCCCTTCAGGGCCAGCCAGGGACGGGCGGATCCGGTATACCTGACATCCAGCGCGGCCGTTTCCTTTTTCTTCAGGCTCTCCGGGAGCCTCAGATACTCGATCCCTGTTCCCTCCATGGCCTTCGGGCCGATCCCTTCCAGCCCTTCCGGCAGGACCAGGTCCCGCAGGGCGCCGGCTCCGGCAAAGGCGTGCCCCCCGATCTGCCTGACCCCTTCGGGGACCCTCCAGGAGGGATCCTGCCTGCCCGGCGGATACCGGAGAAGGGCCGCGGTCCCTGTGTCATAGAGAACGCCCTCCAGGGCCTCTAGAGGCCCTTCCTCTCCCCGCACGGAAAAGGCCTGCAGGGACACGCAGGCATCAAAGGCGGTCTCCGAAAGGTCACAGATCCCGCCCGGAAGCTCCGCCCCGGCAAGGGAAGCGCACCGGCAGAAGGCCTTTTTCCCGATCCTTCTGACCCTGTCCGGGATCCGGATCCCGGCAAGGCTCCGGCAGCCCTCAAAAACAGCGTCGCCGATTTCCTCCAGGGAATCCGGCAGGTCGATATGGGACAGCCGGACGCACCGTCTGAAGGCTCTGGCCCGGATCCGGACCACCGGATCCAGCTCAATGGAAGAAAGGGCCTTGCAGAAGGCGAAGGCGCCTGTGCCGATCTCCTTCACCGAATCCGGCAGATGGACGCTCTCCAGACGGTCCTTTCCCGAGAAGGCTTCCTTTCCTATGATCCGGATTCCCTCGGGGACTCTCACGCGGGCCTCGTCTCCCCGGTACTGAAAGAGGACTCCGGCCAGGACCAGGAAGCCCTCCTGGTCCTGGAGGCCCCGGCATCCCAGGAAAGCCCCCTCTCCGATCTCCTTCAGGGACCCGGGAAGGGCGATCTCCCGGAGCGAACCGCAGTCCCGGAAGGCGTCCTCGCCAAGACTTGTCAGGCCCTCCGGCAGCGTGACCTGGGACAGAGAAGTACAGCCCGCGAAGGCTCTGTCACCGATTCCCTTCAGGGTCCGGGGAAGACAGACCCTTTTCAGCTCCTTCAGGTCCCTGAAGGCATTGCTTCCGATGTGCCGGACGCCCTCCGGCACCTGCACGCCTTTCTCCCCGGAAAAGCACTGGACCAGGATGTCCCGGACCACCAGCAGGTCTCCGGTCCTTTTCATGGCTGTACAGTCATAGAAGGCCTCTTCCCCGATTTCCTGAAGAGAATCCGGCAGGACCGCCTCCTCCAGGTCCCGGCAGCCCGCGAAGGCGCGCTTCCCCAGTCTTCCAAGGCCCGGGGGCAGGGCGATCTTCATAAATCCGCATCTCTCGAATGCTCCCTCTCCGATGGAAAGGAGCCCCTCCGGCAGGTCTGCCCCGAAAAGAGAACAGTCTTCCGAAAAGGTCCCGCTCCGAATCTCCCGAAGAGACCGAGGAATCCAGACAAAACGCAGGCTTTCGCACCGGAAAAAGGCATAGCAGCCCAGTTCCCTCAGCCCTTCGGGAAGGCCGGCCCGTTCCAGCCTCCTGCAGTTGTAGAAGGCGGCGTCTCCGATCCTGATCAGGCCGGAAGGCAGTTCCACGGACACCAGGGACGCGCATTCAAAAAAAGCCCCCTTCCCGATTTCCCGGAGGCCGGCAGGACAGTCCACCCGGCTGACCCCGGTATGGGAGAAGGCATTGTCCCCGATCTTCCAGACTCCGGCGGGGATCCGGACATGGAAGTCACTTCCCAGATACCGGACCAGGACTCCCTCCTTTATGATCATGCTGCCCTGTCCGGGATCCTTTTTTTCTCTCTTTTTCATTGTATTTCTTCAGCCTTCTCCCGGTCCTCTCCTCTGTGCCCGGAGGCCCATGTTTCCGGACTTACACATCCGGTCTCTGCTCCTCTGAACTAAGTATAGCATTCCCCTCTTTCGGAAAGGAGGAGGCCGCG
>CAMOUD010000054.1 GCA_946626215.1 uncultured Lachnospiraceae bacterium
TTGCCGAAGGTCGTTAACATCAGGGGGCTTCGCCCTCCTGATGTTATTCCCACTCCACCAGGAAGAAATAGGTATTCCCGTAGATGGGGGAGTCGTTCCAGGTCCCGTCCTTGGTGATGGAGCTGAACTGGAGGTAGTTCTCATCGGATCCGTCCTCGTTGTTGGCTCCGTTGTTGGGCTGGCCTTCACTCCAGTTGCTGTAGGAGAACTCTTCTCCGGTCACCCAGACCCATTCTCCTTCTTTTTCCTGGTCGTTGCCGCCCAGGAATACGGTCCTCTGGCTGTAGGAGAAGACCTCATCAAAGACAGCCTGGTTCTCTTCCGCGTCATGGATGACCGCCATGTGGCCGCCCAGGGCCTCGGCGATCTTCTCCATACAGTCATACTGGCTGATGCCTTCCGTCTCCATCATGGTCTCCAGGTCGAAGTCCCGCATATCCAGGATGGCAAAGACATGGCCGCCGGTGGTGAATTTATGGCGGAAGCTGATCTGGTCCATAGGAACACCGCCGATTTCCGTGACAGGCGCCTGGTCCTCGCCCACCATGGCCTCATTGCCGTTGTCCAGAGATCCGGACCGGTACAGACTGATAAAGCGGAGTCCAAGGACCACGATCAGGAGCACGATACAGAGACTGACTGCCATGCTCATCATGTTGGGATCGGGTGTGGAGGCCGCGGGATTCCTTTCCTTGCCCTTGCCGCCTCTGCCTCGGAAGTTCCAGTAATCGATGACATCCATCAGGAACTGCTTCCAGGCGGGGATCTCCTTTTCCTCTCCTTCGCCGGAATTCATATCTTCCTCTCTGGCAGATACCGTTACAGAAGCCGCGGGAGCAGGTCCCTCTGCAGGGCTCTCTTCCTCTTCGGCAGGCTCCTCCTCTTCTCCGGAGGGCTCTTCCGCCGCAGGTTCCGCATCCGCGGGCTCTTCTTCACCGGAGGGCTCTTCCTCAGATCCTTCGTCCGAAGGCGCTTCTTCCTCTTCCGGAGCCTCTGTCCCTTCCTCCTCTTCGGCAGGGTTTTCGGACACAGGTTCTTCCTCCGCGGATGCCGCGGGCGCTTCCGCGGGAACAGGTTCCTCCGCGGATTCCGTTCCTTCAGGAGCTGCCGCTGCTTCTCCCGTTTCTTCCTCTTCTGTCAGAGGGAGCGCGTCCGGCAGGTCCTCCTGGCCCCGGAGGGGCGCTTCAAAGGTCACCTGATGGGAAGCCTGGGCCAGCTCGGAGGCAGGATCCTCCATGACAGGTGGGATCGGAAGCTCATCCGGGGTCTCCGAAGCCTCGCTTCCGGTGCTGCCGTCCAGGCGGATCTCTTCAGGCGCGGCCTGTTTCCTGGTATCTGTATGGGAATTCCGGCCCTGGGAACGGCCGGACTTTTTTCTGTTCTTGCTCATTGTATCCTTCCTGCCGCAGGCCTGCGGCGGTCCTGATTTCGCTTCGAACTTACATTATAGACTTTTCGCTCGGTTTTCTCAATATTTTCTCAGTCCCGGCGGATGACTTCCGTCTTTCTGTCGCTGCTGAAGGCCTCCTCCAGCCCCTCTGTCACATGGATCCGGCCGTCCTCTGTCATCAGGACCATCTCATAGGGCAGGCCGGATGCCCGCCAGCAGGCGGCAGACTCCTCCGGGCCCATGCAGTAGCAGGCGGTGGACAGGGCGTCAGCCAGGGCCCCGTTCTCCGAGACGATGGTGGCGGACAGGATCCCGCTTTCCGCGGGATAGCCGGTATCGGGGTCCAGGATGTGATGATAGACCCTTCCGGTCTCTTCGTCCGTAAAGTTTCTCTGGTAGGCGCCGGAGGTAATGACGGCCCGGTCCCTGACCTCCAGGACGCCGAAGATCTCCTGGGTATTTTCCGGATCCTGGAGGCCGATCCTCCAGAGGTCTCCGGAGGGCTTGGTCCCCAGGCACTGGACGTTGCCGCCCAGGCTGACCAGGCCGCTGGCAATGCCATGGTCCTTAAAGATCTCCATGATCCTGGCGGAGGTCTCTCCCTTGGCTATGGCTCCCAGGTCCATGCCCTGGCCCTCCGCCAGGCATGCCCAGGTCTCTTCCCCCTCTGTCTCCAGGACGACCGCCTCCTGGTCCACCAGGGAAAGGGTCTTTCTGATCTCTTCCTCCTCCGGGACCCGGTATTCGCCGGTAGTAAAGCCCCAGAGGACCATCAGAGGGTATACGGTAATGTCCAGCTTTCCGCCTGACAGTTCAGAGACTTCTCCGGCAAGACGGATCAGGCCGGCAGTCTCCTCTGAGACCTTTGCCCTTCCTTCCCGGTTCAGGATGCTGATCTCCGAATCCTCTATGCCCACGGACCAGAGCCTGTCCAGGCGGACCACCTCTTCGGCTCCGGCAAGGACTGCCTCTTCAGCGCCCTCGCCGCAGGCGGTCAGGGTCATGTAGGTATCCATGGCAAAGACCTGGACCCGGACGGCGTCCTCCCCGTCCAGCTTCAGGCGCTCCGGTTCAGAGATGGAATCCTCCAGGATCTCTTCGGCATCTCCGGTCCCTGCTTCCGCGGAGGAAAGGGGGGACGCCGCTTCCTGCCCCGGACGGCCGCAGGCGGCCAGAGGCAGGCTGATCAGGAGGGCCGTCAGCAGGGCGGCCAGCCGCCCTGCCGTTCCTGCCTTCCTGCGGTACCTTCTTTCCATGGATCAGGCCTCAGCCTCCCCACCGGAAAGGACTTCGCGGTTCCCGTACATGGTCTCGTAATAATTCTGGTACTCGCCGGAGATGATGGTCTCCCACCATTCCCTGTTCTCCAGGTACCAGCGGATGGTCTTTTTAATGCCGTCCTCGAACCTGGTCTCGGGGAGCCAGCCCAGCTCTCTGTGGATCTTGGCAGGGTCGATGGCATAGCGCATGTCATGGCCCTTGCGGTCCGTCACGTAGGTGATCAGGCTCTCGGGCTTGCCCAGCTCTTTGCAGATGAGCTTTACGATATCGATGTTGCGCATCTCATTGTGGCCGCCCACGTTGTAGACCTCGCCGACCCGGCCCTTATGGATGATCAGGTCGATGGCCCGGCAGTGGTCCTCCACATAGAGCCAGTCACGGACGTTGATGCCCTCTCCGTAGACGGGAAGGGGCTTGTCGGCCAGGGCGTTGGCGATCATCAGAGGGATCAGCTTTTCCGGGAAATGGTAGGGGCCGTAGTTGTTGGAGCAACGGCTGATGGTGACCGGCAGTCCGTAAGTCCTGTGATAGGCCAGGACCAGAAGGTCCGCGCCGGCCTTGGAGGAGGAATAGGGAGAGGATGTATGGATAGGAGTCTCCTCGGTGAAGAAGAGGTCGGGCCTGTCCAGAGGCAGGTCGCCGTAGACCTCGTCCGTAGAGACCTGGTGATAGCGGGAGATCCCGTATTTCCGGCAGGCGTCCATCAGGACAGCCGTGCCCATGATGTTGGTCTCCAGGAAGATGCCGGGGTTCTCGATGGACCGGTCCACATGGGACTCTGCCGCGAAGTTGACCACCATATCGGGCCGCTCTTCTTCAAAGAGCCTTTCAACGGCCTCCCTGTCGCAGATGTCCGCCTTCACAAAGCGGAAATTCGGATTTTCCATCACAGGAGCCAGGGTAGACAGGTTGCCGGCATAGGTCAGCTTGTCCAGGCAGACGATCCGGTAGTCCGGATGGGCCTTCAGCATGTGGAAAATGAAGTTGCTTCCGATAAAGCCGGCGCCGCCGGTCACGATAATGGTCATTTCTTTCCTCCGAATCCGGAGCGCCTGACAGGTCTTTCCGAAGGCTTCCCTTCTTTGGTCCCCGGGCCGGCGGCGCTCCTTTGCCGGTCCTTTTCTTTTCAATTCTATTTCTGTTCTTTTAAGTCTGTTTCTGTTCTTTTTCTGTTCTTTGCACACCGTCCAGATCCGCGGTGATTTCATTCCTACACGGCTCCGTCCCTGTGGAGGACGACGGCCACAGTCTTTAAGAGGATCTTCAGATCCAGCGACCAGGACCAGTTCCGGATATATTCCGTATCCAGCCGGACCACCTCTTCAAAGTCGGTGATGTCGGACCGGCCGCTGACCTGCCACATGCCGGTGATGCCGGGCTTTACGCTCATCCGGATCCTGTGGTGGAGGTCGTAGCGTTCCCACTCATCCACCGTGGGAGGTCTGGTCCCCACCAGGGACATGTCTCCCTTCAGGACGTTCCAGAACTGCGGGAACTCGTCCAGGGAAGTGTTGCGGATAAAGTTCCCGATGCCTTTGGGCCGGCCGTTCCTGTCCTTCTTCTCGCTGCCGATGATCCTGGGATCATCGTCCATCTTGAACATGAGGCCGTCCATCTTGTTCTTTGCCATGTATTCCTTCTTCCGCTCTTCGGCGTCCAGATACATGGACCGGAACTTGTACATCCTGAACTTCTTGCCGCCCCGGCCGATCCGCTCCTGGACAAAAAAGATGGGCCCGGGAGACTGGATATAGATGGCGGGAGCCACAAAGAGAAAGATGATCCCGGTCAGGATGCATCCCACGATGCCTCCCAGGATGTCCATGACCCTTTTCAGGGCCAGGTCCCGGACCGAAACGATCCGGAGGGAACTGGTCAGGACATGAAGGTCTCCCAGCTTTCCGGTCTGCTGGTCGATCCAGCCTCCCTGGTCCAGGACGGAGAAGCTGTAATGGACCGTGATGCCCATCTCCAGGAGGGTATCCACGTAGGTCTCCGGCAGGGGATAGTTGGGCGGCAGGTAGATGAGGGCCTCGTCCACCCACTCATGGCTGATCCTTTCAAAGACGTTCTCGCTCCGTCCGTAGACGGGGATCCCCCGGATCTCCCGGATGTCCGGCGTTGAGCTTTCCATCAGGAAGATCCCCCGGATGAAGAAGTCATTGTAGGAGGTATCCAGAAGCTCTGTGACCACATGGTCCGCTTCCCTCTCCAGGGTAAAGACAAAGATGGACCGCTTTCCTTCATTCTGGTCCCGGTTCCGGTTGAGCCTGTACTTGTTCAGGGACCTGGCCGTAAAGGACAGGACGATCAGGGCAACCGCGTAGATGACAAAGAAGCGGCGGGAGATCAGGTTGATCTGATGGACCGCGAAGAGGTAGACCATATCCAGGAAGGAAATGGAGAATACATGCTGCACGACTCTGGCCAGCTCCTGTCCGGGACTGCGCCTGAGGATGTTCTTATGGGCATCGGTAAAAAAGATGACCAGCAGCTGCAGGATGGTCAGCACGATGGCCTGGTAGCGGTAAAAGACCACGCTGTAGGCAAAGGTGAGTCTCTGCAGGATATAGTAGCTGATCACAAAGCTGAGCTGGGAGCAGATCAGGTCCAGGACGATAAAGTCCAGGTGCTTGAGCCAGCCGTTCTTCGCTTTTTCGTACATAGTGTTCCTGTCCGGACCTCATTTCCCAGGGAAATGAAATCGTATCGTCAGAGAAGTAATAGTCAACGCAACAAGGCAGGCGCAGAGCCTGCCGGGATTACTCATAGCTTGCCTTATAATAGCAGAAAGCGAAGAGCAAAACAAGAAGGACAACGCCCGGCCGCGCCATCCTTTCCGGTCCGGAATGCATTTCATCGCGGAATCTTCGGAAAACCGTACAGGACCCCTCCCGGCAGCAGGGCTGACGCCCCGCTTCCGGTCCGCGTACAGGAAAAGCCCCTCTCCCTGTCCGGTCCGGACTGGGAGAGGGGCTTTTCCTGTATGCGCGGTTCCGGAGCCCGACGCCGCGCTTTTCATCCGGTTTTCCTGCCGGAATTCCTGTTTTCCAGGTCCATCCGGTCCTACTTATTTCTTGTAGGTCATGGAAGCGGACTTGGAGTTGGCGCTGACCACCTTGCCGTTGCCGTCCAGGGCCGCCACGCGGAAGGTATACTTCTTACCATTGGAAGGCTTCTTCCAGGTGTAGGAAGACTTCTTCTGGCCAGAGACGTCAGCCAGCTTCTTCCATTTGCCGCTGCCGGTCTTATAGTAGACCCGGTAGCCGGAGGCGGAAGCGCAGGTCCCCCAGGTGATCTTGACAGACGAACCGTCCTTCTTGGCCTTGCAGGCGCCGGGCGTCTTCAGGTAATGCCTGCCCTTGACGGCGGTGGGAGTCAGGCTCCCCTTTTTCCCGGCGCTGTCCAGAGCGTAGACCCGGAAGGAATACTCGGTCTTGACCTCGGCCCCGTTCCAGGTATAGGAGGTCTTGCCCGCCCCCAGGTCCTTGAGCTTCTTCCACTTGCCGCCGGAGGGGCAGTATTCCACCCGGTAGCCGGAGGCGTTCGCCACTTCCTTCCAGGAGATCTTCAGTCCCTTGGAGGAATAGGCCACGCTGAAGGAAGGCTTGGACAGGGGCGCCCAGGTCTTGTTGATGCTGGTGGTAAAGGGGCTGGCCGTCTTGCCTCCGGAGTTGAGGCACCGGACCGCGAAGTAATACTTGGTATTGTATTTGACCTTCTTCAGCAGATAAGAGGTGGTATCGGCCTTCACCTTGCAGAGGTAGGTCCAGGAACCCTTGGACGTGCCGACGTTGTAATAGAGGGCATAGCCGGAGACTCCTTCCACGGCCGTCCAGGAGAACTTGATCCCGTCCAGCTTGTTGGAGGCCTTGTAGGAAGGCTCGGCAAAGCCGGTCCACTTGACGGTCTTGATGGCAGAGACCTTGCTGATGGCATTTCCCTGCTCGTCCAGAGCGGTCACGGTCAGGTCATAGGTCTTGCCGAGGGAGGCCTTGTTGTAGTTGTAGGAGGTCCCGGTCACAGAAGCGACCTTGGAAAGGGGCTGGCCGGTCAGGGCCGCGTCCACCTCATAGGAAGCGGCTCCCTCCACCTTGGTCCAGGAAAGGGAGATGGCGTCGGCCGCTGCCTTGGCCTTGAGGGTGGGGGCCGCCAGCTTCTTGGAGGCCGCCAGCTTCAGGGCGGAATCATCGTACCAGACGTTCATGTCCACCTTGCCGTTGATGCCTTTCACAGCGCCTGAAGAGGAATACTGCCACATGTCATAGACGCCGGCATAGGTGGTCTTGGTGGTATAGTGGGCCATCCAGAGGGGATATTTCCTGGTCAGCTCGGCCGCGTTGGTCCGGGCCTCCAGGAAGGCCTTGTAGCTGTAGAAGGCCGGCTTGTAGCCGCCCGCCTTGATGGCGGAGCAGAAGGTATCAATGATGGTGTTCTGGGCGGCCTTGGAAAGCTTGGCCTTTTCCAGGCGTCCGCCCGAAGTCAGTTCCACGTCCATGTAGATGGGAAGATCCAGCTTGACGCCGGCCTTGCCCACGATCTCCAGGACCTTGGCGGCTTCCTTCTTGGCCTCGGCCTCGGTCGTGGCCTGGTTGAAGTAATAGACGCCGACCTTGATGCCGGCCGCCTTGGCGCCCTTGATAAAGCTGATGAAATCAGGGTCCTGATTCATGGTAAAGGTCTTCTTGAGGTTGGTATAGCCGCAGCGGATGATGGCGAACTCGCAGCCGTCCTTTTTGACCTTGTTCCAGTCGATGGTCTTTCCGATATAGTTGCCCTGCCAGGCGGATACATCGATGCCCCAGCGCAGGACCCGGTTGCTGAATACGCTGCTGTGGGTCAGGTTCGTGGCGGCCACCGTGTTATAGACGCCCTCTCCGTTCTCCTGGGCGGCAATGTCTTCTGCCATGGCCTGTTTCAGGCCGTCCACGGTGGTCCCGTAGGCTTCCGCCATCCGGATGGCTTCCGGGTCATCCGGGTCAAAGGAAATGGCGGAGGGATCCGCCTTGACCAGGTCCCCTTCCAGGGCCTCATCCTCTTCGATGACCTCTTCGGTCTCCTCCTCCGCGGGGACAGGCTCCTGGGCGGGCTCCGCGGCAGGCTCGGCGATTTCGGCGCTTTCCTCCGCAGGGGCCGCCTCTTCCGCGGCTTCTTCCGCTTCTGCCGCAGGCTCAGCGGGCAGAGCCTCCTCTTCGGTCTCCTCGGCGGTCTCCTCCAGGACAGGGGCTTCTTCCTCTGTCTGGACCTCCGGCAGTTCCGCCGCCAGGGCCGCGGCCCGGGCCGGCAGGATCATGCTGACGCAGAGCAGGATAGTCAGGACATTTTTCATCATCTTTTTCACAATCTCTCCTCCCAGAACCAGCAGCGCGCTCTCCCGACGATCCGGGGGCGCCTCTGTCCGATATTCCGTTACGAAAAAGTTTCGCTGTTATCAGTGTAGGCGCAGGAGGTGTCCAGTGTCAAGAAATTATTTCAAAATTGTTAAGAGCATTCATAATTATTGTAATAATTCGTTAAAATAACTAGGAATTTATTACGTTCTGTGGTAAAATATCTCTGAATACAAAAGGCTCATCCGGTCCTTATCCCGGATCCGGCCGGCTGACCAGACAGAATTTCGGAGAATTGTTACAAATATGTGTCAGAACAAACATAAGACCTTTTTGAAGAAGACCGGCGTCCTGCTGACGGCCGCCGCCCTGGCCATGGGCACTCTGGCCTGCGGCGGATCCGAAGGACAGTCCTCCGCCGGAGAGGGCGGGACCGCTGCCGCCTCCGCGGAAGCTTCCACAGCCTCCACGGCCGTCCAGACGGGGAGCGTCATCTTTGATATGCCCTCCTCCGCTCCGGAAGACGCCATGCCCGAGACCCTTGACGCCCCGGCGGATGAGGAAGCCCCCATGCCTGACTGGGCCGCCTTCCATCTGGTCCTGGATGACCAGGAGCTGACCCTGCCCTTCTCTCTTGAGGAGACCGGAAACCTCCTGTCTCTGGCTGAGGAGGACAACACGGCCCTGGAAGCCGGCGGACGCACCGCCTTTTCCGTTCCCCTGACTCTGGAGGGCTATGAGGACGTCACCGTCCAGGCCTCCTTTATGAACCCCGCCGACCAGGAGGCTCCTCTTTCGGACTGCCTGGTCACCGCCCTCTCCATTGAAGTGACCTGGGCGGAAGAAGAGAAACGGCCGGACCTCCAGGGCCCCGGCGGCATTACCTGGGGAACTTCCGCGGAAGACGTAAAGGCCGCCCTGGGAGAACCCACCGGCGACCCCTACAAGTCCGAAGACCTTGGCTATCATGTCTACGCCTACGACTGGCTTTATAAAAGGCTCATGTCCCTGGTCCTTTATGACGAGGAAGGCCTGACGGCCATCCGCATGGAGCTCTTCCAGTAAACGCTCCGATCCATCCCTGATCCATCTTTCCATCAAAAGCAAAACCCCGGGGCCGGGGCAGATCCTCCCATCGGATCATCTGCCGGCAGCCCGGGGCTCTTTCGTTTTTCAGGGGGATCAGGCGCTTTTCCTTCCCTCCTCCAGTTCTCTTCCGATCTCCTCCAGGATCTCTCCATAGTCCCGGCTCCTGTAATCCGGGAAGGCGGCATGGATCCGCCTGACCACGGAGGCGCCGGGCTTCAACAGCTCTGCTTTGAGGGCCGCGGCCCGCTTTTCCATCTCTTCCTGAAGTCCTCTTCTCTTTTCAGCAGTAACAGCCGCTCTCTGTTCTCTGGCTTCCTCCAGGGCCGCCTTCTTTTCCGCGGCCGCCTCCCTGATCTCCGCCCTGGCCAGGGCCCCCTGGATCCGGGTCTCGGCCACCGCGTTCTGGGTCCGGATGGCGGAGTCCGCCAGGACCTCGGTCATGCCGTCAGAGACCGTCCGCATGCTGCGGCGGAGCTTCTCCAGTTCCTCCAGCCGTTTGTTCATGCCGATGATCCCCGCCACTGTCAGGCCGGTATCCGTCAGGAAGACGGCATAGCAGGCGCCGCACAGGGGCCATCCCCAGGAAAGGGGCAGGAGGGAAGGAATGCCCCCTGCCACCAGGGGGTGGACCAGCCGGACCACAAGGACCGCTCCCAGCCCCCAGAGAAGGGAGAATTTGAGACAGATATAGCCGTGGAGGTTAAAGGGCTCATCGCTGTAGTCCCACCATCTGGCATGAAAGATCATATCCAGGCCCCATCCGGCCAGCAGCTCCACCGCGCTGGCCAGGATCATGCCGGCCAGAAAAAGGAAGATAAGGCTTCCCGCCCTGTCCTCCCCTGCAGGCGAAAGGGCAGCGCCCGCTGTGTTGACCACGGCCAGGAGGCCTACCATGCCAAAACCGTATACCGGACAGACCGGGCCGTTCAGAAAGCCCCGGTTGACGACCTTCCCCAGGCTTACGGCATGGTAGACCACCTCCAGGCACCAGCCGATCAGGGAATACAGGACAAAATACCAGCAGATCTCATACAGGGTCATTCCAAAGAACATCTCTCTTCTCCTCATCGAAAAGTCAGACAATCATTCATCATACATGGGAAGGGCCCCGCGGGGCAGGACGCCCCCCGGAGCCCGGCGTCAGGATCTTGTTACATATGGGCCTTCATCCAGTGGTAGATATCCCGGTCCGCCACGAAGTGGTCGGTCTCATTGAGGATCTCATGCCGGTCCCCGGCGTAAAGCTTCATGACCACCTCGGTAAGTCCGTGGGAGAGATAGTTCTGATAGACCTGCATGACGCCCCTGCCGTAGCCGCCCACGGGGTCCTCGGACCCGGAGGCCAGAAAGATAGGAAGGTCGAAGGGGATCCTGCGGATGCCGGAGGACTTCTGGGAGGCCTCCAGTCCCCGGAACATATGGTAATAGGCGTTGACCGTGAAGCGGAAGTTGTTCCATGGATGGACACAGAAAGCATCCACGACGGCCGTATCCCGGCTCAGCCAGTCATAGCGGGTCCTGGGGTTCTCGATCCGCCTGTTATTGGATCCGCTTACCAGATCAAAGAGGAACCTGGACCTGTACATCTGGCCCCTGGTCCTTGCCATGACCCGGCAGAGTCCCAGAGCGGCCTGAAGGGCCGGAGCAGGCATCCAGGCGGTGCCCATGAGGATGACGCCGGACAGGTCCTCTCCGAACCGGGTGATGTACTGGCTGACCAGAAAAGCCCCCATGCTGTGGCCCAGCATAAAATAAGGAAGCTCCGGATACCGTTTCATGGTATGACGGTGGAGGGCCCGGATATCCATGATCACATACCGGTTGCCGTCCGGCTCTCCGAAATAGCCATGACGGTCCGGACTTGTCACCGAGGCTCCGTGGCCCAGATGGTCGTGGCCCACCACATAGAAGCCGTGGGCGCACATATATCTGGCGAACCGGTCATAGCGGCCGATGAATTCCACCATGCCGTGGACCAGCTGAAGGACGCCCCTGACCTCTCCGTCCGGGACCCACTCAATGGCGTGGATCCGGGTCTTGCCGTCGCTGGATCTGAAGGTAAAATTTCTCTTTTTCATAGTCTTGTCCCCACGCAGTCTCCGGGGCGGCTCCGCTCCCGGGCATCCTGTACTCTTTTCCTAAGGATACCACAGTTTCCCCCGGGGCAACAGGGACAAAGGCCCGGGGAAGACCCGGACAGGAGGGAGACCGGGAAATAAAAAGGATAAGAAAGAAATCGGAATAAAAAAAGGAAGGATACAGAGAATAAAAAGGAAAAGGGGGAGGGGACAGCTCCTGGCTGTCCCCTCCCCCGGAGGAAGGTGTTCATGGTAAGATCACTAACAGATGCGGGCCGGGACTCCGGTCTTCAGGACCGCCCTCCCGTTTGTTCTCAGATCTTTATTCGATGTTGATGGCCTTCTTCTCCTCGATCTTCTTCGCCTCCTTCTTGGGTACGAAGATCTTCAGGACGCCGTCCTCGAACTTAGCCTTGATGTCGCCCTGTTCGATCTGCTCGCCGACAAAGAAGCTGCGGCTCATGGAACCGAAGGTCCTCTCTCTGCGGATGTAGCGGCCTTGCTCTTCATCCTTGTGCTCCTCTTCCAGGCCCTTGCCTGCCTCTACGGTCAGGTAGCCCTCCTTGAGAGTGAGCTCAATCTGGTCTTTCTTGAAGCCGGGCAGGTCCACATCGACCTCATAGCCGGTCTCTGTTTCCTTCACGTCCGTCTTCATGACTCTGCCGGCGTGGCGTCCATAGAGCTTGCGCTCCGGAGCCTGGGCAGGTCTGGTCTCAAATACAGGATAGAAATAGCTGTCAAAAGCATCAAATAAATCATTTCCGAAAATACTGGGCAGTAACATGATATATCTCCTTTCCGGCCTCACCTCAGGGAGGCCATACACGAATTGGTATAGTCCGGAACCAGGGACCTTCGATCCGGTCTCCTGCATCCCTGCAGGACCCTTGCTCTATCCGTTCCCTTTGTTCTAGCTGTAATATAACACGACTTGTTAGCACTGTCAACAGTTGAGTGCTAATTTTTTTGATTTTTTTTTTGCCCTGTCCCTTGTCCGCTTCCGTCGAAAGAGCCCCGGCGCCAGTCCGGATTGGATTTGTGCCCTCCTTTGTGCTAACATACAAAGCAGAAAGAAAGGTTTCGTAAAATTGTCCAAAAACTCAGTTTCGCAGGTTCGCGCTTCCTGTCAATAGAATTCCGGGGCCAAAGAGACTACCCTTTCAGACAGGGAGTCCTCTGCCGCGGACAGGCTCCCTTCGAGAACAGAATCAGGGAGCCGGCGGGAAAGGCGTGCGTCCTTTCGGTCTTCCGCGCCGGGACCCAAAGGAGGCAGATACTGAATGGACACAACTGTGAACCGAACCTTTAAAGACACCGTTTTCCGCAGACTCTTCAATGACCGGGAAGTTCTGCTGACCCTTTTCAACGCCCTGAACGGGACCTCCTACACGGACCCTTCCCAGGTCAGGATCGTGACCCTGGAGGGAGCCCTCTACGTATCCATGAAGAATGATATTTCCTTTATCCTGGATACGACCCTGTCCCTCTATGAGCACCAGTCCACAATCAATCCCAACCTGCCGCTCCGGTACCTCTTCTATGTTTCCCGGCAGCTGGCGGGACAGATCCGGGAAAAGGACATGTATGCTTCCTGGAGCGTCCGGATTCCCTTTCCGGTCTTTGTGACCTTCTATAACGGGAAGGAACCTCAGCCGGAAAACAGGACCCTGAAGCTCTCGGATCTTTATGAGGGAGAGAAAAGGGATCCGGCCCTGGAACTGAAAATCCGGGTCCTGAACATCAACGGGGACCTGAACCGGAATCTGAAGGAGGGATGCAGGACCCTGAAGGGGTACGCGTTCTTCACCGACCTGATCCGGGAAGGCCGCAGTGCAGGCCTCGAGCTGGAGGACGCGGTGGAAATGGCTGTCAGCACCTGTATCAGAAAGGGGATCCTGAAGGATTTCCTGACAAAGAGCAGACAGGAGGTCACCCAGATGTGCATCGATGAATATAATGCGGAAATCGAAAAAGAGCAGGCGAGAGAAGAAGGAGAAGCAAAGGGCAGAAAAGAAGGAGAGGCAAAGGGCAGAAAAGAAGGAGAAGCAAAAGGCAGGCTGCTGGAAATGATCCGGATCCTGACCCGCCAGGTCCGGAAGGGACGGGACCTGGTGGCCGCGGCAGACCTTCTGGATCTTCCGGAGGAAGAACTGCGGCCAGTCTATGAGGCAGTCCTTGCCTGTGCCCCGGACTACGAGCAGGAAAGGATCCTTTCCCTGCTGATGCCGGAGGGGCCGCAGGACTGACAGGATACGGCTGAGGCGCAAAAAAAGGAGAGGGGACTTCCCGCGGGGAAGCATTCATTCCCTGTCTCCCGCGGCAGACCGCGGAAACGGCTGTCAGCGCCTGTATCAGAAAGGGGATCCTGAAGGATTTCCTGACAAAGAGCAGACAGGAGGTCACCCAGATGTGCATCGATGAATATAATGCGGAAATCGAAAAAGAGCAGGCGAGAGAAGAAGGAGAAGCAAAAGGCAGAAAAGAAGGAGAGGCAAAGGGCAGAAAAGAAGGAGAGGCAAAGGGCAGAAAAGAAGGAGAAGCAAAAGGCAGGCTGCTGGAAATGATCCGGATCCTGACCCGCCAGGTCCGGAAGGGACGGGACCTGGGGGCCGCGGCAGACCTTCTGGACCTTCCGGAGGAAGAGTTGCGGCCCGTCTATGAGGCCGTCTCCTCCTGCGCCCCGGACTACGCCGAGGAAAGGATCCTTTCCCTGCTGATGCCGGAGGGGGCAGGGGACCGGTAAGGTCCCGGTCCACCCGGAGGGCCCCCTGTCTGAAACGGTTCCGGATATGGGCAGGCAGGCATCCCCAGGCCCCCCGCCCATCCGCGAGCGCATCCTTTCCTGAACCATAGACTTGTTCTCCTGAGTCCTGCACGCACATATGCCGACAGCGGCCCCTGCCGCTGCCGGCTTTTTTGTTCCTGCCCGTCCGGCGCGGCAGGAACCGGCCGGGACCGGATGCTTCCGGCGGAAATGGTTTACTTTAAATTCGGAAATGTGTAGACTAAGTGTGTA
>CAMOUD010000055.1 GCA_946626215.1 uncultured Lachnospiraceae bacterium
CCCGCGTTCTTTTCCCGGTCGAACCGGGAGCCCGGGGCCACATAGACCTCGCACCCGATGATGGGGCGGATCCCCTCGGCCTGGCAGGCCCTGTAGAAGTCGATGACCCCGTACATGACCCCATGGTCGGTGATGGCCGCGGCGTCCATGCCCAGCTCTTTGACCCGGCGGACATATTCGCGGATCTTGTTGGAACCGTCCAGGAGGGAATACTCCGTATGGACGTGAAGGTGCGCAAATGCCATGATTCCATCCTCCTGCCCCGCGTCAGGGGGCAAAAAGCGCCGGGAGAAGGTGTCTCCCGGCGCGGAAAGGCCCTGGGGCCCTTACAGGTCGTTCTGGATCAGCGCCGTCGCGTAGATCAGGTCGTCCGGTGTTGTCAGCTTGATATTGCCATAGGTGGACTCCACCATCTTGATCCGCATGCCCAGCATGGTCTCCACCACCATGGCGTCGTCCGTGATGATGATGCCCCTGGAGGTCAGCTCCGGGAGCTGGTCCATGGCCATGTCATGGGCCTTCCGGGCGTCCTCATAGCGGAAGACCTGGGGGGTCTGGATGATCCAGACGTCCTTGCGCTGGGGGGTGGATACGGCGAAGTCGTTCCTGTCCCCGATCCGGACCGTGTCCTTGGACCGGACGGCCGCCACCGCCGTCCCGTACTTGCGGACGGCCCGGTAGAGCCTGGGCAGGGTCGTGGTATCCAGGAAGGCCCTGGCGCAGTCGTGGATAAAGACATACTCACAGGGCCATTCCACGCTGCGGAGGCCCAGGTAGACGGAATGGAAGCGCTCGAAGCCTCCCGCGATGACCTTCCGGACCTTGTCGGTCTGGCCCAGCTTCTTCAGGTAGTCCCACATGTAGGGCTCGTCCCCGGGAGTCACCACCACCACGATGTCGTGGATCTGGGCATAATCCTGAAGGGTCCTGAGGGAGTAGGAAAAGACGGGGGCACCTCCCAGTTCCAGGTACTGTTTTCTGATATCCGACCCCATCCGCTTGCCGCGTCCGGCCGCCAGCAGGATGGCTGTATTTCTTTCTGCTGCCATAGTCAGCCTCTCTTTCCCGTCATCGCTCTCCGAGACGGAGATTCGGGACCGCGTTCAGGTCAAAGCCCGACCGGATCCCTCCGATATAGTCATAATAGGCGGCCGCCCCGATCATGGCGGCGTTGTCCGTGCACAGGACGGGCGGCGGACAGTAGAAGGCGGCCCCGTGCCTTTGGCAGGCGTCTGCCATGGCGGCCCGCAGGGCGCTGTTGGAGGCCACGCCTCCGGCCAGGGCGAACCGGTCCAGGCCGTACTCCTCCATGGCCCATTCGGCGTGGGAGACCAGGACGTCCACCACGGCCGCCTGGAAGGAGGCCGCCACATCCGGGACAGAGACCTCCTGCCCCTTCATCTTCGCGGTATTGAGATAGTTGAGGACCGCCGACTTCATTCCGGAGAAGGAAAAGTCATAGCGGGACCCGGAGGCCTTGCCCCGGGGGAAACGGATGGCTTCGGGATCTCCCTCCCGGGAGACCCTGTCGATCTTGGGACCGCCGGGATAGCCCAGGCCGATCTCCCTGGCCACCTTGTCAAAGGCTTCGCCCGCCGCGTCGTCCTGGGTCCTTCCCAGGATCTCATAGGACCCGTAGTCCCTGACCAGGACCAGGTGGGTGTGGCCTCCGGAGACCACCAGGCAGACAAAGGGAGGCTCCAGTTCGGGAGCCGCGATATAGTTGGCGCAGATATGGCCCTCGATGTGGTGGACGCCGATCAGGGGGATGCCGGCGGCAAAGGACAGGGCCTTGGCCTCGGAAACGCCGATCAGGAGGGGGCCCACCAGGCCCGGTCCGTAGGTGACGCCGATGGCGTCCATGTCCTTCAGGTCTTTGCCCGCCCCCTCCAGGGCCTGGCGGATGACCTGGTTGATCCGTTCCGTATGCTTTCTGGAAGCGATCTCAGGCACCACGCCGCCGTAGAGGGTATGGATGTCGATCTGGGAGGAGATCACGTTGGAGAGGACCTGCCGCCCGTTCACCACCACGGCCGCCGCGGTCTCGTCGCAGCTGGACTCGATGGCAAGAATAGTGATGTCTTTCATGAAATGTAAATCTGAACCTTTCGGGAATCAATCGAATTTCAGTGTTGTGGTCCGGCCGTCCCTGGCGGCAACGGCGCCGGGATAGATGGCCCGGATCCCGTCCATATAGTCGTCGGGCTTTCCCAGGGAGGGGGAATAGTGGGTGAGCCAGAGCTCCTTCGCGCCGGCCTCCGCGGCCAGCCTGCCGGCCTCGCAGAAGGTCATGTGGCGGTTCTCCCTGGCCTTGCCGATCATGGACTCGTCTCCGTACATGCCCTCGCAGATGAAGAGGTCCGCGTCCCTGGCCGCCTCCACGATGGAGGGACAGGGCCTGGTATCGGTGGCGTAGCAGAGCTTCAGGCCCTTTCTGGGCGGTCCCAGGACCATGTCGGGGGTCAGGACCCGGCCCTCGTATTCCAGGGTCTCTCCTCTCTGCAGGCGGCCCCAGAAGGGCTTGGGGACATCCAGGGCCATGGCCCGTTCCAGATCGAAGAGGCCGGCCCTTTTGAGCTCCATGGAGTAGCAGTAGCAGGGGATGGAATGCCGGACCCGGAAGGCCCTGATGGTAAAGTCCTCCTCTCCCGGCAGGGAGATGGTCTCTTCCTTCTCCGTCAGTTCCTGATAGCGGATCTCAAAGGGAAGACCGGGCGCGATGACCCGGAGGGCCCCCGCCACCTTTTCCAGGCCTTTGGGCCCCACCATGGTGAGGGGCTCTGTCCTGTCGGCGTTGCCCATGGTCAGGAGCATGCCGGGCAGGCCGGAGATGTGGTCGGCGTGGTAATGGGTAAAGAGCATCATGCCGATGGGGTTGGGGCTCCAGCCCTTTTTCCGGAGGGCGACCTGGGTCCCCTCTCCGCAGTCCACCAGGATGCTGGTCCCGTTGTAGCGGACCAGGAGCGAGGTCAGAAAGCGGTAGGGAAGGGGCATCATGCCGCCCGTTCCCAGAAGACAGACATCTATCATAGCAGTACTTACTTCCTTTTCCAGAGGATCAGGGCATCCTCTTTGGGGTGTTCATAAAAGCCGGGGCGCCTTCCCTCCTCCCGGAAGCCGAAGCCTTCATAGAGGGCGATGGCGGGGCGGTTCCCCGCCCTGACCTCCAGGGTGAAATCGGTGACGCCGGAGGCCTCCGCCTCCGCAAGGAGCCTGTCCAGGATGGCGGCCGCGGTCCCCCGGCGCCTCATTTCCGGGAGGACGGCCACGTTGCTGATCTCGCCCTCTCCGGCGATGACCTGGAGGCCGGCCGTGCCCACGATCCTTCCCTCTTCCTCCGCCACATAATAAAAGGCGTAGGGCAGGGCCAGGGTCTCCCGGTAGACCTTTTCCGACCAGGGATCCGAAAAGCAGGCCCTTTCCACGAAAAGGACCCCGGCCAGGTCGGCTTCCTTCATCCGCCTGACGGCGGTCTTCTTCTCCCCTGTCATATCAGCCTGAAGTCTCTCTGGTCGCCCCGCTCCCTTTCCGCCTGGGACTTTCTCAGGTAGGTGGGACGGAAGTCATCGGCGGATACCAGGCAGGCCTCTCCCTGCTCTTCATAGAGCATGGCGGCCCTGGCTGCCAGGGAACCGGCCCTCTGGCGGGACAGATGGACGGGAGCCAGCCTGTAGGGGACCTTCAGCAGGTCCTCCATGGCCGCCCGGTTGGGGGATACCCCGTCTCCCAGGAAGATGACGGGCCGGCCCAGGGCGTTCAGCTCCTCCGCGACATCGGAAAAGGCGACGGCGCGCTGGGGGACCAGGACCTCAAAGCCCTCCGTCAGGTCATAGATGCCCGTATAGACCTGGCTCCTTCTGGCGTCCATGAGGGGGCAGACCAGGGAAGCGGTCCCGAAGAGGTTAAAGGCCAGGCTGTCCACGGTGGGGACCGGGATCAGGGGCTTTTCCAGGGCCAGGCCCACGCCCTTGGCCGTGGCGGCTCCGATCCTCAGGCCCGTAAAGGAACCGGGGCCCGCGGTGACCGCCACCGCGTCCAGGCCCTTAAGGTCCAGGTCCAGCATGCGCCGCACCTCGTCCATCATGGGGACCAGGCTCTGGGAATGTTTCTTTTTATACTGTATGCTGTATTCGGCAGACAGGATCTCTCCGTCCAGGACGGCGCAGGCCGCCACAGGGCCGGAGGCTTCAATGGCCAGTATTTTCATCTGATGGTGATTCTCCTGTAGTCAAGGCCTTTGGAAAGGTCCTTTTCGATCCGGATGACCCGGGTATTGTCGGGAAGGAGGTCGGCGATCTTCTCCGCCCATTCGATCAGGCAGACGCCGTCTCCGTCCATGTATTCATCAAAGCCCACCTCTTCCATTTCTTCGGGCTCCTCGATCCGGTAAACGTCGAAGTGGTAGAGGGGGATCCTGCCCTCCTCATGGATGAGGAGGATGGTAAAGGTGGGGCTGGAGATCCCCTCTTCTATGCCGAGCCCCCGGGCAAAGCCCCTGGTCAGGACCGTCTTGCCCACGCCGATCTCACCGGTCAGGGCGATGACATCGCCGGGAGCGGCTTCCTCGCCCAGACGGCGGCCCAGTGCCAGGGTCTCCTCCTCGGAGCGGGTCTCAAACTGCTGCATGTCTCTTCCTTTCTTGTTCTCCTTCGCGATCCCTTTCTCTTTCTTTCCCGTCAGTCCCGCAGGGAAAAACGGTACCAAAAGAGCCCCATACAGAACCCGTCTGTATGGGGCAGGAATATACACGCTGGTCCGTTCAGTGTCCGTGGACAAAGTGGAATTTCTTCCTGTCCTCCTCGGTCCTCACGACCTGGATCTCCGCGCCGAGCTTCCGGAGCTTGCAGGGGAAATCCTCATAGCCTCTTTCGATATAGTGGATGCCGGACAGCTCGGAGAAGCCGTCGGCGGCCATGGCGGCGATGACAAGGGCAGCGCCCGCCCTGAGGTCCGGGACCTCCATATCGGCGGCCATATATCTTTCCACGCCCTCAATGATGGCTGTATTGCCCTCCACGGTGATGACGGCTCCCATCTTGGTGAGCTCGTCCACATATTTGAAGCGGCTTTCAAAAATACTCTCCGTCACGATGCTGGTGCCGGCGGACAGGCCCAGAAGAATGGTCATCTGGGGCTGCATATCCGTCGGGAAGCCCGGATAGGGAAGGGTCTTGACAGTCGTGGTGCCCAGTCTGCCGGTGGCAACGACACGGACGGCGTCATCAAATTCCTCGATCTGGCAGCCGATCTCCGTCAGCTTGACGGAGAAGCATTCCAGATGCTTGGGAATGACATTGCGGATCAGGACATCGCCGCGGGTCGCAGCGGCGGCGAACATGTAGGTTCCTGCCTCGATCTGGTCCGGTATGATAGAATACTCCGTCCCGTGGAGGCTGTCAACGCCCACGATCCGGATCACATCCGTACCGGCGCCCTTGATCCTGGCGCCCATGGAGTTCAGGAAGTTGGCCAGGTCGACCACATGGGGCTCCTTGGCCGCGTTTTCAATGATGGTGACGCCTTCTGCCATGGCCGCTGCCATCATGACGTTGATGGTGGCGCCGACAGAGACCATATCCATGAAGATATGGGCGCCGGTCAGGCGGGCCGCCCGGGCGATGATCCGGCCGGGGCTGATCAGCTTGGTATCCGCCCCCAGGGCCTTGAAGCCCTTGACATGGAGGTTGATGGGACGAAGGCCGATGTCGCAGCCGCCGGGAAGGGCGACCTCCGCGTTCCTGTACTTGCCCAGAAGGGCGCCGATCAGGTAGTAGGAGCCGCGGATCTTCTTGACATACTTGTTGTCAACAGGTGCGTACCGGTTGATTCCGGAGCCATTGATCTTAAAGGTATGGCGGTCGATCTTTTCGACATGGCCGCCGATGCTGTCGATGGTGGCCAGGAGGGCCCGGATGTCGGACACGTCCGGTACGTTCTCTACGACCACTGTCTCATCTGTCATGATGGAGGCAGCGATGATCGGAAGGGCCGCGTTCTTGGCTCCCGCGATTTCCACCTCGCCCGTAAGGGGCGTTCCGCCTTTGACCAGGTAGCTGGATTTCATTACTTCTTCCATGATGTCCTCATAAGCCGCCAGCCGGGGCTGTCAGCGTCTGTTCGATTTGTTTCGCCTCTCCGGCGTCCGGGCCTTTCCCTTTTTCTTCTGCACGGAAAACCCAAACTTCCCCAGCTTCCTGCCGAGCAGGAAATACTCCCCGTGGGAATAGGCGATCAGGTCCGCCCTTTCCAGATCCAGCCGGCCCTTTTCGTCCAGGTAGGCATCGTCCACGGAGACGCCCTCTACCCGGGCAATGAAAAGGTCATGGACCCCCATGGGCCTGATCTCCGTCACCCTGCATTCCAGGCAGACGGGGCTTTCGGCCACGCCGGGGGGCGCCACATGGACGGAAGGAAGCCTGGTCAGATGGAGATAGTCGAACTTGTCGACATCCCGGCCCGACCGGACCCCGCAGAAGTCCGCCGCGCGGCAAAGGTCTTTGGTGGTAAGGCTGATCACGAACTCTCCGGTTCGCGCGATTATATCGTGGGAATACCGCTGGGGGCGGATCGCCACGGAAACCATGACCGGGTCACTGCAGAGTGTGCCCGCCCATGCTGCTGTCATGATATTGGCTCTGCCCTCCTCGTCCATGCAGGATACCAGCACGGCCGGTACCGGATAGAGCATGTTGGAGGGCCTCCAGTTCTGTCTGCCCATAGGATCCTCCGGTCAGGGATCAGCGGACCATGTTCAGAAGGATCGTGATCAGGCCCACGCCTTCCAGAAGCTGGATGATGAGCATGCCGATGATCAGACCGAAGGACACCCTGGAAAGGATGGACTGGGTCTTATCGGGCCTGGCCTCCTCCAGGAGCCTGGTCTGCTGGTCCTGCATCTGGGCCAGAGAGGCCTGGAGCTTTTCCGTCTGGGCAGCCAGCTCGCTGACCATGGAGGCCTGTATGTTCCTGTATACGCGTACGCTGTCCCTGTGGGCCAGGTCGTCCGACTTCTTCTGCCGCGCTTCGGCCGCGTCCTGGGCCCGCAGCACGGTATCCTCGAGTCTTGCTTCTGTATCTCTGAGCTGCCCCTCGGTCCTGCCGCCCTGGTCAGCCACGGCGGCTCTCACGCCGGCCGCGATCCGCTCCTCCATGGCGGCGGTATCGATGTCCTGGATGGCGGCAAGCCGCTCGGCGATGCGGGCGTTGTTGTCCTCCAGGATGGTCCGGATCTGGTCTGTGGTGCTGGCGTTCATGAACTGCAGGCGCTGGACCAGCTCCTGGTTCTTGTCGCACAGGTCCTTCAGTTCCCGGATGATGGCGGCGTAATCATCCACCTCGCTCCGGAGACGGTCTGTCTGGGCCGCTTCGGCCGCGCCGTTGGCGCGGATCATTTCATCAGGATTTCTCAGGTCCACCACCGGAATGGCGTTGTTCAGGCCGGCTGCCGACTGGCTTCTCTTCATGGATACAGGTCCTCCTCGGGGCCGGGACGTCCGGTCCGGGTGCCAGATGATGTGCCCGGTCCGGACACCCTCTACCACCTGTTGGGTCTCAAAGCTGATTTTTCTCTAATAGATAGCTCCATCATAGCATTATCCGAAGGGATTTACAATCCGAACCCCTTATGGGCATGCCTTCCTGCCTGTATGAAAAAACTGTAAGTTAACTGAATCTTTACGAAATTGTTACGCAGTTTTTACCACTCTTCTTCCTCGTTGCGGTAAAGCTCGTGTCCCTGGGCCCGGAGCTTGGCCTTGCGGCGCTCCCTTTCCCTCAGGGCCGCCTCCCGGTCCTCCTTCTCGGACTGCTCCTGGATCTCGATGTTGAGGGAGAGCATCTTGGCGTCCAGGGCCGAGATCATGGCCGAGCATTCCAGAAGCTCCCGGCGGATGTGCTCGGGGGCCTCCCCCACGAACTTGTACTGGATCTTGTGCTCCAGGGAAGCCCAGAAATCCATGGCGATGGTCCGAATTTGGATCTCCACCTTGGCCTCGATGGTCTGCTCGGAAAAATAGACCGGGACCTTGGCCACCATGTGGTAGGACTTGTAGCCGCTGGCCTTGGGGTTCTTGATATAGTCCTTGATCATGATCACCTCGATGTCCTCCTGCTTCTGGATGATATCGGCCAGGTGATAGATATCGGAGGTAAAGGAGCAGATGATCCGGATGCCGGCGATGTCGTTGCAGTGACGGACCATGTTCTCCAGGGAGGGCTCGTAGCCCCGGCGCCGGAGCTTCCTGGCGATGGAATCACCGGACTTCATCCTGGATTTGATGTGCTCGATGGGATTGTATTTATAAGTGTTCTGGAACTCCTCGCTGAGGATCTCCAGTCTGGTATTCATCTGTTTTAAGGCCGACCGGTAGATCAGCATGACCTCGTCATAGCTGTTTATGCCGTCTTCTTCGATTCTGAGTTCCATTCAGGGCCGCTCCTCTTTCCGTTTTCATGTTCCTTCCGGCCAGTCTCTGCCGGATCTCTTCCCCGCATCCCTTCAAGGCTGACAGGCGGAGCCGCAGCAGGGCAGGCGCCATGTCCGGCGTCCGGTAGATCCGGCCGCCCAGGAAAAGGGGATAGAGGCGATCTGCTTCTTCGTCCGTGTCCACCAGGGCCTCCTCCGGGAGGGGGCGCCTCGTGACCTTCTGCCCGCCGGCCCGGAGGCTGTCCTCTTCGGCCGACAGGGCGCACAGGGCCCGGCCTCTTTCCAGGCCGCCCCGCCTGGCCTCCTCCAGGCCGTCCTTTTCCCCTCCCAGGGAAGCCAGAAGGCGCAGGGGAGCCGTCAGGGCGTCAAAGGGCCCGTACAGGTTCTTGTAACGAAGATAGAGAGCGTTCCCTGCCGTCAGGGCCGCCCGGGCCGCGCCTGTCCCCTCTGAAAAGGAAGGAGCTTCGGCCAGGCACCTGGCCTGGGGAACGGAAAGGGCGTGGAAGCCATAGAGCATGGCCCGAAGGCCCAGATCGATCTCCTCCAGATACTGGTAATGCCTCTCGTCGAACCAGCCGGTTTCCTCCAGGGCGGTCAGCCGGTAGAGGGCGGCATAGCCGCAGGCCTGGATCCTGTGGAGGCGGGGCGCCTTTTCCTCCGGGAGCCCGAAGCCCTCGTCCAGGGCCCGGCCGAAGGCGGTAAAGGTCCTGCCGCCGGACAGGATCCGCCGGGGGGCCTCCTCAGAGACCACCAGGGCCTGGGCCGCGAAGGCCATGGGATCTGCCTCCATGGCAGCCTTCAGGACCCGGACCGCTTTTTTCTCCAGAAGGACGCCCGGTTCCGCCAGAAGGGCGTAAGGGGTCCGGACCAGCCTGAGGCCGCAGTTGGCCGCGTGGGCATGGCCCGGATAGAAGGATAAGGGGCAGATGACAGCGTCCGGGAAGTCCCGGCGGATCTGATCCGCCGAGCCGTCGCTGCTGCCCGCGTCTACGATCAGGAGGCCGACATCCTCTGTCTGCTCCCGGATCGACCGGATTGTGCGGAGGATCGAATCTCCTCCATTATGGTCAACGATCACAGCCGTGACCGCACGGTTTCTGTTAATTTCCAACTTGATACTGCTTTCCTGTTATTTGGGCCGGTGCCATACAGGCGGCAGGACGCCGCGCATGGAGGGGTCCCAGACGATCAGATAGCCCATGGCCCTGACCCGGCTGCAGAAGAGGAGGCTCCGCTCCAGGATATCGATCCTGTCCTGGCCCCTGCCTTCCACATAGGCGTGTCCGAAGATCTCCTGATAGAGACGGGTCAGCTCCGGCCGGATCTTCATGCAGCGGGCGTCCACCGCCTCGGCGTTCTGCACGGTGACGGCCATCCGGAGAGGACCGGTCTCGGTCTCGTCCAGGCCCGCGTAGAGGACGGTCCCGTCCGCCTTCATCATGCCTCCGACGATCCTGTGGTGCCGGTCCACGACCCTGCCGCCGACCACGCCGACCTCGCCTCTGGCGGCGAAGATGTCCGGGCTGTAATCCACCAGGTTGCCGCTGATCCCGGACCTTCTGACCTCAGCGGGAACGCCCCGGCTCCTGAAGTATTCCTCCAGGGCAGCCCTGGCCGCCTCCGCGTAGGCGGACGCCGCCTCGGGCGTCCTGACCTCCAGGCCCCTGGTATGGTAGAGGATCCTGGGGATATGGCAGATGGAGGACTTGGGCGAACGGAGGACCAGGTCATATTCCTGGGCCCCGTCGAAGCGGGACCGGAACCGCATGGCCTGGAGAAGCTCCCGCCGGATGACCAGCATGTGGCGGATATAGTCCCTGGCAAAAAGATAATCCTTGTTGAAGTCGGGCTTGCGGTAGGGCGTATGGAAGCGGAGCCGCCTGGGATCGCAGAAGTCCTCGTCGGAATAGAGGATCTCCGGCTTCTTTTCCATGATGGTCATGGCCGTCTCAAAGAGGGCGTCCGCCGTCAGCAGGTCCCCTCCCTCCAGGATGACCACGTAGCCGCCCGTGGCCTGCATGGCCGCCATGTTGAGGTTGACGGAGGCGCCTCTGTCCTTATCCTGGCGGATGTAGTGGATCCGCTCATCGTCATAGTCGTTCAGGACCTCTCTCAGGTCCCCCTGGCCGCTGGTATCGGCCACGATCAGCTCCAGCAGGGAGTAGGTCTGGGACAGGACGGAAATCAGGGATTCCTCGAACCTGTCCGGCCCGATGTCGCCCGCGGGCATGAGAACGGAAAAGACAGGGGCCGCCGCCGAAGCCGGCAGGTCCCGGAAGGCCGCGAAGACGTCCGCGGGCCTGTCTCCCGCCCTGAGCCGCTCTGACTGGGCGCGCTGGGACAGGATCACGGAAGGGACCGGCGCCTCATACTGATAAGGCTTTGTCCTTACGGCGTTTTTCACTTTTACGGCAGTGCTCCTGAGACCATCGGATACAGTCCTGCCTGCCCGGGCAGCCTGCCCTGCCATGGTATTCCAGATCGCCATGGTCGATTTCCCCCGGTTCTCTCAAACCGTCAGATTGCCCACGTCCAGAATGAAGCGGACCTCTCTGACATCCTGCGTCAGATATTTGTGATAATAAGGGTCCTGCCCGCACAGAGCGGGGTGCTTCCCGCGCAGAAGGACCAGTTCCTCCTCCCGGAGCCTGTCGCGTTCCTTTCTCGCTTCCTCGGTCCGGGCGGAAGCCTCGTGGTAGTAGAGGTACATATTGTTGCGGACCACGTTGTAGTAGCCCTGTTCAAAGACCCGGAGGCAGAAATCCACGTCCGAGTAGCAGTTCCCGAAGTTCTCCTCGTCAAAGCCGCCCACCTCGCTGAAAACAGCGGCCCTGACCATGAGGCAGGCGCCGGTCACGCTGGTCACGTTGCGGACGCCCTTGTTGAAGCCGAAGTACCAGGTATCCCGGTTGGGACGGTACTGGAGCTTGTAGACCGGAGTCCCCTGCACGTTGAGGATGCCGGCGTGCTGGATGATGGAGGAGGAAGGATAGAGGAGCTTGGTCCCCACGCAGCCCACATAGGGGAGCTTGGCCTTTTCCGAAAGGTGGGCCAGCCATTCCTTCTTGCGGACCACCACATCATCGTGCATGAAGAGAAGGAGCTCGCCGTTGGCATGCCGGGCCCCCAGGTTGTAGAAGGCGGACATGTTGAAGGGCATCTCCTGATAGACATAAATGGCCGTGCCCGTCTCGTTGATCTCATCCACCAGTTCCTGGACCAGGGCCCTGTTCTCGGGAGAGGACCCGTTGTCCACGATGATGAGCTCGTAGGGGGTATGGGTATGCTCGGCGATGGATTCCACGCAGCGGCGCAGGACCCTGGGGTCGTCCCGGCTGGGCAGGATGATGGAGACCAGGCGGCCGGCGGCGGATTCATGGCTGTAGCGGCCGGTCAGGGACTCCTCCAGGAGGTCGGCGTCCCAGGGGGTCACCCGCTCTGTGGCGTGGAACAGGACTTCCGGAATATGGCCGATGGGGAATTCCGTCCCCTTGCGGCGGTCATAGCCGCCCTCTGCCTGGGCGATCCGCATGCAGAGCTTGCCGTAGATCCACCTGCGGAGGGCCTCGTCCGGCTCATCCCTCCTGGCCATCTGCTCCTCGGCGGTGTCCGCCTCCAGGCTGGCCCTGGACTCGATGTCCCGGGCCTTGCGGGCGCCGGGGTTGATCAGGGACAGGACGATGCTGCGGACGGCAAAGATGTTGCCGAAATAGAAGGTGGACAGGAAGGTATCCGGGGCCCAGTCGCTCTTGAACCAGGGGTCCAGGTACTCTCCGCTGTCGCTGATCCGGTCCTCATCCGCGTAAAGAAGGTTGATGTCGGGATGGGCCGCGAAATAATCGCGGATCATGGTCCGGGCATAGTCGGTCAGCTCTCCGTCGTCGTCGCAGGCGATGACGATATCGGGCATGGGTTCCCCGGAGAGGATATAGTTCTTGAGGTGGGAATAGCGGACGACGCCGCAGGAAAGCTTCCCGCCCTCTGTATGGTCGGTCTTCTCCAGCTTTTCGTGGAGGATCATTTCATGAAGACGCCTCCAGGCGTCGTAATAACCGGTGATCGGATTGGGTCTTCTGTCCATGTTCATAGCTGTTTCCTTTCGCTGCCTGAACGCATACTACAGGCAATACCAGTTTACCTGCCTTTTGACTTTCCCGCTATCAAAAACTCCTAAAAAATATATAAAACCTGCAGATCCCCCTCCTTTGGTGCATGTGCTGACTTTTCCGACCTTTTTCCCGCCGGCCATCGTCATTTATTGACAACAAACTGCATCTCCATTAAGATATTCTTAGTAAAATATACCGTTACTGTCTCCCGCCGGTGGGCGCGGGAGACACACTTTTCAAGAAAGCAGGTGAAGAGAATGTATTTAGATGAATACAAACGCTGGCTGGCCGCGGATCTGGAGGATCCCGATCTGAAGCCGGAGCTTCTGGCCATCGCGGATGATGACGACGCCATCAAAGAGCGGTTCGCTGTCGCTCTGAAATTCGGCACCGCGGGCCTTCGCGGCACACTTGGCGCAGGCACCAACCGCATGAACATCTGGTGCGTCCGCCAGGCCACCCAGGGCGTTGCCAACTGGGTCAAGACCCAGGGCGGCAATCAGACCGTCGCCATCGCCTATGACAGCCGTCTCAAGAGCGATATCTTCGCCAAGGAGGCAGCCGGCGTTCTGGCAGGCAACGGAATCAACGTCCGCATCTACGACGCCCTTATGCCCGTTCCGGCTCTGAGCTTCGCGACCCGCTATTATAAGTGCAACGCGGGCATCATGATCACCGCTTCCCACAACCCCGCCAAGTACAACGGCTTCAAGGCCTATGGCCCCGACGGCTGCCAGATGACCGACGACGCGGCCGCCATCGTTTATGACGAGATCCAGAAGACCGACATCCTGACAGGCATCACCCGCATGTCCTTCGCGGCAGGCGTCAACCAGGGCCTGATCAAGTATGTCGAGGACGAGTGCAAGGAAGCCCTCTATGCCGCCATCGAAGCCCGCCAGGTCCGTCCGGGCCTCTGCAAGACCGCGGGCCTCAAGCTGGTCTACTCTCCTCTGAACGGCACCGGCCTGGTCCCTGTTACCAAGGTCCTGGGAGACATGGGCATCACCGACATCACCATCGTCTACGAGCAGGAGTATCCCAACGGCTACTTCACCACCGCCCCTTATCCGAACCCCGAGATCTATGAGGCAATGAAGTACGGCGTGGAAAAGGCCATCGAGGTCGGCGCTGACCTGATGCTGGCCACTGACCCCGACGCTGACCGTGTCGGTATCGCCATGCGCTGCCCGGACGGCTCCTATGAGCTGGTCTCCGGCAACGAGATGGGCGCCCTCCTGCTGGACTACATCTGCGCGGGCCGCATCGAGAAGGGCACCATGCCCGAGAAGCCCGTGGCTGTCATGTCCATCGTTTCCACTCCTCTGGCAGACAAGATCGCCGAGCACTACGGCGTAGAGCTCCGTCATGTCCTGACCGGCTTCAAGTGGATCGGCGACCAGATCGCCCAGCTGGAAGCTGCCGGTGAAGTCGACCGCTTCATCTTCGGCTTCGAGGAATCCTACGGCTACCTGGCCGGCCCTTATGTCCGTGACAAGGACGCCATCATCGGCTCCATGCTCATCTGCGAAATGGCCGCCTACTACAGGAGCATCGGCTCCTCCATCAAGCAGCGTCTGGAAGAGATCTACGCCCAGTACGGCCGGTATCTCAACAAGGTCGATTCCTTCGAGTTCCC
>CAMOUD010000056.1 GCA_946626215.1 uncultured Lachnospiraceae bacterium
GCCGCAGGTCCCGCACCTGGCAACTCTTCCGTTTCCGCACCAGGGACAGGCATAGTCTTCCCTCGTCAGGAGACTGCCCAGAAAATCCAGCGTTCTGGCCGGATCATCCGAAGGTCCGCCGGTCCGGGACCTGGGGGCAGCCTTCACGCCCCGGGCGATCTCGACATTGCCTCCCGCGTATTCCAGCTGGATCTCAAAGTATTCTTTCTTTTTTGCGCACCTTGCGGGCACTACTCCATGTACCATTCTCGGCATACCTCCTTCTCCTGCATAGAGCCGGGACCATCCGAACATCCCGACAGGCTCTGGCTGCAGAGCCTCTCCCTCTGATTATAAGGGATAAGGCCTCTGCAGGAAAAGCGGGATCTCGGAGAAGCCGCCATAAGATTCCGCCCCCGGCTCATTTCCCTCTTCCCTGCCCGTCCTCCGGCAGGGACTCCCTGCTTTCCTTCATCCTTGCCGACAAGGCAAGGGACTGGTCCAGATAGCCCAGGTTTTCCGCGCGGAATAAACGATAGGAATAGCCGCCCGCCTTCATCAGGCCGCCGTAGGCCGCCCAGACCGCGTCCATCGTCAGTCTCATCAGGCCGGTCCTGAAGAGGCGGTCGGCCCTGGTCTCTTCCATAAAGGAGAGGGTATAGGACTGGAGAACGATATGCCTCAGCTCATCATGCAGCATCCTGGCGCAGACAGAGGAAAGAGCGGGGCTCTCCGATCCGGTCCGCGAAGGCGGATACCGCCTCCATCAGGCAGGTCCCGTCGCTGTGCTCCCCTGTCTGAAAGGCCCTCACGGAAGGAAAAATCAGCCTTCGCTCCTCCCGGGTCAGCCTGTGCTCTCCGGAAAAATCGATCTCCAGCCTGTGCCTGTCATTCTCCTCCAGATACCGGTCCCAGTCCCCGCAGGTATACTTCCTGCATTTCACGTCCATGATCGAGATCATCTGTACCTCCTCTTTTCAGCTCCTGTCTGCCGCTGCTTCCGTCTCATCATTCTGCTCTTCCGCCAATAACAGGTCCCATACCTTCACAGAAAAAGGCCCGGCTCCGGAGGCGACATAAGAGGCTCCCGCGGGAGGCTCACTCAGAGGATGTACTTTGACACCAGGGTGCTGATCCTCCGGATGTCCACCCTTGCCTTGAAGTCGAACTGGAGCTTCGCTCCGTTGCTGTAGGCAAAAATGAGCTCGCTGTCAATATCGAGCACGCCTGCCGTCTCGATGCCGAAGTACAGGATCTTCGAATACGGATAGGAAAAATAGGATGTCTTCTTTCCTGTCAGTCCCTGCACATTGACCACAAAGATCCTCTTGTCTGTGAAGATGACCTGGTCCCTGACGGTCTGAAATGCCATGACCATGCTCTCTCCCTCCACCATAAGGGAAGGAACCTCGGAACGGACGTCCTTAAGAGGGATTTCCCTCAGGTTCATAAAATTGGAATCCATCGTGATACCGGATGAAATACTGGCCATTTTTCTCTCCTTTCTCTGAAAATGCCTGTATGCTGCTGAAAGTTTCAAAAAAGCACCGGAAAAGGCGTCTCTGCCATTTCCGGTGCTTTTTCAGTGGATCAGACGGGAGTCGAACCCGTGTCCAAAAGCCTATTCCCTGTCCTTCTACTATCATAGACAATTCTTCTGGATCGCTCCATTTCCCTCACGGAACCGGAGAACAGTCAATCCGAATCCTTTGGTAGCTTCATGATACGCCCGCGGAGGCAAAGCTTATTCCGCGTCGTTTCCTGCTTTCATGATGCCGCTTGCGGAGGATGCAGGTGTCCCCCGGGCGGCATGGCCTTAAGCGGCCAGTGCTACTCTGTTATTGTTAGCGTTTATATTTAGGTTTGCCGTTTACGTGCGGCGACGGATAGCTTCTCCAGCTGCAAGACCCCTGTCGAAACCTTTACTGACCCTTATAGGCCAGGCGTCCGTATAAGGGACCCTTGGTCTGTATTTGTAACTGAATGATACCACCCAGGCCCTCTTTTTTCAATGAGGGGGGCAGAAATTAACAGAACCTGTCCAAAGGAAAGGTCCGTGAGGCCCATTCGGAGGGCCCTCTTACTGAACGCCCACCTTGTAATCCCGCTCCGCTTCCCGCTTCATGTCCTTCTTGCGGATATCCTCCCGCTTGTCATAGAGCTTCTTGCCCCTGGCCAGACCGATCTCCACCTTGACCCGTCCCTTTTTGAAGTAGACCTGGAGGGGGACCAGGGTATAGCCCTTGGCCTGGACCTGGCCGGCCAGCTTCATGATCTCCTTCTTGTGAAGGAGGAGGCGGCGCTTTCGCAGGGGGTCCCGGTTGAAGATGTTGCCCTTTTCATAGGGGCTGATGTTCATCTTCTCCACAAAGGCTTCCCCGTGGTCAATGGACACAAAGGCCTCCTTGATGCTGCACCTGCCCATCCGGATGGACTTGACCTCCGTCCCGAAGAGCTCGATGCCGCACTCATATTTCTCCTCGATGAAATAATCATGGTAGGCCTTTTTGTTGCCGGCCACCAGAAGGATGCCCGGCCGGCCCTTTTGTTCTGCCATAGAAGACCCTCCTTACAGGAAAGACACAAAGAGGCGCCCCCGGAAGGGACGCCCGCCTTTTTTTACAAGCCTTCTGTTCTCAGAAGAGATTCATGTTCAGGAGAACGGCCAGGACAAAGAATGCGCAGACCAGACCGATCGTGAACCGTTCAAGGAATCCCTCAAAAGAACGTCCCTTGTTCTTGCCCCAGTAGGTATCGGCGGAAGAGCCGCTCAGAGCGCCCAGGCCCTGGGACTTGCCTTCCTGCATCAGGATGACCACGGTCATCACGATCGCTACCAGAATAAGAAGAATTGTTAAGATCCAACGAAAAACGCCCATCTTGTAAAACCACCTTATCATTCAATCATTTATGCTTTTCCCGCCCTTTAAGGGGGCAGAAAGACGCTGGTCCAGCGTCAAAACATATGTATGTTATCATACCCGGCAGGCATTTGCAAGGGCTTCTTCATTTCTTAAGGCGGCATAAAACAGCAAAAAACAGCTGAACTGAGGGGTCTGTCTCCTGCCCGGTCAGGGCCGCGCAGGCCCTGAAGGGAAGGATCAGCTGCCGAAGTAGACATCCATGATCCGGCCTGCCACGGGAACGGCATAGCCGCTGCCGGTCCCTTCTCCCTCGATGATGACGGTCACGCAGATCCTGGGATCGTCAAAGGGAGCGAAGCCGGTGAACCAGGCGTGGGAATTGGTCTCTTCATCGAACTCGGCAGACCCGGTCTTGCCGGCAGGCTTATAGGACCTTCCGGACAGGGAAACAGCGGTCCCTTCCGTGACGACGGCCCGCATATAGCCTGTCAGCTTTTCCGCCACTTCTCCGGAAAACAGGCTCCCGCAGGAGGTGGGAGCGGTACTGGCCAGTACGCCCCCCTTGGGGTCCGTGACCTTGTCCAGCATGTAGGGCTTCATCAGGGTGCCCCCGTTGGCTGCCGCCATGGTCAGCATGTTCAGATGGAGGGGGGACATCTGGGTGGTGCCCTGGCCGATGGAGACCTGGATCATCTCCCGGGTGGAGATGTCCCTGGTCAGGTTGATCTTGGACCCGGAGCAGGGCATGTCATAGGGAAGGTCCTTATTGAAAAGGAGGGTGTCCAGGGTCCGGATATAGGCGGCCCTGTCCAGTCCCAGACCGATATTGGAGAAGGAGCAGTTGCAGGAAAGGGCAAAGGATTCCTCCAGGTCCACCTGGCCGTGGACCTCATTGTGGAAGCAGTGGAGGCTCTCGCCGTCCTGCTCAAAGGTCCCGGTGCAGGTATAAAGGTAGTCATCCGCCTTATCGGGGTTTTCCTGCAGATACTCCACCACATCCACCATCTTGAAGGTGGATCCGGGGGGATACTGGCCCTGGGTGGCCCTGTTGAGCAGGGTCCCTTCCGTATCGGTATTCAGAAAGTAGTCCCAGTTGGCTTCAATGGTATTGGGATCGAAGTCCGGCTTGGAGACCAGGGCCAGGATCCTGCCTGTTTTCGGGTCTGTCACAATGACGGCCCCGGTATAGCCCGACATGGCGTCATAGGCCGCCTGCTGGAGCCCAGGGTCCAGAGTGGACCAGACGTCGTTGCCCGGGCATTTCTGCCCGTTCTTCTGATATTCGGCCTGCTCGGAAAAGGACAGGCCGCAGTGGAGGAGGTCATACTTGCAGTACTCCTCCAGGCCGCTGCCTCCCAGGGCCGAATAGCCCACGGCGTGGGCGTAGAGGTTATAGGCAGGATAGATCCGGGTGCCGGACTCGTCCGTATAGGCCAGGGCCGTCCCGTCTGAAGCGTAGATGCTCCCCCTCCGGTTGACATCCTCCAGGAGGGTATCCCGGTGGTTGGCGTTGTTGCCGAAGAGGTCTCTCTTATTGTTCAGGGCATAGCTGACAAAGGAATAGCCCATGAGCGCGAAGAGAAGGGTAAAGACCAGACCCACGAACACGATGTGCAGATTGAATCTTCTTCTCATAGTTTTCTCCTGAACTGGCCGGAAAAGGGTCCTTTCTCAGGGCCCTTCTCAGGCATGGGACCAGTAGCCGTCTTCAATATCATCCAGGGACATCTCCTCGGTCCCGGGATCCCTGTAAGGCTCCCGCCCGGGCAAAGGTCCCGCCGGGCCCGCGGGGACCCGCGCCCCCTCTCTCTCCTCCCGCCGGACGCTGTCCAGGATATAGGCGGACGAGACCATGCCGAACATGATGATGGTGGAAAGGATGGAGGATCCGCCGTAGGAGACCAGGGGCATGGTCACGCCGGTCAGGGGGATAAAGCCCACTTCGCCGCCCACGGTGGTGAAGGTCTGGAAGATAAAGCATACGGCAGAGCCGAATACAAAGTAGGACAGGAAGAGGCTTTCGATCCTCTCGGAAAGAAAGATCATGTCCAGGAAGGTGAAGAGGCAGATGAGGAGGAGGCCGCAGCCGGCGATGATCCCCATCTCCTCACAGATGGCGGCGAACATGAAGTCCGATTCCACAAAGGGAATGGTGGTGGGCATGCCCTGGCCCAGGCCGGCCCCGAAGAGGCCGCCGTAGCTGATCCCGAAGAGGGCCTGGGTGATCTGGTAGCCCATCCCGTTGATGTCGCTCCAGGGGTCTAAAAAGACCGCGAACCGGCTCCGGATATGGGGAAAGACCATCCAGCAGGCAAAGGCCCCGCCTGCTCCCGCCAGAAGAAGGAGGAAGGCGTAGCGAAACTTCCTGGTGGCGGCCAGGACCATCATGACGAAGATCATAAAGAAGATCATGGCCGTGCCCAGGTCCCTGGACAGGACCAGGATCCCCACCTGGAGCAGGGACAGGAAGGCGGCTATGTAGAGCTCGCCGTGGCGCATCTCCCCCGCGAAGCAGGAGGCCATGAAAAGGATGTAGAGGATCTTGATCAGCTCCGAGGGCTGGAAGGTAAAGCCGGCGATGGTGAAGTTCAGGTTGGCCCCGTTGACCATGTGGCCCAGGAGGTAGACTCCCGCCAGGCCCAGGGTCCCCAGGAGGCCGTAGACGGGCCAGAAGCCCTTCATGCCGGCCAGGATCTTTCTGCCGAAGGGCAGGAGATCGAAGACCACCAGGGCCGCGGCCCCGATCAGGAACTGCTTGAGGGACTTGGCCGGGTCGATCCTGGCGATCATGACCAGGCCCGCCGAAAAGAGCATGATGACGTTATTGAGAAGGAGGCTGTGGCCCTGCCTTCCCCATCCGTAATCATACAGGAGCATGGCGGCGATCATGACCGAGCATTCGATCCCCCAGAGTCCCAGGACAAAGGGGTCTCCCTTCCCGTCAAAGAGGGTCAGGTAGCTGACCGTCATGAAGGCGAACCAGCAGGCCCTCTGGAAGAGGTAGAGCCCCCTGGCCATATTGCCGCGGACCGCCAGAAGCGGGATCTCGGCCAGGGCGTAGGCAAGGATCAGGCCCGTAATGACATATCTGGAATAAAAAGCCGCAAAAAGATGCATAGTCTTTTCCTCGTGACTGTGATTGTGCTACAGGACTCCCTTCCGGTAATGGCCGGTGGTATAGTCCCTGAAGGGGACGCTGCCGGGGTCCGCCTTCCCTGCTTCCAGGTCCCGGAACCAGGTCAGGATCTCCCGGGTCTCCCGGGCAGACTCGGTGGTGAAGGACAGGAGGCGGACGCCGCAGGAAGCGGGCACCTTCTCCTTCAGGAAGCTGTGCAGGGAAAGGGGATGGGCGTTATAGACCACGTTCATGCAGGATCCGCACAGGATCCGGACCGGGAAGCGGACCTTCTTGCGGTCCTCCAGGTACCAGAAATCTCCGGCCCTGCCCTTTCCGCCCTCCTTCAGGCACAGGCCCTCGGTCTTTCTCAGGCACCCGGCCGTATGCATGAGGGGGATCCTCCCGTATACCTGGATCATAGCACGGGCCGCTCCTTCTCCCTCCAGGAGGGGCCATATTTCATGGCGGGAAAGCTCATGGGACAGGAGGAACCGGTCGCAGACCTTCATGAGGACGGCGGCCGCCTCCCGGCTGCTGATATAGAGGGAGGCGTCTGCCAGGATCTTTCCCCGGTAGTCATGCTCCAGGAGGTACTCCAGCTCCTCCAGGGTCCGGACCAGAAGGGCCGGAGCCTTCAGGTAAGGAGCCAGGAGCCGTCTGTCCTCCATCCGGAGGATGGAAGGAAGGGCCCTGGCCGCAAGGCCCCTGTAGGTCTCCGGCAGGGGGGCCGAAAAGCCGTCCAGGATCACCGCGTCGGCGCCGGCCAGGCAGGCTTCCCGGAGCTGGTCCCTGTTGGAGACCATGGCCCAGAGGCCGCCCTCCCCGGCGTCCGTCCGGGGCCTTTCCGGGAGGAGGTCTGTCTCATCCGGTCCGGGCGCGGATGTCCCCTGCCCGGGCAGCCGGGAAGAAGCGATCTTATCCTCCAGTTCGGACAGGGCCTCTCTTCTCAGCCCGTTCAGGGCTCCGTTGGGAATAAAGAGGCCTTCCTCCGCTTCGACTTCCAGGTCCGTAAAGACAAAGGGGGTCCCGCCGGTCTTCATGAGCCGGATCCGGACGTCCTCCCCTGTCACAGGCCGGCCCTGGGCCGCCTGGCAGGTGCCCGCCCGGCTTGTCACGGAAATCTCCCCGGCAGTGACGGTCAGAGAGGCCGGCTCGCCGATCTTCAGGACGGCCCGGCCCTGAACGGGCCTCTGGGGGAGTCCCTTCAGATACGTGTCCCGGATCCGGTCCAGGACCGCCTCATCGGCGCCCGCGTAGCCGGGGGCCCCGATGGTCAGAAGGCTACGCCCGTTCCTCTGGTGATAATAGCCGGTCCCCAGGTCGGTCCGGATATAGAGGGACTTCAGCTGTCTCAGGTCCTCGGGATCGATTTTCCAGGTCCCCGGCCTTCCCGCCCGGTCCCAGGCATAGAAGCGGTCGATGTATTTTCTGTAGATGGCCGTCACGCCTGCGGCGTACTCCGGCTTTTTCATCCTTCCCTCGATCTTGAAGGAATCGATGCCCGCGTCCATGAGCTCCGGAAGGATGGACAGGACGGACATGTCCTTCATGGAAAGGGGATAGCATTCCTTCCTGCCGGCGTCGATCCCGGCAGGACGCCCGGTCTCATCCAGGACCCGGTAGGGCAGGCGGCAGGTCCCCGCGCACCTTCCCCGGTTGCCGCTCCTTCCTCCCAGGAAGCCGCTCATGAGGCACCTTCCCGAGTAGGAATAGCACATGGCCCCGTGGATGAAGGCCTCGACCTCGATCTGTCCCTCTTCCTTCAGGGCCCTGAGCTCCTCCAGGGACAGCTCCCTGGCCGGCACGACCCGGCTGACTCCCAGGCGCTTGAGGAAGCGGACTCCTTCGGCGCTGGTCACCGACAGCTGGGTGGAGGCGTGGAGAAGCAGGCCGGGACAGGCCCTGCCAAGGGCCCGGAGCACGCCCAGGTCCTGGACAATGACCCCGTCCAGTCCCTTTTTCCAGAGACGGCTGACCTGGTCGGTCAGTTCCGGGAGCTCGGTTTCCTTGGTCAGGGTATTGACCGTCAGATAGATCCTGGCCCCGAACAGGTGGGCCTGGCGGATGGTGGTGATCAGGTCCTCCTCGGAGAAGTTCTCCGCGTAGGCCCTGGCCCCGAATTTTTCCATGCCCAGGTAAACGGCGTCCGCGCCGGCGCTGAGGGCCCCGAGAAAGGCCTCCCGGCTCCCCGCGGGGGCCAGCAGTTCGACTTTAGCTGTTTGCATATCCATATCCCCGATCTGCCCGCAGCGGGATCCCCGCCCGGCGGGGATCCTGACTGCAATGAATAAAAAGGGACGTGGACAAGACTCTGTCCGCGCCCCCTGCTTTTCCCAAAGACTTACGACTCTCCCGCTTCCTGCAGGCGCTTTCTGGCAGCCGCCAGCTTCATCTGGGCAGCCACCAGGTCGTGCTTCATGTCGCTGAAATCCTTCTTCTGCCGGGCCATTTCCGCATGCATCGTCTCTACCTCGGCGCGCGCCTTGAAGTAGTCGTCCGCAATGTTGAGCTGGAGCAGCACGTTTTGAAGGTCGACAGGAAGCTTTCTGAAATCCATATCGGCCCTGGCGTCCTCGATCTTGGCATTCAGATAGGCCGCCACGTCCTGGAGATAGGACTCACTTTCATATCCGCTCAGTGTATAGGTCTTGCCGCCGATGGTGACCTGTGTATCATTCTTGGATGCCATAACCCTGTTCCCTTTCAAACTATACCCCCGTTCCCGCCTTCCAAAAAAGGACAGAAACTGTTAAACGGCAGGATCCGCGCCGGGCGGAGATCCCTTTCGTCGTGAACGAAAACGCTGCCTGCCGGGGCCCCCTGCCCCGGCGGGTCAGTCTCCTGATCCGGCATCGGGCAGAGGGATGCCCAGATGCTGGTAGGCCCTGGCCGCAGCCACCCTGCCCCTGGGCGTCCGGCTGATAAAGCCGTTCTGGAGCAGGTAGGGCTCCACCAGGTCCTCTATGGTGCCCGCGTCCTCTCCGATGGAGGCCGCCAGGGTCTCGAGCCCGGCAGGACCGCCTCCGTACTGGCCGATCAGGGTCCTGAGGAAGGCCCGGTCCGACCGGTCCAGGCCCATGCTGTCCACCTCCATGAGGTCCAGGGCCGTGGAGGCCACCTCCAAAGTGATCACTCCGTCGTGGAGGACCTCGGCGTAGTCCCGGACCCGCTTGAGGATCCGGTTGGCCAGCCTGGGCGTCCCCCGGCTCCGCCTGGCCATTTCCATGGCCCCCTCGGGATCCACCTTTACCCTGAGGACCCGGGCGGAGTTGAGGATGATCTGCTGCAGCTCCTCCACCGTATAGAACTGCATCCGGTGGATCTCACCGAACCGGTCCCGCAGGGGAGCGGATAAAAGGCCCGCTCTGGTGGTGGCCCCCACCAGGGTAAAGCGGGGCAGCTCCAGGCGGATGGACCTGGCCGACTGGCCCTTGCCGATCATGATATCGATGGCGTAGTCCTCCATGGCCGGATAGAGGACCTCCTCCACCTGCTTGTTGAGCCGGTGGATCTCATCCACAAAGAGGATGTCGCCCTCCTTGAGGCCGTTGAGGATAGCCGCCATTTCGCCGGGCTTTTCCACGGCCGGTCCCGAGGTGACCCGGAGGCTGACCCCCATTTCGGCGGCTATGATGCCGCAGAGGGTGGTCTTGCCCAGGCCCGGAGGCCCGTAGAAAAGGATATGGTCCAGAGGCTCCTTCCTCTTCCTGGCCGCCTGGATGGAAATGGCCAGGCTGTCCTTGATCTTCCGCTGGCCTATGTAATCATCCATCCGCTTCGGCCGGAGGGAGCCCTCGATCCTGCTGTCCTCTTCTGTAAAATTTGTCTCAATGACTCTTCTTTCCATCGGTTCCTTCTACTGTGATTCCTTCAGATTCCTGCTGTCAGAGATAGCGGAGGGCGGCCCGGAGGATCTCCTCCGTGGAACCGGCGTCCGCGCATTTCCTGACGGCCCGGATGGCGTCGGCCCGGCCGTAGCCCAGGGCTGTCAGGGCTTCCACCGCGTCGGAGGAGGCGTCTCCCTCAGCCAGAGGCTCCGCTTCGGAAGTCCCCGTCTCGATCTCAATGCCGCCCGCCGCGGGCAGCTCTCCCAGCTTGTCCTTCAGCTCCAGGATCAGGCGCTCCGCCGTCCTCTTCCCGATGCCCGGGGCCCTGGAGATGGCTTTGACATCTCCTGTCATGATGGCGAACCTCAGGTCCTCCGCCCTCTGGACGGACAGAAGGGCCAGGCCTCCCTTGGGCCCGATGCCGGATACGGTGATCAGCATGCGGAAGAGGGCCAGGTCGTCTCTGGAGAGAAAGCCGTAGAGGATCATCTGGTCCTCCCGGATATAGGTATAGGTATAGATCCGGACCGTTTCGTCCCTGCCGGTCACAGACAGCCTGGAGGCGGTATCCAGGGACACCCGGACGTTGTAGCCGATCCCGTTCACGTCGATGACGGCGTTGCCGTCCGAGACCTCCTGGACCCTTCCTGTCAGATAGGCGTACATGGATCAGACCTCCGGCACGGTGATGACGCCGGTCACGGCCGAGGCGGCCGCGGTCGCGGGAGATCCCAGATAGATGCCCACCTTGTTGGTGCCCATCCGGCCCAGGAAGTTCCGGTTGTTGGTGGCCATGACCTTCTCTCCGTCGGTCAGGATGCCGCCGGAACGGCCGCAGCAGAGTCCGCAGCCCGGCTGGGTGATGATGCAGCCGGCTTCTGCCAGGATCTCCATATATCCCTGCTCGATGGCTTCCAGGTAGATCTTGCGGCTGGCGGGAGTGATGATGGTCTTGACAGCCACCTGCTTTCCCTTCAGGATCCTGGCCGCCATGGCCAGGTCCTCCAGCCTTCCGTTGGTGCAGGACCCGATAAAGACCTGGTCCAGGGGCGTGCCCGCTTCCTCCTCCACGGCGTGGATGTTGTCCACCTGGGAAGGGCAGGCGCAGACGGGGATAAAATCCTCGGCCCTGTAGACCAGGATCCGGGACACGGAGGCGTCCTCGTCTCCATAGAGCCAGTCCACGTCCGCCAGATCGCAGCCGCAGTATTCGCAGGTCTTTTCATCCGGCGCGAAGAGGCAGCACTTGGCCCCGCACTCCAC
Organism: uncultured Lachnospiraceae bacterium; assembly: GCA_946626215.1. Lineage (GTDB taxonomy): Bacteria > Bacillota > Clostridia > Lachnospirales > Lachnospiraceae > CAG-791. The sequence goes on from CAMOUD010000056.1 coordinate 11,052, forward strand.
GGCCATGTTGGAGATGGTCATCCGGGAGGCCACGCTCATCCGGTCCACGGCGGACCCGGTGATCTCCAGGGCCTTGTAGGTGGCCCCGTCGCTGCGGAGATCGCCAAGGATCCGGAGGATCACATCCTTGGCCATGACGTTCTTCGGAAGGAAGCCGTTGATCACGATCTTGATGGTCTCGGGGACCCGGACCCAGAGCTGGCCCGTTCCCAGGATGCCCGCCATTTCCGTATAGCCAATGCCCGTGGAAAAGCAGCCCACGCAGCCGTAGGTGGTGGTATGGGAGTCGGTCCCGAACACGATGTCCCCGGGCCCGGCATAGCCGGCCTCGGTCATGAGCTGATGGCAGATGCCGTCCGTCCTGTGGACATGGGTCAGGCCCTGCTCCTTCGCGAAGGCGTCGCCGATCTGGAAGTGGCGGATATCCTCCACCTTCGCGGCGGGCACCATGTGGTCGTAGATCAGGACCGCCTTGTCGGGGTCCCAGATCTTCGTGAAGCCCATCTCATGGAACTTGTCCGCCACAAAGGGGATAAAGATGTCATGGATCATGACCCGGTCCACGTTCACAGTCACGATCTGGCCGGGGACCACCTTGGACAGGCCTGTATTCTTTTCGATGATCTTTTCAATCAGTGTGCTGGGCATCCTTATTCCTCCCGGGCAATCCCGTTTCTCTTCTGCATGGCCTTTACCAGGCCGCCCGCCTCCAGGATCTCCATGAGGTCATCCGGCAGGGCGGGAATGGGGAAGACGCGGCCGCCCGCCTCGATCTTCTCTCCGACGGTGACGGTAATGGAATCCCCCTCCTTCACATACTCCTGGATCTGGTCGTTCTCGATCAGGAGCAGGCCGTTGTTGATGGCATTGCGGAAAAAGATCCTGGCGTAGGATCCGGCGATCACGCAGGAGACCTTCAGGGCCTTGATGATCTCGGGCGCCTGCTCCCGGGAGGATCCGCAGCCGAAGTTCTTGCCGGCCACCAGGATGTCCCCCTCCCGGATCAGACCGGGGAGCTCGGGCCGCAGGGGATAAAAGCCGTACTGTTTCATATCCTCCACAGAGGGAAGGGCCAGGTATTCGGTGGGGATGATGATATCGGTATCGATGTCATCGCCCAGGACAAAGACGCGGCCTGTAAATGTCTTTTTCATGTTCTCTACCATCCTTTCAGTCCAGGCTGTCCGGGCCGCAGATATAGCCGGCCACGGCCGAAGCCGCGCAGGTCTCGGCGTTGGCCATGTAGACCCTGGAGGAGGCGGCGCCGGACCTTCCCTTGAAGTTCCGGGTGCCGGTGGTGACCAGGACCTCGTTCTCGCCGATGACGCCCTGGCAGCTTCCCCAGCAGACGGAGCAGTTGGGGTTCATCATCATGGCGCCGGCCTCGATGAGGTCGGCCAGGATCCCCTCCCTCAGGGCCTGCAGATAGACTGCCCTGGAGGCGGGGGCCACCAGAAGGCGGACCAGGGGATGGACCTTCCGCCCCTTCAGGACAGCAGCCGCCTGACGGAGCTCGTCGATCCGGCCGTTGTTGCAGGAGCCGATGAAGGCCTCGTTGATGACCACATGCTCGGCTTCGATCTCAGCCCTTGTGGCGTAGTTGTCCACAAAGTCGGGCCGGACGCAGACGGGCTCTATTTTGGAGAGATCGTAGTCATAGACCGCGGCAAAGGAGGCGTCGGGATCGGACACAAAGAAGGTCCCGCCCTCTCTTCCGTGCTCCCTGCAGTATTCGGTGACCTTTTCATCGGGCTCGCAGATGCCGGCCTTGGCGCCCGCCTCTACGGTCAGGTTGCAGAGGACGGTCCGGTCATGGATGGACATGGCGTGCTCGCCGTCCCCGGCGAACTCCATGATCTTGTAGTTGGCCCCGTTGGCCCCGATATCCCCGATGATGGTCAGGATCAGGTCTCTGGGGTAGACGCCCTCCCGGAGCCTGCCGTGGAGGTTGAAGCGAATGGTCTCGGGCACCAGGACCCAGGACCGGCCGGTCACCATGGCATAAAGGAAGTCGGTGCAGCCCACGCCCGTTCCGAAGGCCCCCAGGGCCCCGTAGGTGGTGGTGTGGGAGTCGGCGCCGAAAATGAGCTCGCCGGGGCAGACATAGTCCTCCATCATGATCTGGTGGCAGACGCCCTGGCCCTCATAGAGCCTGATCCCGTGCTCGCGGGCGAAATTCCGCATCTTTTTGTGGGCCTCGGCGGTCTTGGGATTTTCCGCCGGGACGTTGTGGTCCATGATAAAGACCACCTTGTCCGGGTCGGCGACCCGGGGGTTCTTCAGCTTATTGTTGTACATGTCGACGGTCAGATGGGTGGTGCCGTCGTTGCTCATCATCCGGTCCAGGGTGACCGTATGGATGTCGCCGGGCCTGACCGAAGTCTGGCCGGCCGCTCTCGCTATGATCTTTTCGCCAATCGTCATTCCCATAGGTATACCTCCCTCGCTCAGTCTTCTTTGTTGAGGGAGGCGATCAGGCCGCCCTGGTTCAGGATCTGCTGCATATATTCGGGGAGCTTCGTGCAGGCAAAGGTCCGGCCGCCTGCCGTCACCGTGCCGGCGGACAGATCCAGGTCCGCCTCGTCTCCGTTCTCCACATGGTCATAAAGGTCCCGGCAGACGATGACCGGAAGCCCGATGTTGATGGAATTTCGGTAAAAGATCCGGGCAAAGGAGCCCGCGATGACCGCCTTGACGCCCAGGGCCTTAAGGACGCTGGGGGCCTGCTCTCTGGAAGATCCGCAGCCGAAGTTCTCGGACGCCACCACCAGGTCTCCGGGGGAGACCCTGTCGGCGAAGCCGGGATCCAGGGACTCAAAGGTATACTGCTTCATTTCCTCCACGTTGGGAAGAAGGAGGTACTGGGACGCGATGATCTGGTCGGTATCCACATCCCTGCCGAATTTCCAAACTTTGCTCATTGTTTTCTCTCCTCTCGGACTTCTCTGGACTGCCGGGCCGGGGCCTGTACGGACAGTACTTAACAATATACCATAAACCGCCCTGCTTGACCAGTCCGCCGAAGAGGCAGGGAGGCCCAGGATGGCCCTCTGCCGGGCGTTTTCCGCTTCCCTGCCGGGAACTGAAAAACGGCAGGCGCCCGCTCCCCGTCGGAAGCC
>CAMOUD010000057.1 GCA_946626215.1 uncultured Lachnospiraceae bacterium
CTAAGGATCTTGTGCTGGCTACAGCGTGTGGGTTCAAGTCCCATCTTCCGCACTGATGAGGAATCGTAGCTCAGCTGGGATGAGCGTTCGCCTCACACGCGAGAGGTCACGGGTTCGAGCCCCGTCGGTTCCACTGTCCCGTTCGGGGTAATAATTAAATACGGAACCGTAGCTCAGCTGGGATGAGCGTCCGCTTGACGTGCGGGAGGTCATGGGTTCGATCCCCGTCGGTTCCACGAAAGACGAGAGTCTTTTACCCTTGCTCCTTGAGGGAGCGCATAGTATAATAGGAATGTCGTAAATGACATACGGAACCGTAGCTCAGCTGGGATGAGCGTCCGCTTGACGTGCGGGAGGTCATGGGTTCGATCCCCGTCGGTTCCACGTAAGCGTCTGCACCTGTGTGCAGGCGCTTTCCTGTCTTTGTGGAAAAAAGAGGACCTGGAGAGAAGGGCATGGGAAGCGCGGAGGATTACAGGATCGAGGACGGGGTCCTGGTCAGATACCTGGGACCCGGCGGGGACGTGACGATCCCGGAGGGGATCAGCAGCATCGGGGGCTGCGCCTTTGATGGCTGCGGGAGCCTTGAGGAGGTCAGGGTCCCCGCCGGCGTGACGAGCATGGGGGAGGATGTCTTCGCCTGGTGTACCGGTCTCAGAAGAGTCATCTCCCGTTCGGCATACGAGGTCACCGCTTTCGTATATGTTCCACATGAATTCTCCGGAGCTGATCTATCTGGGAGGCCCTCTCTCTGACCTGCCCCGGAAGCTTCAGGGCCGGGCTGCCAGAGGCTTCCTCTACGCCATGGGCCATGGCCTGGAGGAGGCCGGTCAGTGGAAGGAAGGGTACCTGGCATACCTGAGGGACCATATCGGAGAATTCCTGAAGGAGGCGGAAGAGGACAGGTCTGTCCTCCTCTTCCTGATCCGGGAAGAGGTCCTGGACAAAGGACCGGCCGGCCGGCTCCTGGATCTCTTTGACAGAAAAGGAGATACAGAAGCCAAGGCCCTTCTTCTGCAGTACATTCGGGACAGGTCCGGAGGAGGCCCGGGCCCCCTTTCCCTTCAGGTCTCTCCTCTTCCTGAAAGTAGAAACAGAGCGCGATACGTGGAGGAGCGAAAGCGATGAACATCGTTCTGATCGGCATGCCGGGCGTGGGCAAGTCCACCATAGGGGTCATCCTGGCCAAGGAGCTGGCAATGGACTTCGTGGACGCGGACCTGGTCATCCAGAAACAGGAAAAGAGGCGCCTTTCCGTCATCATGAAGGAGGAGGGGATCGACGGATTCCTGGCCATCGAGGAAGGGGTCTGCCGGGACCTTTCCCGGCTTTCGGACACCGTCATCGCCACAGGAGGCAGCGCCGTCTACGGGAAGGAGGCCATGGAATGCCTGAAGAGAACCGGGCGTATGGTCTACCTGAAGGCCTCCTACGGGGTCCTGGAAAAGCGGCTCCGGGATCTGAAGGGAAGGGGCGTCGTCCTGAAGGAAGGCCAGACCCTGGCGGAGCTCTACCGGGAGAGGACGGCCCTCTACGAGAGGTACGCCGACCTGACCCTGTCCGAGGACGGGCTGGACCTGGAGGAGACCCTGGAGGCCCTCCTGAAGGCTCTGGGAGACAGATGATCCATTGTCTTTCTTTTTTCATTTTTTTCAGAGAAAGAATAAAGGAAATGGAGGCATTCCCTTCGAATAAGGTATTGTACGCCGATCATGGCGGGTTTTCCGGAGGGCCGCCGGCCCTTTGTGGAGGACACAGGTATGACAATACGAGAGCAGCTCGAGCAGAGAGAGCATGAAATCCTTGCACCCTGGGCCAGTTTTTCCGATCAGACCAAGGGGAGGGCCAGAGACGAGGAGCCCTGCGATATCCGTCCCGTTTACCAGCGGGACAGGGACAGGATCCTCCATTCCAAGCCCTTCCGCAGACTGAAGGACAAGACCCAGGTCTTTCTGACCCCTGACGGGGACCATTACAGGACCCGGATGACCCATACCCTGGAGGTCTCCCAGAACGCCAGGACCATCGCCAAGGCCCTCATGCTCAATGAGGACCTGACCGAGGCCATCGCCCTGGGCCATGACCTGGGCCATACTCCCTTCGGACACGCCGGCGAAAGGGCCCTGGACCGGGTATGCCGGGAGGGCTTCAGGCACAACGAGCAGAGCCTTCGGATCGTGGACCATCTGGCCAGGGGCGGCCGGGGCATCAACCTGACCTGGGAGGTCCGGGACGGGATCCTCAACCACCAGACCCGGTGCATGCCCTCCACCCTGGAGGGACAGATCGTCCGTCTGTCCGATAAGATCGCCTACATCCATCATGACATGGACGACGCCATCCGGGCCGGCGTCCTGACGGATGCCGATGTCCCTTCGGAGATCGGGGACGTCCTGGGCAGGACCCTGGGCGAGCGGCTGGATACCCTGATCCACGCCATCATTTCCGAAAGCATGGGAAAGCCCGTAGTGGCCATGGCGCCGCCTGTCTGGGAGGCCATGCAGAAGATGCGGGCCTTCATGAACCGGGAGGTCTATACCAACAGGAGGGTCAAGGGGGAGGAGAGCAAGGCCGAGGCCCTGGTGGAGACCCTCTTCCATTACTACATGGACCATATCTCGGAGCTTCCGGACACCCTTCTGGCCAAGGAGGAAGCGGGAGACTCCAGGGAGAGGATCGTCTGTGATTATATTTCCTCCATGACGGACCGCTTTGCCATTTCCCGCTACGAAGAACTCTATATCCCCCGGAACTGGTCCATCTATTGAGGGGCCCCGCCGGGCAGGTCTTTTCCAAGAGGATTTCTATGTACTATTCCCAGGACGTGATCGACAGCGTCCTGCAGGGAGTCGACATCGTGGATGTCATATCCCCCTATGTCCACCTGCAGAAGCGCGGATCCAACCATGTGGGGCTCTGCCCCTTCCATAATGAAAAGACGCCTTCCTTCTCCGTGTCCCAGAACAAGCAGATGTTCTACTGCTTCGGCTGCGGGGCGGGCGGGAACGCCGCCACCTTCCTGATGAAGTATGAGAACATCAGCTTCGGGGAGGCCCTGCGGCAGCTGGCCGACAAGGCCGGCGTCACCCTCCCGGTAAGGAACTATACGGCCGAGCAGAAAAAACGGCAGGAAAAGAGGGAACGCCTCCTCCAGATCAACAAGGAGACGGCCACCTACTACTACCGGCTCCTGCGGTCCAGGCGGGGAGAGAAGGGCATGGCCTACCTGAAAGGCCGGGCCCTGTCCGAGGAGATCATGAAACGGTTCGGCCTGGGCTTTGCCCACGGGGCCGCATCCGACCTGGTCAAATATCTGAAGGGCCGGGGCTATTCCGACGAGGACATCCTGGAATCGGGCGTGGCGGTCTTTGACGAAAAGAGGGGCCTCCATGACCGCTTCTGGAACCGGGTCATGTTCCCCATCCAGGATATGCGGGGCCGGGTCATCGGCTTCGGCGGCCGGGTCATGGGAGAGGGCATGCCCAAGTACCTGAACTCTCCGGAGACGCCCGTCTTTGACAAGTCCAGGAACCTCTACGGCCTCCACATGGCCAGAAAGACCAGACAGCCATATTTCATCCTCTGTGAAGGATACATGGATGTGATCGCCCTCCATCAGGCAGGCTTCACCGAAGCGGTGGCTTCCCTGGGAACGGCCTTTACCGAGGGCCAGGCGGTCCTGATCCGCCGCTATGTGGGCGAGGTCATCCTGGCCTACGATTCCGACGGGGCCGGCACCCGGGCCGCCCTCCGGAACGCCCAGATCCTGCGAAAGGCGGGGATCCGGGGCCGGGTCCTTTCCATGAAGCCCTATAAGGACCCGGATGAATTCATCCGGAACCTGGGCGCGGACGCCTTCCGGGAGAGGATCCGGGAAGCGGAGAATTCCTTCCTTTTCGAGATCCGCATGCTGGAGGCCTCCTATGCCATGGACGATCCCGCCCAGAGGACCGAGTTCCACCGGGAGATCGCCAGGCGGCTCTGCCAGTTCGAGGAAGAGGTGGAAAGGGAGAATTATCTCCAGGCCCTGGCGGCCCGCTACTTTATCCGGGAGGAGGCCCTGCGGAAGCAGGTGGCTTCCTATGGGAGGGCCGGCGCCGGCCAACAGGACCTGGTCTCCCCCGACCAGCCCCCTGCCAGGCAGGAAAGGAAGCCCCGGAAGGGGAACGCGGCCTCCCTCCGCAACCAGCGGCTCCTGATGACCTGGCTGTCGGAGGATACGTCCCTCTTCGGGCAGATCCGGGATTATATTTCCCCGGACGATTTCGAGGAAGGCGTCTGCCGGACAGCGGCAGGACGCTTCTGGGAAGCCATGGACGCCGGCCAGGCGCCTGCTTCGGCCGTTCCCTCGGTCATTGCCTCCTTTGAGACGGAGGAGGACCAGCAGGAGGCGGCCGCCCTGTTCGGGACCAGGCTCCAGGGCCTTTCCGGCGAGCAGGAAAGGGCCAAGGCCTTCCATGACATCGTCATGGCCGTCAAGAGGGATTCCATAGACAGGCTCCAGGCCAGGGATGTATCCGATCCCATGTCCCTGCAGCTCCTGCTCTATGAAAAGAAAAAACAGAAAAAGCTGGAGGGCGCGGTCTTTAAGCCGCGCAGGGAAAGCTGAAGAAATCCGGCCCCCTTCCGGACGGGGCGGGGCCGGGTGATACAATCGGAACGGAAACTGGGGCGGCCCTTCACCGGACGCCCGCGCGCTTTGCTTGATGAGGTGGAAAATGAGCGAACACATGGATGAGAAGATGAGAGAAGAGTTTCAGAGACGTCTGGCGCTCCTGGTGGAAAAGGCCAAGGAGAACAAGAATTCCCTGGACTACGCCGAGGTCGAGGAGACCTTCCGGGACATGAAGCTGGACGAGGAGCAGATGGAGGATGTCTTACAGTACCTGACTTCTCAGAACATCGACTTCTTCAACAAGAACGAAGATGACGACGGCATTCCCGAGGACGAGCTGGAGGATATCGAGCAGTCCGGCGAGAGCGAGGTCGATGAGGACATCGACGCTCTGGCGGGCGAGGCTGTCAACATCGAAGATCCTGTCCGCATGTATCTCAAGGAGATCGGCAAGGTCCCGCTTCTGACAGCGGAAGAGGAGAAGGACCTGGCCATGCGGATGGAGGCCGGAGATGAGACTGCCAAGAAGCGCCTGGCCGACGCCAACCTGCGTCTGGTCGTTTCCATTGCCAAGCGCTACGTGGGCCGCGGCATGCTCTTCCTGGACCTGATCCAGGAGGGCAACCTGGGCCTGATCAAGGCGGTCGAAAAGTTCGATTACCGCAAGGGCTACAAGTTCTCCACCTACGCCACATGGTGGATCCGCCAGGCCATCACCAGGGCCATCGCCGACCAGGCCAGGACCATCCGGATCCCGGTCCACATGGTGGAGACCATCAACAAGCAGGTCCGGGTCAGCAGGCAGCTCCTCCAGGAGCTGGGCCGCGAGGCTACGCCTGAAGAGATCGCCGAGCGGATGGACATCACGGTGGAGCGGGTCCGCGAGATCATCAAGATCTCCCAGGAGCCTGTCTCCCTGGAGACACCCATCGGCGAGGAGGAGGATTCCCACCTGGGCGATTTCATCCCCGATGACAACATGCCCGTGCCGGCCGACGCCGCTGCCTTCACCCTGCTCAAGGAACAGCTGACAGAGGTCCTGAGCACCCTGACCGAGAGAGAGCAGAAGGTCCTCCGCCTCCGCTTCGGCCTGGACGACGGCAGGGCACGTACCCTGGAGGAGGTCGGACGCGAATTCAACGTCACCCGTGAAAGGATCCGTCAGATCGAGGCCAAGGCCCTGAGAAAGCTCCGCCATCCCAGCAGGAGCCGCAAACTGAAGGATTACCTGGATGACTGAGAACCTGCCCCGTCTGTCGGGGAGGCTCATGGCCGCCGCCTCCATGGTGACGCCTGGCCTGGCCCTGACGGACGTGGGCTGCGACCACGCCCATATCCCCATCTGGCTGAAGAAGCAGGGCCTGGTCCCTTCTGTCCTGGCCATGGACTGTATCCCGGGCCCCCTGGAAAAGGCGGCCGGGAACCTGGCCCTCTACGGGATGGAGGGAGAGATCGCCCTCCGGCTTTCCGACGGCCTGGACGCCTATGAAAAGGGCGAGGGCCAGTGCCTGATGATCACAGGCCTTGGCGGGAAGCTCATGAAGGACATCCTGACCCGGCAGCCGGACAAGACCCGGGACTTTCAGGAGCTGGTCCTGTCTCCCCAGTCCGACCGGTGGATGGTCCGGGCCTCTCTCCGGGACCTGGGCTTCGGCATCGACAAGGAGGCCCTGGTGGAGGAGGACGGCAAGTTCTATCCCGTGATCCATGCCCTCCGCGGGGCGGAAGGAAAAAGGCCCCTCTGGAAGGAGGAGGCGGACGAAGCCTTGAGGCTCCCTGCCGAGGACTGGTTCGGGCCCTGCCTGATCCGGGACCGGGACCCGGTCCTGTACAGGTTCCTGGTCCGGCAGGAGAGGACCCAGACCAGGATCCTGGCCTCCCTGGAGGGGGCAGCTGATCCCGCCAGGACCCGGGACCGGAAGGAACAGGCCCTGTGGATCCTGGCCATGGTCCGGATGGCCCTGGCCCAGTACTTGTAAAGAGAATATCCTGTCAAAAACAGGCTGAAAGATCCATGACGCTTTTCCCTTCCGGAGGAGCGTCATTTTTCTGCCCCGGCCTCCGGGCGGATCTTCCTGCGGGTTTTCGCCCCCCCGCGGAAGGCAGAGGGGGAGGGACCGTATAATAAAAGAGGATAAGATGGGGCGGACTTCGCGCGGGCTGCCCGCCTGGGCAGACGCGCCGGCGAGAGGAGGATCCGGAATGGGAAGAACGGGACATGAGGAACTGGACGGAAGGATCAGGGCTCTGGCGGAAAGGGCGGCCGGCCGCGGCAATGCCCTGGCCTTCGAGGAGGTCCGGGAAGCCTTCAGGGACCTGGATGACGCCGGCATGGACCAGGTCTTTGAGGCCCTGGACGGACTGGGCATTGCGGTGACCGATCCGGAGGAGGTTCCGGAAGGAGCCGGGGATACCGGGGACCTGGTCAGCCTCTATATGCGGGAGATCGGAAGGTATCCGCTCCTGACGGCTGATGAGGAGAGGGACCTGGCACGGCAGGTCCGGGAAGGCGACAAGGCTGCCTTTGACCGCCTGGCCTCCTCCAACCTCCGTCTGGTCGTCTCCATAGCCAGGCGCTACCAGGGAAGAGGCATGGCCCTTATGGACCTGATCCAGGAGGGGAACCTGGGCCTTATAAAGGCGGTGGAAAAGTTCGATCCCGACAGGGGATTCCGGTTCTCCACCTATGCCACCAACTGGATCCGGTCGGCCATCCTCCGGGGCCTTGCCAACCGGGTCAGGCCCATCCGGGTCCCTGCCGCCATGTTCGACAGGATCGCCAGGCTGAAGCGGGTCCAGGGAGACCTGTTCAAGGAACTGGGCAGGGAGGCGACGCCTGAGGAGACGGCGGAAAGGATGGGGATCTCCCCGGAGGAGGTCCTGGAGATCTTCCGGTACTCCCGGGACCCGGTATCCCTGGAAGCGCCTGTCGGAGAGGAGAGGGATACGTCTCTGGAAGGCTTCATCGCGGATGAGGAAGCGGCCGACCCCCTGGAGGAGATCGCCCGGGACCTGCTGGGAGAAGACCTGCAGAAGCTCCTGAGCTGCCTGAGTCCCAGGGAGCAGACGGTCATCCGGCTCCGGTTCGGCCTGGAAGGAGGCCGGTGCCGGACCCTGGAGGAAGTGGCCGGGATCCTGAACGTGACCCGGGAGAGGGTCCGGCAGATCGAGAGGAAGGCCCTGAACAAGCTTTCCATATCCCGCGGGGGCAGGGGGCTCCAGGATTATCTGGGCGGGTGAGGGGATAGAAAAGCTCCGGGAGAGACGGGAGGCGGCAGGGAGGCAGGGCGGCCGCTCTGCCGCCCCTGCTCTTCCGAAATCTGACGATTTTCATGGTTTTCTCATAAAGATTTAATAATCATTCCGATGAAACCCCTTAGCAAGCCAACTTCTTTGTACTATAATAGGACCATCAGGGCTGCAGCGGACGGAGGTGTTCTGACCTGCTGCAGTCCTTCTTTATTCTGTTATGCAGTGAGGCACAGCACGATGCTCTTATCAGAACTAATGGAGGAACTGGAGGCCCTCTGCCCCCGGAGCCTGGCCATGGGCTGGGACAATGTCGGTCTTCAGGCCGGAAGGACGGGCAAAGAGGTCCGCAGGGTCTATCTGGCCCTGGACGCGGACAGCAGGGTCATTGAAAACGCCCTGGCCCTGGGATGCGACCTGGTCCTGACCCACCATCCTCTTCTTTTTCATGGAATCAAACAGATCACAGATACTGACTTTATAGGAAGAAGGCTGATCCGCCTTCTTCAGACGGATACCGCTCTTTTTGCCATGCATACCAACTTTGACGTGGCGGTCATGGCAGATGAGGCCGCGGACCGGCTGGGCCTTGGGGACCGGGAGGTCCTGGAGGTGACCGGGTCCGACGCGGAATCGGAGTGGGGCATCGGCCGCGTGGGCGCCCTGGAGGGTCCCTTTACCCTGCGGGACCTGGCGGAAAGGGTCCGGGAGGTCTTCCGCATCCCCCATGTCCGTTTCTACGGAGATCCCCGCCTGCCTGTCCGGATCTGCGCCATCCTGCCCGGGTCGGGCAAAGATGAGATCGACCTGGCCCTGGAGGCCGGGGCGGACGTCATGGTCACCGGCGATATTACCCACCATGTGGGCATCGACGCGGTGGAAAAGGGGATCGCCGTCATTGACGCGGGCCATTACGGAGTAGAAAAGATCTTTGTTCCATACATGAAAGAATATCTGGAAAAGGAATTCCCTGAGCTGGAGGTCTTCACCGAAGGCGAGCAGGAGCCTTTTACGGAAGTCTGAAGGGAGGGTACCTATGCCGACCATCATGATCAACGGCGCGATCCGCCAGTACGAAAAAGGGACCACCTATGAAAAGGTGGTCAGAGAATACCAGCCCAAGTACGGGGATTCCATTGCCCTGGTCATCTTCAACGGGAAGATGAAGGAGCTGACCAAGAAGGTGGACAAGGACGGCGTCGTGTCCCTGATCACCACCCGGGAGCCCGCCGGCCACTCCACCTATGTGCGGACGGCCCAGATGATGCTGATCAAGGCGGCCCGGAATATCCTGGGAGAAAAGGGCAGGCAGGTGAGGATCAAGATCGAATTCTCCCTGGGCAACGCCTGCTTCTGCTCGGTCCTGGGCGGCATCCGGGCCAATGCGGAGTTCGCCCGCAAGATCGAAGAGGAGATGCGGTCCCTTTCGGAAAAGAACGTCCCCATCGTCAAGAAGACCTATCCCATCGACGACGCCATCGAGCTCTTCCGCAGGCAGGATATGAAGGACAAGGAGAAGCTCTTCCACTTCCGCCGGTCCTCCACCATCAATGTCTACAACCTGGAAGGCTTCTATGACTATTTCTACGGCTTCATGCTGCCCTCCACGGGCTATGTCAGGAACTTCCATGTCCAGGCCTATGAAGGAGGCCTCCTTCTGGTCCTGCCCACCATGGACGACCCCTTCACCGTGAGGGAATTCGTTCCCCAGCCCAGCCTCTTTGCCCAGCTCATGCAGTCGACCCGGTGGGGGAACCTGGTGGATATCACCAACGTGGGCGAGCTCAATGAGAAGATCTGCTCCGGCAACATCTCGGATATGATCCTGATCCAGGAGGCCCTCCAGGAGCGCCGGATCGGAGAGATCGCCGGCCAGATCCATGACAGGGGCAATATCAAATTTGTCCTGGTGGCCGGTCCTTCTTCCTCCGGCAAGACCACCTTCTCCCACAGGCTGGCCATCCAGCTCCGGTCCTTCGGCTATAAGCCCCACATCATCAGCATGGATGATTATTTCGTGAACCGGGAGAAGACCCCCGTGGACGATGAGGGCAACTACCTCTTCGACGTCATCGAGGCGGTGGACCTGGACCTCTTCAATGAGGACATGTCCGACCTCCTGGCCGGCGAGACCATTGAGATGCCTTCCTTTGACTTCCGCAACGGCCGCAGGGTCTACAAGGGCAACTACTTAAAGCTCAATGACGATGATATCCTGATCATTGAGGGCATTCACGGGCTCAACCCCGTGTCCACCGAGGACCTGCCGGATGAGAACAAGTTCAAGGTCTATATCAGCGCCCTGACCTCTCTCAACATCGACGAGCACAACCGGATCCCTTCCACGGACAACCGGCTCCTGCGCAGGATGGTCCGGGACGCCAGGACCAGAGGCAACTCCGCCCAGATGACCCTGAGCGGATGGCAGAAGGTCCGGGAGGGAGAGGAAAAGAACATCTTCCCCTTCCAGGAGAGCGCGGACGCCATCTTCAATTCCGTCCTGATCTACGAGCTCTCGGTCATCAAGCAGTACGCCGAGCCCCTCCTTTTCAATGTAAGGCCGGGCGAACCGGAGTACTATGAGGCCAAGCGCCTCCTCAAGTTCCTGGAGTACTTTGTCGGCGTGGATACCGCCGCGGTGCCCACCAACTCCATCTGCCGCGAATTTGTCGGCGGAGGATGCTTCCCTACCTGATCCGGATCTCAGGTCCCCCCGGACAGCCGGCCGGCTGTCCGGGGGTCTTTGTCTGTCCGGGCTTTTCAAGGCCCTTGCCATCCGCTGTCCAGGGCCTGCAGTCTTTGTTAAATTTGAATATCGTTTTCAATTTCAGTTTGACAAATATGAGAAGGCATACTACAATGTATCCCGTCAAAAAGTAAATATGAGCAGGGCGGATGATCGCGGCTGCAGGTCCCGAAAGGGCGCAGACGAGGAAAGTCCGGGCTTCACAGGGCAGGATGCCGGATAACGTCCGGTGGAGGTGACTCCCAGGCCAGTGCAACAGAAATATACCGCCGGCTTTTTGCCGGTAAGGGTGGAAAGGCAGTGTAAGAGACTACCGTCATCGTGGTAACACGGTGAGCCATGTAAACCCCATCCGAAGCAAGTCCGAAAAGAAGACCATGGGCCGGCCCGGTCCGTCTTCAGGTGGGACGCTTGAGGCCGTCGGCAACGGCGGTCCTAGATAGATGATCATCCTCGACATAACCCGGCTTACAGCCCTGCTCACTTTTTGCTTTTGATCCTCGCTATGTCTGACAGGAGACATGTATTTATATAAGAAAGAAGGCGATTCCATGACAAAGATTGATATTATTTCCGGTTTCCTCGGCGCCGGCAAAACGACCCTGATCAAGAAGCTCCTCAAGGACGCTCTGGCAGGCACCAAGGTCGTCCTGATCGAGAACGAATTCGGTGAGATCGGCATTGACGGCGGCTTCCTCAAGGAATCCGGCATTGAGATCCGGGAAATGAACTCCGGCTGCATCTGCTGCTCCCTGGTGGGCGATTTCGGCACCTCCCTGCGTGAGGTCATGGCCACCTATGCTCCCGAGCGGATCCTCATCGAGCCCTCGGGCGTGGGCAAGCTCTCCGAGGTCATGAGCGCTGTCAGCGGCGCCGCTGAGGATACCGGCATGGTCCTCAACTCTGCCGTTGCCGTCGTAGACGCGTCCAAGGCCAAGCTTTACATCAAGAACTTCGGCGAATTTTTCATCGACCAGATCGAGCACGCCGGCACCATCATCCTGACCCGTACCGACAAGGTCAGCGACAAGAAAATCGCCGAGGCCGTGGAGCTCCTCAGGGCCCACAACGCCAAGGCCACCATCATCACCACTCCTCTGGCCGAGCTGGACGGCAAGGTCGTCCTGGAGACCATCGAGGGCAGGTCTGACCTCCAGGCCCAGATCCTGGCCGAGGTCATGGAGGCCCATGCCCATGAAGAAGAGGATGAGGACGAGGAAGAGCACGAGCATCATCATCACCACCATCATGACCATGATGAGGATGAGGAGGAGCACGGGCATCATCACCACCATCATGATGATGATGACGAGGATGAGGAAGAGCACGGGCATCATCACCATCATCACGACGATGATGACGAGGATGAGGAGGAGCACGAACACCACCATCACCATCATCACGACGATGATGACGAGGATGAGGAGGAGCATGAGCACCACCATCATCACCACCATGACCATGACCACCACAGCGAGGTCGAGGTGGACGAGGACGGCAACCGGATCTATCATTCCGACAGCCACCACCATCACCACCACCATCATCACGGCCACGACGCCGATGAGATCTTCCAGAGCTGGGGCATGGAGACTCCCGCCAAGTATACCGAAGAAGAAGTCAGAGCCATCCTGGCAAGGCTTGAGGATGAGGAAGCCTATGGCTTCGTCCTTCGTTCCAAGGGCATGGTCCCTGCCGCCGACGGCAGCTGGATCCACTTTGATTATGTTCCCGAAGAGACAGAGATCCGTACAGGCGCTGCCGATGTTACCGGCAAGATCTGCGTGATCGGCGCCGGCCTCAAGGAAGGGGCCCTGGCTGACCTCTGGAGAAAGAAAGCCTGAGAGAAAGGACAGATTCCATGTTTGGAAGAGATACACAGAAGCCGGTCTATGTCATAAACGGCTTCCTTGAAAGCGGCAAAAGCTCCTTCTTTGCCTATACCCTGGGCCAGCCCTATTTCCAGACCCAGGGCACGACCCTCCTGATCCTCTGCGAAGAGGGCGAGGTGGAATATCCGGAGAACCTTCTCCGGATGTCCCGGACCGTCGTGGAGGTCATCGAGGATGAGGAGGACTTTACCCCCGCCAGGCTCATGTCCCTGGACTCCAAGCACAAGCCGGTCCGCGTCCTGATCGAGTGGAACGGCATGTGGAACTTCAGGAACTTCCGCCTTCCCAGGAAGTGGAGACTGGAGCAGCAGATCACTGCCATCGACGCGTCCACCTTTTCCATGTATTTCATGAACATGCGGTCCCTTCTGGCCGAGCAGATCCGCAATTCCGAGCTGATCATGGTCAACCGCTGCGACGACGTGGACGAGAAGACCCTGCTTTCCTACAAGCGCAACATCAAGGCCATCAACCAGCAGGCAGACCTCATCTTCGAGGATGCCAACGGCGAGGTGGACATGACCACGGAAGAGGACCTTCCCTACGATGTCAAACAGGACCCCATCGTCCTGGAGGGCATCAACTACGGTATCTGGTACCTGGACGCCATGGAGCATATGGACCGGTACGTGGGCAAACGGATCCAGTATACGGCCATGTGCATGATCCCGGACGGCTTCCCCAGGGGCTATATCGTCCCCGGCCGCATGGCCATGACCTGCTGCGCCGAGGACATGCAGTTCCTTGGCTATGCCTGCAAGGTCCCCCAGGGGTCCAAGATCCAGGAAAAGAGCTGGATCAAGGTCACCTGCCGGGTCGACAAGGGCGCCTTCGAAGCCTATCGGGGCGAGGGCATCCTTCTGGAAGCCGAGTCCGTGGAGCCTGTCAGGGCCCCCCAGGAGCCTGTGATCGACTTCTCCGCCGCCCCCTGACAAGACCAGGATCAGGGATCTGAAAAGAATCCGATAAAAAGATGACAGAAAGCCTCCGGCATGTGCTGCCGGAGGCTTTTCCTTTGCGGAGGAGGCCTTGGACGATCCGGGAGTGTGCCGCTCCGGCAGGTACAGGGAAGGCGGGATTGCAGGAAGGGAGGAAGGATGATACAATAAAAATAAGCCGTACGGCGAAATACTGGCGTGAAAATGCGTTTTTACGCCGTACGGCTTATTTTTGAAGGGCGAAGGTCTTCTAAGGCCGTACGGCGAAATCCGCGTCATGGGACGCGTTTGCCGGAAGGCTTATGAAAAAGACGGAGGCAGCGATGAAACGGATCACAAGTGCGGCATCCTTTGGAGAAGCGGTCCGCGCAAGACGGAAGGAACTGCGGTATACCCAGGGCTTTGTGTCTGAATTCAGCGGACTGAGCGTGAGCTTTATATCTGACCTGGAGAATGGAAAGAAAACAGTTGAGCTTGAGAAGGCGATCTGTCTGGCGAATCTTCTTGGTCTGGATCTCTTTATGGAAGGACGCGGACATGGGAAATGAATCATATATCATCAGCATCGAAAAGAACGGACGGATGATCCCGGTCGGATCGATCAGAGGCAGGGATCATCGGACAGCGCAGTTTGCGTATATGGATGAATATCT
>CAMOUD010000058.1 GCA_946626215.1 uncultured Lachnospiraceae bacterium
GCGAACTCCATGTTGGAGGCCAGCCGCCTCTCCTCCTCTCCGCTCAGCCTGCGCATGCCCGGATGGCGGACATAGACAGCCGTCAGAAGGGCCCCCCGGCTCTCGGCGGCAGAAGCCGCCTCCTCCAGGACGTGGCGGCTGGAGGGGGAAGCGGAAAGGCAGGCAAGGATGTGTTCCCTGCCTGCCGCTTTATACTCGTTCGGGACCGGTGCTCTCTGCATCTTTTAAGTCAGCCTCCCGGAATCGGTTCCTCCGGCCGGGCACTCAGGGAACAGGGGACTCCGGCCGGTCATGGTTTCCATAACTTTTTATATTCTACCAGAATCGGTATTAAGGGCGTGTTAAGGTTGCCTGCCGGCGGGCCTGGCCCTAGAGCCGTCCCTTCAGGTAAAGGACGCCCAGGACCAGGGCCTTGCAGATGTTGTCCGCGATCATGCAGGTCCAGACGGCCTGCAGGTCCAGGCCCCAGACCCTGACGCAGAGGAAGGTGAAGAGGATCCGGACCCCGTACATGCTGAGGGTCTCCGTATAGAAGACAGCCCGGGTCCGGCCCTTGCCGTAGGAGATGCCCTCCAGGACCACCATGAGGCCGTAGAAGGGCTCCGTAAAGGCCACCAGCCTCAGCATGGCAGCCCCCAGCTCGGCCGCCGGCCGGCTGGAGGTAAAGAGGAGCATGAGGGGGAGGGAGGCGTGATAGAGGACCAGGCCGCTGACCACCATCATGGCCATGGTGATCCAGATGGACAGGTGCTCCGTGATCTTCAGCTTTTCCATGTCCTCCTCGCCCAGGGCATTGCCGATCAGGGAGGCCGTGGCGGTCCTGAGGCCGTAGCCGGGAATGTAGAAGAGCTGCTCGGCGGTGACGGCGATGGAATGGGCCGCGAAGATGGTGGTCCCCATGCCGGATACCATGCCGGCAAAGAGGACATAGCCCAGGCAGCCGGCCGCGTTGGTGGCCAGGGCGGGCAGGCAGATCCGCCTGTATTCACGCAGGACCTTCCTGTCCGGCAGGAGGTCCCTTCTTCCGAAGCGGAGGGAGGCCTTGGAAAAGGCGGCCCCGGTCATGGCGGCGCCGCCCGCCGTATAGGCGATGGCGGTGGCGATGGCGGCTCCGGTCACGCCCCAGCCCAGGACATAGATCATCCAGTAGTTGAGGCCCGCGTTCAGGAGATTGGCCCCCAGGTTGATCAGCATGGGGGTCCTGGTATCCCGGACGGCCCGGATGGCGGAGGCTGCCGCGAAGGAGGCGGTCCGGAAGACCATGGGCAGGGATATGATGAAAAAGTAGAGGGAAGCCTGGGCCCGGATCTCCGGGGCCGCCCCCATCCAGACCGGGATATGGGGCGAAAGAAGCAGGCAGATCAGGGTCATGGCAAGACCGGACCCGATCGTCAGGAGGCCGGCCTGGCCGGCGCAGCGGCGGGCCTTGTCGGGCCTGCCTGCCCCGTTGGCCCGGGCGATCAGGGCCAGGGCGGCCGTGGCGACGCCGTAGGGCACGCAGTTGACCAGCCAGCCCACGGAGGTGGTGGTGGAAACGGCGGCGGTGGCCTGCTCCCCCAGCCGGCCTACCATGGCCGTGTCCACGTACTGGAGGAGGGTGTTCATGATGTGCTCAATGACTGCCGGGATGGACAGGAGCAGGAGGTTTTTCAGGATCTGGGCGGTTCTCTTAGGCATGATGGTTCTTGTCTTTCCTGAAGGATTTCAGACAGGAAAGGGGATGCCGCGGCATCCCCTTTCCTCCTGATGGGCTTGTCCCGGGCGCGGTCAGGGCCGGGGCAGCGCTTATTCCGCTGTGATGTCGGATCCGAAGTAGGTCTCGGACAGGGTCTTCAGCTCACCGGTCTCCTTCATGTCCAGGATGGCCGCGTTGACTGCGTCCCGGAAGGAGGCGCCGTCGTCGCCCTTCCGCATGGGAACGGCCACATGGGAGGCTTCCTCGGTCAGGGCCGCGATCTTCAGCTCGGCTTCGGGATGGACGTTCATGTAGTCATAGAAGGATACATCGGCGTTGAGGGTGGCGTCAGCCCTGCCGTCCAGGACGTTCTGAAGGGTATCGTTCAGGGTGGAGACACCGGTGGCGGCGGCGCCGTAGCTCTCTGCCAGGGTCATATAGGTGGAGGCAATGCTGTTGACCGTGGACTTGCCGTCCAGATCCTCAAAGGATTTGATCTCTTCATTGTCCGCGCGGACGATCAGAGCGGTATGGATGTAGCCGTAGGGCTCGGAGAAGTCATACTTCTCAGACCGCTCATCGGTGATCTCCACGCCGTTGATGACCAGGTCATAGCGGCCGGCGTCCAGGCCAGCGAACAGGCTCTCCCAGGGAGCCTCCACGATCTCGACCTCTACGCCCAGGCGGGAAGCGATGCCTCTGGCCACGTCGGCGTCAAAGCCTTTGATCTCGTCGGTATCGGCGTCATGGAAGGACCAGGGGGCCCAGTCGCCCTCCAGGGCCACGATCAGGGTCCCTCTCTCCTGGATCTGGGCCAGAAGGTCGTCTCCTGCCGCTTCCTCAGTCCCGCCGTCCGCCGCGGGAGCGGGGGAAGCGGAGGAGCCGCAGCCTGCCAGAAGGCCAAGGCAGAGGACGGCTGCCAGCATCAGCGTTGCGAATCTTTTCATAATTCTCCTCTCTGCCGGCCCTCGCGGCCGGCATATCTCCTGTAAAGGTTTATAGATCTCTGGAAGACAGGGCCCGCAGGAAATTCCGGGTCCTCTCCTCCCGTGGTGCCTCAAAGAAGGTCCTGGTATCGGCTTCCTCCAGGATCCGTCCCTCATCCACCAGCATGATCCTGCTGGCGGCGCTCTTGGCGAAGCCCAGCTCATGGGTGACCACCAGCATGGTCATCCCTTCCTCGGCCAGGCTCCGCATGACGGCCAGGACCTCTCCTGTCAGCTCGGGGTCCAGGGCCGATGTGGGCTCATCGAAATAGATGATCTCGGGGTCCGTTGCCAGAGCCCTGGCGATGGCAGCCCTCTGCTGCTGTCCGCCGGACAGCTGGTTGGGATAGTGGTCCTTCCGGTCCGCCATGCCCACCTTTTCCAGACAGGCCATGGCCTTGTCCACGGCCAGGGCCCTGTCCATCTTTCTGGCGATGATCAGGCCCTCGGTGACGTTTTCCAGGACGGTCCGGTTCAGGAAGAGGTTGTAATTCTGGAAGACAAAGGCCGTCCGCTTCCGGACCTGGCCGATCTCCTTCCTGCCGGCCCCGTGGAGGGATATATGCATGCCGCAGAAGTCCATGGTCCCTTCGTCCGCCCGCTCCAGGAAATTGATGCAGCGAAGCAGGGTCGTCTTGCCGCCTCCGGAGGGGCCCAGAATGGCCGCCACCTCGCCTTTGGAGATGGCAAAGTCGATGCCCTTCAGGACCTGGCCTCCGCCCGGGAAGGCCTTTTTCAGGCCCCGGACCACCAGCATGTTCTCATTCGTGTTTGCTGCCATGCCCTTACCTCTTTCCATAAGACGAAAGCTTCTTCTCGCCCAGCCTCTGCAGCCTGGAGAGGACGGTGGAGAAAAGCAGATAGATCACGCCGACTTCGATATAGAGGGCAAGGGGCTCATAGTAGATGGCGTTGATCCGCTGGGTGGCCATGAACATCTCGGTGACCGTGATGTTGGCCGCCAGGGAGGTGTCCTTGACCATGCTGATCAGCTCGTTGCCAAGGCCCGGGAAGGCCGTCCGGAGGGCCTGGGGCAGGACGATCCTGCGCATGATCTGGGTCCAGGACATGCCGACGCAGTAGCCTGCCTCCATCTGTCCCGAAGGGACTGCGTCCAGGGCGCCCCGGATAGTCTCCGAGGCATAGGCCCCTTCATTGATCGAAAAGACCAGGACCGCTGCCGGGAAGGGATCGATCAGGATCCCGACGCTGGGCAGGCCGTAAAAGACCACAAAGAGCTGGACCAGAAGGGGCGTCCCCCGGATGATCCAGATGTAGACCCGGGCAAGCCGCTTAAGGACGGGGACCTGGGCGAACTGGACCAGGGCCGTGATCACCGCGATCACAAAGCCGATGGAAAAGGCCAGGATGGTCAGGGGAATGGTCGTCAGGAACCCCCGGACCAGGATCCTGGGAAAGGACTGTATTAAGATGCCGATCAGTCTGTCTGTCATGCTTCCGCTAAAACTCTTTCCGTTCTGAAGTGCTGACGCATGCAAATTAATTGCACGCTATCGAGTCTCTGCATACATTACCACAAGATGGTCTTACGCGCAACATAAAAACGGATACGGGCCGGCGCCCGTATCCGCTTTTTCTCCCGGCCGGGGCCGGAAGCAGGAAACCGGTTCCTAGTTCTCCTGCAGGAGGAAATGCTCTCCGTCCGTCAGGATGGTGACCTCGTCTCCTTCCTCCATGAGCATCATGCCGATCACGTCCGAGTAAAGGGCGTGATAGATGGTGCCCTTCTCATCCGCCACATAGAGGTAGGTGTTGCCGCCCCGGTCGATCCCGGTCATCTTGCGGATGGTGATGGTCCTGGTCTCCCAGTCCTCTGTGTTCAGGTCTTCCTCCGTTCCGGAAAGGCCGGTGTCGGAGACCGCCTCCTCCATGGAGATGTCCCCTGCCATCAGGGCCTTGTAGCGGGCGATGCAGTCCTTCTGCCGGGTCGAGGTGGCCACGATGTTGTACTGCTCGACATTGACGCAGGCGTACATCTTGACCAGGCCCGCGTAGTCCTTGAGGACCATGATGTAGGTGGGCATGCCGTCCACCAGGATCAGGGAGGGGAAGCTGGCCTGATAGCGCTTCTCCTGGACCTCGCCCTCGGCGGCGGCCATGGCGGAGAACTCATCGGCGCCGGAGCAGGAAATGAACCTGGTCTGGCCGGTCCTCTCATTGCTCATGATAAAGCCGATGTTGGAGGAGTCTCCGTTGACGGAGGTCACGCCCGTATAGATCCAGATGTCCGTTCCCTTGGCCACATAGCCGTAGTCGGCCTCATCCGCCTCATCGTCGCCCCCGCTCCGGGTGGTGACCCTGCGGCATCCGTTCTGGCCGATGACGGAGTTGATATAGCCCCTCTGGAGCTGGGCATAGTTGTTGTACTGGGTGCAGATCAGGTCGCCGGGATAGACCACGTCCACCCATTCCGGGACCTCGGCCGCGGCCATCTTTTCCATGGCGCCCGTCACGGGGTCGATCAGGATAGCGCCCGTCACCCGGGTGCCGCCGAAGATAAAGATGGATTCCTCGTAGGTGGGGGCCACGAACCAGGGCTTCCCGTCGTCATCGATCTCAAAGTGGGGCTCCATGAAGAGGGTCGTCTTATAGCCCCTCCGGATATGCCGGTACAGGTCCTCGCCCAGGAAGGCGGAAGGCACATAGGTCATGCCCGTCTCGCAGCGCACATAGGAGGCGGACATGGAGACCGGGTCCACCGTCACATAGCCGGGCACGCCGTTCTTCCGGTTGGCGTACCACTTGAAGAAGCCCGCGTAGGACAGGGGGGCCACCTTGAGGGGCCTGCCCTGGTCATTGATCTGGACATAATCATAGGAGCTGATGTCATACTGGGAGACCACGTCGCTGAGAGAACCGATCTCCCTGTCGCCCAGCATGGAGGCGGAGGCCGTATCCATCAGGGCAATGGAGGCTGTCCCTTCCGCGGAGGGGATATCCTCCCGGGAGCCCTCCTCCACCGTCAGGATCTGGCTGTAGGCCCTGGCGTGGAAAAGCTCGCCGGAAAAGACCCCGGCCAGGAAAAAGAGGACCAGGACCGCGGGAAGGGCGATCAGGAGGATCTTTCCTATGCCTCCCTTCCGGGGGGCTTCCTTTTTCCTTTCAGGCTCCTCCGGCTCCACGATGCCTTCCCTGTTCCTTCTTCTGGCCGGCTTCATGATCCGGACATAGCCGGACAGGAACCCGCCCGGAAGACTGGCCACGACGCCGACGAAGAGGACCACGATCCACATGACCCAGAAACCGGTGGAATGGATGTTCCAGGCCGGACATTCCGCGTAGTCCAGCAGGAACAGCAGGACCGCCATGATGACGACAGGCCTGACCCAGGCCGGAAATCTCCTGTCCTTGTTCTTCTTCTCCATACTTTCTCCTCCTCGCTTTTCAGTAAACGCCCAGCCGGTCCAGCGCCAGCTGGATCTGGTCAATGGCGTAGTCCACCTGCTTCTTGGCCTTCTGGATCCTGTCCTGGACCAGGAGGTCCGTCAGGACTCCGTCAAAGAACAGGTCCGCCATGGTCATGAGTCCTCCCACATCGACCGACAGATCCGACAGGGTCCTGTCATGGATATCCGAAAGCTCCCGGTTGAAATCCCGGACGTCCTTTTTGGCCTGCTCGATATGCCGCTGGGCTTCCTCCAGGTTGGAATGCTTGAGCATGCCGGTCAGGAAGCCCCCGCCCATCAGGTCGGCCAGGCCCCAGCCTCCTGCTACGTTCAGGCTCTTTCTGGCCCTGTGAAGGCTCTGGAGGGCCTTTTCCCCGGCCATGATGGCCTCTCTGCGCTCTTTTTCGGGATCATACAGGTCCCTTCTCCCCGTGTATCTGTACATGACTGTCCTCCCCTGGACTTTCTTTTATTCCTCCGGGACCAGAAGGCTGTCCACGATGGCCTTCCATTCCTCCCGGCTCCTGCTTCCCACATAGGCCTCTCCGACCTGTCTGCCCTTCTCATCCACAAAGACGGTGGTCGGTACATACTGGACACGGCCCAGAAGGCCGATGAGCTCATGTTCCGGCAGCAGATGGGTATAGTCGGCTCCGGTCTCATCTATCAGCTGCAGGGCATATTCCTTCATGTCCGGATCCGCCTCGTCCTCACTGGCCATGACATCCAGAGGGATCCCGATGATCTGGAACCTTGCCGGCTCATAGTCCCAGGCCAGGTCCGCCAGATCCGGCATCTCGCCCAGACAGGGCCCGCAGAAGGTGGCCCAGATATTGATCATGGTCAGGCCAGTCCCCGAAAAGACGCTCTCATCCACCTCGTTCCCGTAAAGGTCATGGACCGAGAAGGAAGTGAACTCCGTAAAGACATCCCCGCCGGGGATCTCTTCCGTCTCCTCTTCTTCAGGCGCCGGGACATCGTCTGTCTGAGGCGCCTCTTCCTCTGCCGCTTCTTCCTCCGCGGGCACCTCCTCCGGCGCCTCTTCCTCTGCCTGCGGATCTGCCTCCGCCGGCCGGCCGGAGCCCGCGCAGCCCGTCATGCTTCCAAGAGCGATCCCCGCGGCCAGGGCGGCCGAAAGGACCCTCGTCATCAGTCTGTTCTTCATACTTCCCCCCTTCTTTCCGGAGGCGGACCGGGGTCTCCTGCTTTCTCTGTCCATTCTAGCAGACCCTGCCCCTCCTTAAAACGCCATTTCCAGAAATTCCCTGAGGGCCGCCGCGTATTCCCCGGGCCGCATCATGGTCGCCATGTGGCCGCCCCGGACCCCGTTCTCGATCACGGCTCCCGGCATCATGTCGATCAGGTTCTTCTGCATGCGGCGGGAAAAGGTCGTGTCCTGGTCCGAGAGACGGATCAGGATCTTCCCCCTCAGGTAGGCAAAGTCCTCCCTGCCTGCGGGCCTCTGCCGGAGCATGTCATAGAAGCGCCTGGTCATGTAGAGGTCCTGCCGGGCTGTATAGCCCCGGTATACCTCCTTCAGGAGGTCCTTCATGTAGGCCCTCTCCTGGGGCGTGATCTCCTTCCAGGACTTCTCCAGCTGGCGGATCCTGACCTTCTTCAGGAGAAAATAAGGGACGGTCCGGATGACGGACACGGTCAGGAGCTCCCTCCTCCTGGTATAGGACCTTCTCAGCTCCGACTGGGTCGACGCGGAAAAGGCGGCGGTGGAGAAAAGGACCAGGCCGTCCGTACAGGAGGGATACTCCCTGGCGAACATCTGGGCCAGATAGCCTCCGATGGAGGAGCCCACCAGAACGGAGGAGGAAATGCCCTCATGCTCCATCAGGAGCCGGACGGCGTAAATGACCTCCTCGTTGGTCCTGGCCTCCGGAGGATAGTCCATGGCCAGGATCCGGTAGTCGTTCTCCAGTTCCTCGATATAGGGGAACCAGAGCTGGCTCTTGCCCAGGCCTCCGACGAAAAGCGTCAGGGCGACTTCGCCCGACCCGCAGCAAAGGTAGTGGAAGGAGAAGCCTTCCAGCCTGCAGTCCCTGTATGTATGACGGCTGAGGAATGCCTCCAGCCGCTCCCTGTATGTCTGGTCCATATCTGTCCTTTCCCGCCGGTCTCAGGAAGCGTCCCGTTCCCGGCATCCTGTCTTTGGGCAAGTCTTACCACATCCCCGGGCCTCCGGCTGCGCAGACCTTGTTAACCGGCCCTTTCAGGAGAATGGGCCCGGCAACTTCCTGATGCCTCCGGGCCCCTTCCTGTGTTAGTATATTCCCTGGAGGAAATGAATCATGCAAATGCCGATCCGTCTGTTCCATATCCTGATGACCGCCTGCCTGATCCTGGCTGTCCTGGCCGGCTGTTCCGCCGGCGTACAGGAGACCTCTGCCGCCGCGACCACGAAGGCCGCCGAAGCCTCTTCGGAAGCGCCTGCCTCGGCAGGAACGACAGAAGCGGCCGCCGAAGCCGCCACACGGCCGGCCCAGACCGCCCGGAGCGAGAGCATGGAACAGCTGGAAGCCTCCCTGACTCAGTATCTTAGCACGCAGCGGGGGACCTGGTCCATCTATGTCAGGCGCCTGGATACAGGAGAGGACTTCTGCATCCATGACGAGGTCATGACCGCCGCCTCCCTGATCAAGCTCGCCGTCGCCGGCTGCTACCTGGACAAGGTGGACAAGGGGGAGAGATCCGATGACCTGGCCGACTCCCTGAAGGCCATGCTTTCCTGGTCGGACAACGCCGCCGCCAACCGCCTGATCGACGCCCTGGGCATGGACGAGATCAACGCCTTCTGCCAGGCCAGGGGCCTGACCTCCACACAGCTGAACAGAAAGATGCTCCAGACCTCCGACCAGGAGAACCTGACTTCCGCCCGGGACTGCGGCCGGGTCCTGGCGGACCTCAGCCGGGGGACCTTTATCTCCGAGGAAGCCTCCGGCAGGATGCTGGCAGCCCTTCTGGCCCAGGAAAGACGCCATAAGATCCCGGCGGGCCTTCCGGAGGAGGCCGTCTGCGCCAACAAGACCGGAGAACTGGCCAGTGTCGAAAATGACGCCGCCCTGGTCTTCGGAACCAACCGGGACTATGTCCTGGTCGTCATGTCCATGGACCTGCCCGCCGTGGGCACGGCCCAGTCGGCCATCAAGGAAATCTCCCGCATGACCTGGGCCTCTCTGGAGGCGGAGGAAGCGGCTCCGGAGGACGCCGGCCGGGAGGCGACGGAACCCGCGCTTAAGAAGCCGGGAAAAGAGCGGGAAGAGGGAGCCGGCACAGCCTCGGTCCGATAATCTCCCTCCTGTCTTCTGCCCGGTGCCGGAAGACGCGTCATACAGGCGCTTGAAAAAAATAGAACCCAGAAATGGAAAAGACGGTCCGCGGACACGATCCGCAGGCCGTCTTTTCCATACTTATGACTGCTTCCGATCCGGTCCGGCAGGAGCCGGTCCGAATGGTCTTTCAGTTACTCGCTTTTATTTTTTCTTCGCGTTCCTGTTGAAGTTGATCAGGCAGCCGGCCTTGACGATCTCTCTTTCATTGGCCGTCATCTCCCTGCAGTAGAGATGGATCTCCTCCGCTCTGCCGTCCCTGATGACATAGGCGGGGATATCGGACAGGTCTCCGTCCATGGCGGACAGGATCCCGGGGACATAGATATAGTCGCCGACTTCAAAGGCGTCCGGTTCTCCCTTGAGATGGAAGGGGATCATGCCCCAGTTCATGACATTGGACCTGTAGCGCTTGGTGGCGTAGTCCTGGGTGATGTTGGCGAGGCCGCCGATGACCCTTTGGCAGGAGGCCGCCTGCTCCCGGGCCGACCCGTCTCCGGGCCTGTTGGCGTAGAGGACGGACCCGATCTCGGTCTCCTCCATCCGGACGTCTTCCTGGCCGGGAAGGGAACGGATCACCTCGAAAATGCCGGGAAGCTCCGGCGCCAGAGCGGCCAGGTCCTCTCCCTGTTCCCTTGCCTTCTCCAGGGCGTCCACAGCCTTGGTCCTGCCGACATAGCCGGGGTCCCGTCTGGACAGGGTGAATTCCGCCAGGCCCAGGGGATTGGACCTGTAGGCGCTGGTCTCGCCCGAGGGGATCAGCTCGTCCGTGGTAGTGACCTCATCCAGGATCTTGGAGCAGACCTTCAGGAGGATGTTCTCGGAAAGAGGGGCCCTCTCCGGCCAGTCCTTGATGTTGGGGCCGTAGAAGAGGCCGCAGGACAGGTCCGCTTTGCCGAAGCCCTGGTAGACCCTGGCCTTATAGGAGCTGTCATCAAAGGTATGGGCCGGGACGTCTCCGAAGGCGTCCGCGAAGAGTTCCGCGCTGGTCAGGATGCCTCCGCAGGCCGCGGAAGCCGCGATGGACCGGGCGTCCATGAGGGCAACGGCCGACATCTGGCCCTGACCGGGCTTGGAGCCTTCCCGGTTGGGGAAGTTCCTTGTGGTATGGCGGATGGAGAGGCCGTTGTGGTTGGGCGTATCGCCCGCGCCGAAGCAGGGACCGCAGAAGGCGGTCTTGATCACGGACCCGGCCGCGATCAGGTCGGTAAAGTATCCCTTCGCCGCCAGATCCTGGTAAAGGGGCATGGAGGAGGGGTAGACGCTTAAGGTAAATTCGCCGGGCCCGATGCTCTTCCCCCTGAGGAGGTTGGCCGTTTCCACGATGTTGGTGTAGAGACCGCCCGCGCAGCCGGCGATGATGCCCTGCTGGACCTGGAGCTTTCCGTCACGGACCTTGTCCAGGAGGGTATAGGGGGCTCTGCCCTGGGAGATCTTCTCCGCCGCCTTCTCGGTCTCCCGGAGGATATCCGTCAGGTTGGCGTTCAGCTCGTCAATGGTATAGGCGTTGGAGGGATGGAAGGGCAGGGCGATCATGGGCCGGATGGAGGACAGGTCAATATAGACACAGCCGTCATAGTAGGCGATGTCAGCCGGATTGAGTTCCCTGAAATCCTCTCCCCTGCCATGATCCTCCAGATAGGCCTTTGTATCCTCGTCCGTCCGCCAGACGGAGGACAGGCAGGTGGTCTCTGTGGTCATGACGTCGACGCCGTTCCTGTAGTCTGTCGTCATGGAGGCTACGCCGGGACCGACAAATTCCATGACCTTGTTCTTCACATAGCCGTTCTTATAGACGGCCCCGCAGATGGCGATGGCAATGTCGTGGGGACCCACGAAGGGGGCCGGACGGCCGGTCAGGTAGACGGCCACCACGCCGGGATAGGCGCTGTCCCAGGTATCGCCCAGGATCTGCTTGTCCAGCTCGCCGCCGCCTTCTCCCACGGCCATGGTGCCCAGGGCGCCATAGCGGGTATGGGAATCCGAGCCCAGGATCATCTTCCCGCAGCCCGCGTGCATTTCCCGCATGTACTGGTGGATGACGGCCATATGGGGAGGGACAAAGATGCCGCCGTACTTTTTGGCTGCCGTAAGACCGAACATGTGATCGTCTTCGTTGATGGTGCCGCCTACGGCGTTCAGGGAATTGTGGCAGCAGGTCAGGACATAGGGCATGGGGAAGGTATCCATGCCGGAGGCCCGGGCCGTCTGGATGATGCCGACATAGGTGATGTCATGGCTGGTCAGGGCGTCGAACCGGATCCGGAGGGCATCCATGTCATCGCTCTGGTTGTGGGCTTTCAGGATCCCGTAGGCAATGGTGCCCTTTTTCGCCTCGGTCTTATCCGCATCTTTCCCGGTCAGCTGCCTGACCCTGGCCGCCTCTGCTTCCGGAACGATCTCGGTCCCGTTCACCAGATAGACGCCGCCCTCATACAGTTTAATCATAGTGTTTCCTCCTGCGCGTCCCGCCGAAGGCCGGTCCGGCCGGCCTCTATGCAGGCGTATGCTTCTCTTATTCTCAGCCTGTCCGTGTTTATTCAGGTCTGCCAGGCTTTTCCTGTCGGTTCATTCATTATAAAGGCGTCCGGACCTGCGGGCAAGCCTCTCTTTTCCGCCTCAGTTGCTGACCCCGTGATGGGCCGTGGGGGAGGAACTGGTCAGGGGCAGGAAGGTATATCCGTTCTCCAGGGCCCAGAGGATGGTATCCTCCATGGCGTCCACCGTATAGGACTTGACGTCGTGGCAGAGGACCACGGCCACGCCCATCTGGGACACGCCGTCCCTGATGTTCTGGTAAACGCCGGCGCTGCTGGTGGTCCCGCCCGCGTCTCCGCTTTCCACGTTCCAGTCAAAATAGGTCAGGCCCTTGTCAGCCGCCTGCCGGACCAGGGTCGTCATGATCCCCGGGCAGTAGTCCCGGCTGACCTGGTTGGAGGACCCTCCGGGGAACCGCATGAGGCTGGTCCTTTTGCCGGTCTTCTGCTCGATCAGGGATTCCGTTTTCTCAAAATCCGACCAGAAAGCGTCCGTGCTCCTGTAAATGGAGGCATAGTCATGGGAATAGGTATGGACGCCGATGCTGTGGCCTTCTTTGGCCTCCCGGGCAATGCAGTCCGAATACCCGTAGGCCCCCGTCACAAAGAAGGTGGCCTTGACATGGAACCTGCCCAGGATATCCAGGAGCCGGTCCGTGTACTGGTAGGGGCCGTCATCGAAGGTCAGGTAGATGACCTTGTTCTGGTCCAGGACCTTGTCGGGATTCTTGGGAAGGGGCTTCACCGTAACGGTCCGGACAGCCTTGCAGGTGTTGTCGAAGTCATCGGTGACCGTATAGGTCAGCTCATAGGTGCCGGGCGTATTGGTATCCACCTCGCCCTCCACTGTGACCTTGTCCGTCATATCGCCCTGGACATTGTCCACGGCGGAATAGGCGTCCCTGAAGTCCCTGCCTTCATAGAAGGAGACAGCATCTCCTCCCTCCAGGGTAATGACCGGGGCCTCCCTGTCATCATAGAAGATCTCCCGCACGGCCCTGCCTGTGTTGCCGCTCTTGTCCGTAACGGAATAGTAAACGAAGCCTTCCTTTTCTTCCGAGGTCACCTGGTCTGTCAGGTCCCCGTCGTGGTCATCGACGGCCTCAAATCCCTCCTCCTCATAGGGCTGGCCGGGCAGGGTGTAGAAGTCCTCGATGTGGGCCAGGCTGATGACCGGGGGCGTCGTGTCCGCCACCCGGACCTCGATCTTTTTTTCCGCCTTCATCCAGAGGACCTCTGCCCGGTAGGTCAGGAAGGTCGTGCCCAGCCAGTTGGTATCCACGCTTCCCTCCGACTTTACGGGAACAGGGATCCTCACCGTGCGGAGGATGCTGCCTGTGACAAAGGCGCTGGCACCGGGGTTCTCAAAGGACGACCGGTATTCGATCCGGGTGAAGTCCTCGGACTCGACTGTCAGGTCGATCCTCCATCTGTTTATGAAAAAGAGGAAGAACAGGATGCAGGCAATGAGCACCGCCGCTGCAATGCCGTACCTGTTCTGCCTCCTCCTTTTTCTTTTCTTTGTGCCTGTTCTTTTCATTGTATGCCTTCTTTCCGAGTCTGAACGTAAGGACCGGAATCCCCCGGCAGGAGTCTCCGGCAGGGCTGTCCCGGTCCATGGGCCCTGCCCTCCCGGCCGTGCCCACACCCGTATATACTAAAGGATTTTTCCTCCATTTGCATCAACAAACTGCCCTGATTGTTGAAATAGCCGGAATTGTCCATTAGAATGGTCACAGAAAGCGGCCGCAGGAAGGCCGCCATGGAGGATATATATGGATTACGCGAAAGAATCATTACGGCTGCATAAAGAATGGGGCGGAAAGATCGAGGTCATTTCCAAGGTCCCTGTTTCCACCAAGGACGATCTGTCTCTGGCCTATACCCCCGGCGTGGCCCAGCCCTGCCTGGAGATCCAGAAGGA
>CAMOUD010000059.1 GCA_946626215.1 uncultured Lachnospiraceae bacterium
GGCTCCTGCCCCGGGAGATATCAGTCGGAAAGAGCGGCCGCCGCGGCAAAGCCCTGGTCCAAATCCCAGAGGATGTCGTCGATGTGCTCGGTGCCGATGGAGAGACGGATGGTGGACTGGCGGATGCCGGCCGCCTCCAGCTGCTCGGGAGTCATTTCGGCATGGGTGGTGTCATAGGGATGGATGACCAGGCTCTTGACATCCGCCACATTGGCCAGAAGGGAGAAGATCTTCAGGCCGTCGATGAAGGCGTAGGCCTCCTTCTGGCCGCCCTTGATGTCAAAGGTAAAGATGGAGGCGCCTCCATTGGGGAAATAGCGCTCATAGAGGGCGTGCTGGGGATGGTCCGGCAGGGAAGGATGGTTGACCTTTTCCACCAGGGGATGGGCCGCCAGGTATTCCACCACCTTTTTGGTATTCTCGGCGTGCCGCTCCAGTCTCAGGGACAGGGTCTCCAGGCCCTGGAGGAGGATCCAGGCGGAAATGGGCGCGATGCAGGCGCCGGTATCCCGAAGGAGGATGGCCCGGATATAGGTCACATAGGCAGCGGCGCCCGCTGCCTGGACGAAGGATACGCCGTGGTAGGAGGGGTTGGGCTCTGTCAGCTGGGGGAACTTGCCGGAGGCTGCCCAGTCGAACTTCCCGCTGTCAACGATGATGCCGCCCAGGGTCGTGCCGTGGCCGCCGATGAACTTGGTGGCGGAATGGATCACGATGTCGGCCCCGTGCTCGATGGGCCGGATCATGAAGGGGGTGCCGAAAGTATTGTCGATGACCAGGGGGATCCCCGCGGCGTGGGCGATGTCCGCCAGGGCGTCGATGTCCGGGATGTCCGAGTTGGGATTGCCCAGGGTCTCGATGAAGACGGCCTTTGTCTTTTCATTGATGGCCGCCCGGACCTGGTCCAGGTCATGGATGTCCACAAAGCTGGTGGTGATCCCGTAGGCGGGCAGGGTGTTGTCCAGAAGGTTGTAGCTGCCGCCGTAGATGGTGTTCTGGGCCACGATATTGTCGCCGGCGCTCGCCAGGGCCAGGACCGAATAGGTCACGGCCGCAGCGCCCGCGGAAACAGCCAGAGCCGCGGCGCCGCCCTCCAGGGCCGCGATCCTCTCTTCCAGGACTCCCTGGGTGGAGTTGGTCAGCCGGCCGTAGATGTTGCCTGCATCCCGGAGATTGAACCGGTCCGCCGCGTGCTGGGCGCTGTGGAAGACATAGGACGTGGTCTGATAGATGGGCACGGCCCTGGAATCGGTGACCGGGTCCGCCTGTTCCTGTCCTACGTGCAGCTGCAGGGTCTCAAACTTAAAGGTATGTTCACTCATGACTGTCTCCTTCCTCTATTCACTGGACATGTTTCTTTATCCCAGTATTCCTACTTGTTTAATAGGTAATATACAGGGAAAGCTCCGCCCTGTCAACCGCATTTTCCAAAAAAAAGAGACAGGTCCTCCCGGCGCAGGCGCAAAGAGAGCCTGCCGGCCCGCATCCCGGTACCGACAGGCTCTCTCTTTCATTCTGTTCTGATTCTCTTCTGATTCTGTTCTGCTTCTTTCCGTATTCCGGCCTCATCGCTCCCTGCCCCGGAAGAAGAGGGCCAGCATGCCGGGCCCTACATGGGCGCCGGAGAAGGGCTCATGCTGGGCGATGACGATGGAGACCTCCGGCGTCACGGCCTTTACCCGGTCCGCCAGGACCTGGGCGTCCTTCAGGCAGTCCCCGTGGGAAATGCAGACCGGCTGGTCCTGGAGGTCCAGGTGCTTTTCCTTATACTTGGCCGCGATGGCGTCTATGGACCTCTGCCGCCCCCGGACCTTGCTGCAGGCCACAATCTGGCCCTCGCTGGTCCCGTAAAGGATGGGCTTGATATTGAGGACCGTGCCGATGGCGGCGGTCACTCCGCTGACCCGGCCCGTGGACTTTAAGAAGTTCAGATCGTCCACCGTAAAGTACTGGCAGGTATGGGGGACCTCCTCGTCCAGGATGACGGCCGCCTCCCTGGCGGAAAGGCCGGCCCGGCTCAGGGAAGCCGCCCGGGTCGCCAGAAGGCCGTTGCCGAAGCCGCAGCCTCTGGAATCCACCACGTGGATAAAGCGGTCTCCGAAGTCCTCCATCAGCTCCCTGGCCGCTGCCATGGCGGCGTTATAGGTCCCGCTGATCCCGGAGCTCATGGACACATAGATGATGTCGCGCCCCGCCTCCAGGACAGGGGTGAAGCGGGTGATGAAAAGCTGGCTGTTGAGCAGGCTGGTCCGGATCTTTTTCCCCTGCCTGAGCCCCTCGAAATAGGCGTGGCCGTCAAAGGAATCCACGTCCCCCCAGTAGGTCACGGGCTTCCCGTCCACTGTATATTCACAGGGAAGCAGGTCGATCCCCTCCAGCATGGATTTCGGCAGGTTGGCGCTGCCGTCCGCAAATACAGCAAAAGACATATCAAAACCTCCGCAGGTCTGGCCTTTCCGGCCCTTTTCTCTATTCTACCATCAGTCCCGCCCGGCAGGAGAAAAAAATGGCAAAAAGAGACCTGCCTCCGGCGGAGACAGGTCCCATGATCTTTCTGATTTCTGTATGCCTGTTTTCACATATCCGGGCAGGGCCCGGCGTTTCCTCCTTCAGGCTCTCAGGAGACTTTATCCTGCTCTTCCAGGATGCCGAAATACCGGTCGTACTCCTTCCGGAACATCTCCGAATACTCCCGGCTCGCTTCCTTGTGCAGGTCCTCCAGGTAGCGGTGCTCCCGGCCCAGGATGCTGGACCTGTTGAAGGCCAGGACCGCCAGGGCCAGATCGGAGCAGAGGTCGGAGACCCTCTCCAGGTTGGTGAGGATGTTGTCGTAGCGGATGCCGGTCAGGACGTCGCAGTCGCCCCGGGTCATGCGGTCGATATGGCGGGACCTGAGGTCGTCCGTCAGGGCGTCCACCACCTCCTCCATGGGCTCGATGGTCCGGGCGGCCTGATAATCCCGGGTCTCCAGGGCTTTCAGGGTCATGTCCATGGTCTGGCTGACGGCGTCCGTCAGGACCCTGATCTGTTTCAGGGCAGACTCTGAGAATGCCTCCTTCTGGTTGTGAAGGGAGTGGAGGTCAGACGCGATGTTGATGGCGTGGTCGCCGATCCGTTCCAGGCTGGCCAGGACCCGGATCTGATAGTTCTGGAGGTTGGTATCCGCCTCGCTGCTGATATAGGGAGACAGGTCCACCAGGTAGCGGCCGGCAGAGTCGGCCATCCGGTCCATCATATCCTCCCGGCTCTCCATCCGGGCATGCCTGGCGTCCTCATAGGAAAAGAGCTGGTCTACACAGGCGTCGTAGTTGTGACGGGCGGTCTCCGCCATCTTCATGATCAGCTCTCCGGCCTGGTCCAGGGCCAGAGCGGGGTTGGTAAGAAGGTGACGGTCCAGTTCCTTGAAGGTGTCCTCTTCTTCCAGCTCTTCCTCCGCGGAGGCCTTGTCCGGGACGATGCGCTGGGCCAGGGCGGCCAGCTGGCCGGAGAAGGGCAGGAGCAGAAGGGCGGGCGCCAGACGGAAGATGCCGTGGACGTTGGCCACGCCGCCGGAGTTGAGGTGCATGTTCCAGATGCTGTCTCCCAGGACCCCGGTCACGCGCAGGACCGTCAGGACGATGGCCAGCATGGAAGCGGCAATGATGTTGTAGATGACGTGGACCAGGGCGGTCCGGATCTGCTCGGGCCTGGCGCCGATCCGGCTGACCAGGAAGGTGGTCAGGCAGTCGCCGATGTTGACGCCGATGATGACGGCAAAGACCCCGCTGAAGGTCAGGCCCACGGAGCTGGCCAGGGACTGGAGGATACCGACCACGGCCGAGGAGGACTGGATGATGCCCGTGACCAGGACGCCGGATAAAAAGCCCAGGAAGTAGTTGTCCTCAAAGGCAGTCAGGAGGCCCGCCAGGGAGTCCCCCATCTCGCTCACGGCCGAGCTCATGAAGATCAGGCCCATGAAGAGGATGCCGAAGCCCATGCAGACATTGCCCAGGGTGGTGGTCCGGTCCCCCTTCAGGAACATAAGGCAGATGATGCCGATGATCAGGGCCGTGGGGGCCAGGTTGTCGGCCTTGAAAAAGTAGAGGATGGACGCCTGGCCGGCGTTGAGGTCCATCAGGCGGATGATCTGGGCCGTGATGGCCGTGCCCACGTTGGCGCCCAGGACGATGCCCACCGACTGGGCGAAGGTCAGAAAGCCCGCGCCCACCAGGCCTACGGTCAGGACGATGGTGGCCGTGGAGGACTGGATCATGCAGGTGACCAGCATGCCGAAGAGGAAGCCCATGGCAGGCCGGTTGGTGACCCTGGCCAGGGCCGCCTTCATGGCTCCGCCTGAAGACCTCTTCAGGCCGTCTCCCATGATCCGCATGCCGTAGAGGAACATGGCAAGACCGCCCAGAAGCGCTGTGATCTTATAGTACAATTCCATGGATCGTCTCCTTCTATGGTAAAAATACAGGGCTCTGAAAAAGGCCCTTTGAAGCGCATTATACCTGTTCCGTGGGCTGAGGAACAGGCTTTTTCCAAATCTTTACGGCAAATTACCTGGATTTAACATAGTTTCAGATTTCTTAATACCGTCAGGGCCCCGGCCGTCCGAAAAGGGCCCGGCGGATTTTCATCCCCCTTCCGGCCGGTCCCGGGAAGGCCCCTATACTTGAATATATGGATACGATAGGCCCGGTCTGCCCCGGGAAGATCCCTTCCCGGAGTCCGGGGAAACATGCCACACACAGAAAGGAGGTCCCTGAATGAAAAGGAACCAGAACCGGATCCTGCCGGCCCTTCTGGCGGGAATCCTGATCCTGTCGGCCGCGGCGGCAGGATGCGGCGCCTCCGCTCCTCCCGGAGAGGAGGCAGAAGCGGCGTCCTCCGTCCCGGAAGCGGCAGAAGCGCCGGAGGCCCTGGCAGCTATGTCAGAGACTGCCGCCGCCCCGGCTGAAGACCCGGCGGAGGCGGAGGACGAGGCCGCGCCCTTCCGGGAGGCCGAGGAAAAGGCCCTGGCCGCCCTGACCGCGAGAATGAACGAGGAACGGGAGGCCCTCTGGGTCTATAAGGACTATGGCCTGACAGAGAACCACTTTACCCAGAAGGCAAAGATCGCGGGCCTGGATCCCGGACTGGTCCGGGACATGGATGAGAACTGGCAGGAAGAGCCTTACTCCGGGACCAGCTGCATCCGCTGCGGACAAAGGGTCCGGGAGGGAGACTGGGGCGGCTGGCTCTTCCTGAACGGATACCTGCCCGAGGGCGAAAGCATGCCCCGGCTGAATGACGGGACCACGGACGGCCAGGGCCTGGACCTGACCGGAGCCAGCTCCCTCCGGTTTTACGCCAGGGGCGAAGAAGGCGGAGAGGCCGTTGAATTCTTCACCTGCGGCTTCGGCTATGACGGCGAGACCGGAGAGCAGACCGTCCCCTGTCCCGGCAGCAGCCGGAAGAAGACCCTGGGCCGGATCCGGCTGACCCCGGACTGGCAGGAGTACGTCATCTCCCTGGAGGGCGCGGACCTGAGCTCTGTCATCTGCGGCTTCGGCTTCGTCCTGGCCGGAGGCCCCGGCAGCGACCGGGAGGTCGTCTTCTATCTGGATGAGATCCGCTTTACCGGTCCCATCCGGAGCCTGAAGACCGCTCCTCTCCTGCTGCGGTCCTATGATACGGACAATGTCTATATCCGGAACACGGCCTTCACCTATGACAACGCCCTGGCTGCCATGGCCTTTCTGGCCGCGGGCCGCTATGAGGAGGCCAGGATCCTCCTGGACGCCCTGGTCTACGCGGCCGGGAACGACAGGGCCCTGGACGCTCCTCCTGCCCCCGGCGCCCCCCTTCGGATCCGGAACGGCTACGCCTCCGGCGACATCGCCGCCTGGCCGGGCTGGGAAAGCGGGGCCAGGCTCTCCGGCTGGTATGACCGGGAGGACGGCGCCTGGTATGAGGACCGCTATCAGGTCGGCAGCAACACGGGCAACACCGCCTACGCGGCCCTGGCCCTTCTTCAGTACTACCGGCTCCGGGGCGGGGACGAATACCTGGAGACGGCGGCCTCCCTCATGAACTGGGTCCTGGAGACCTGTCAGGATGAAGGGGACGGCTTCATCGCCGGCTTCGACGGCTGGGAGGAGGGGGACCCTCCCGTGGTCTATCCCCTGACCTATAAGTCCATCGAGCACAACATCGACGCCTACGCCGCCTTCCGGGCCCTCTATTCCTTTACGGGAGAGGACCGGTACCGGGAAGGGGCGGACTCCGCCCTCCGCTTCATCAGGTCCATGTACGATCCGGACCGGGGCCTCTTCCTGACCGGTACAGGGGAGGACGGAAAGACTCCCAACCGGGACGGGGTGGTCCTGGACGCCCAGGTCTGGTGCGCCATGGCCCTGGGGCAGGACTTTGCCCCCTATGAGAAGGCCCTGGAGACCGTGGCGGCCATGGAAACGCCCGGGGGAGGCTATCCCTTCTGCCGGGAGAACCGGAACGGAGGCTGGTGGGCCGAAGGCACCGCCTATACCGCCCTCATGTACCGGGAGACCGGAGACAGGGAGGCCTTTGAAAGGGCCATGAAGGCCCTGGTCTCCATCCAGGCGGAGAACGGCCTGTTCCCGGCCGCCACCACGGACCATCTCTCCACCGGGATCGACCTTTTCGACGGGTCTCCCTGGGAATACACCACAGACCTGCATATTGCGCCCACTGCCTGGTTCATCCTGGCGGCGGAGGGCTTTGACCCCTACCGGATGGATTGACGGAAGGGAAGGCAGGCCCGGCGCCGGGCCCTGACCTGAAAGGCAGGAGGACCTGCTCCCCCCGGGGAAGCAGGCCCTCCTGTTTTTCTTATACGCTCTTTTTGTTATTTCTTATACGCTCTATTTTTGCTATTCTTATGAACTCTTTGTTTCTGCCCCGGGATCCTTCTGTTCCTGTCTCAGAGGCTCTTTCAGCGGCCCTTTCAGCGGCCCTTCTTTTTCAGCCTCCGGCTCTCCTCGTAGATCTGGGCCAGGCCTCCATGGGCCGTCTCCCGGTACTTCTCGTCCATGTCCCTGCCGGTCCGGTACATGGTGGCCACCACCTCGTCAAAGGAGATCTGCCGGGTCTCGAAGAGGAAACGGGAGAGATTGACGGACTCCAGGGCCCGCATGGCCGCCACCGCGTTCCTTTCGATGCAGGGGATCTGGACCAGGCCGCCCACGGGATCGCAGGTCAGGCCCAGGTTGTGCTCCATGGCGATCTCGGCGGCGTACTCGATCTGGCTGATGTTCAGCCGGTAGAGCTGGGCGATGGCGGCCGCCGCCATGGAGCAGGCGCTGCCGATCTCCGCCTGGCAGCCGCATTCCGCGCCGGAGATGCTGGCGTTGGTCCGGATCACGTTCCCGATCAGGCCCGCCACGGCCAGGGCGTCCAGGATCTCCTCCTCGGGGAAGCCCCGGTCCTTCTCCATGTAGTAGAGGACGGCAGGCAGGACTCCGCAGCTGCCGCAGGTCGGGGCCGTGACCACCAGGTTCTCCGAGGCGTTCTCCTCGCTGACCGCGTAGGCGTAGGCGGCGATGATCCGGTTCATGGCCACATCGGCGCTTTCGTTGTAGCAGCGCATCTCATAGAGCATCCGGGCCTTTCTGGTAAGGCCCAGGCCTCCGGGCAGGATCCCCTCCGCCTGCAGGCCCCTTTCCACCGCCGCCTGCATGGCCTGCCAGATGGTCCGCAGGTAGTCCTTCAGGCGCCTGCCCTCCAGGGCGTAGACCAGTTCTGCCAGGGTCATCCCTTCATGGCCGCAGAGGTCCGCCAGCTCTGAAAAGCTGTTCTGGGCATAGATCTCCTGATCCTCCTCGGAGGTCTCGTTCTCGATCCGGATGGAGCCTCCTCCGATGGAAAAGATCCGGGCCCTTCCAATCTCTTCTCCCTCCCGGAGAGCCCTGAAGACCATGGTGTTGGGATGGGGCAGGTCCTTCGTCTCCCTGTCAAAGAGGACCCTGGCACCGGGCAGGCCCTCCAGGATGGCCTTGCCCGTCCCGTGTCCCTCGCCGGTGAAGGCCAGGGACCCGAACAGAGTCACCTCATAGGCGTCCGCCTCCGGGAACCGCCTCCCGAAGAGCCGGGCCGCGTGGTATGGGCCGACTGTATGGGAACTGGAGGGGCCGTTGCCGATCTTGTAGACACTGGTGATGCTTTTCATCGCGTTCTCCTTTCCTTCCTGTCTTTTTTCCTCAGATGAAAATGGACGCGATCATGATGAACAGGAAGCACCAGCCGATCTTGGCCGCTGTCCTGGTCGAACTGTTCTCCGATTTCAGCCCGGGCAGAAGGTCCGCGGCCGGCTGCCAGCTGAAGATCACGGCGATCCAGGAAAGCATCCAGAAGACAATGATCAGGCTCTCCCGGGTGTTCACCGATTCTCCGGGACTGACCACCATGGCGATCAGGACGATATACCAGAAGCCTGCCAGGAGCATCTTCCAGAGGGTCTTTGTCCGGAAGCCCACAGGCGTCCAGTAGGAGAGTCCCCGCGCTTTTCCGGCTTCCTTCCCGGCAGCCGGCTCTCTGTCCGCATAGGGCTCCCATGTCTCTTCCCGGTCCCGTTCCGGCCTCTCCTCCTCCCGGGGAGCCGGCTCCGTCCCGTCCATGAAAAGCTGCATGCCGCAGTATTCACAGAAACCGGTCTTTTTTCCATATTCGATCCTGACAGGAGCCCCGCAGTGGGGACATGCCGCGCTTTCTACTTTCATAGCGATTCCTCTTTTCCGGGAGTTTCTCCCTCATGGTCCCATTATACATGTACGAACAGCAAAAAAACACAGCATGGGCCCCGAATGCCTGCATGCTGTGTCTCTGTAATCTGATCCTTGTCCCGCGCACTTAAACAGTCCGTATCTTCAGCCTTTTTCCCGAAAAGGCAATCCCGATTTTAAGGATATCCCCTGCGCCTTCCTCCCGCATTTCAGTGTCATACCCTTTTCTGCTGATCTGATCAAGAGCGTCCGCCGATAATGCGTCCAGTTCCTCATCCTTCAGATCCCTGCCCCACTTCAGTTCCATGATAATGCCCGGATATTTCGCCGACCTTGGAAACAGGCAGATATCATATCTTCCGTCTCCGGATTCCCTGTTCGACCGAATCCTGTACTGGGTATCCATCAATGCCACAAGGCCAAGCATCAGCCCATGATAAAACCCTTCCGCGCCGGCATCATAAAAACTGATGGTCCTTTCCATGTATTCCGCGATTCCGTCCTGAAGCTTCGCAGTATCCGCGGCATACAGGCTCTCAGCGATCTTGTTGGCCGCTGCCCTGCCCATCGCGCCGATCTGCACCAGATGGGAAAGTATCTCGCTCTTATAGACAACAGCGATCTCCCGGTTCGGTACAGACACTTCGCAGAGCCAGGTACCGTCTCCCTGAAGTTCCTTTTTCAGAGTCTTTAAATATCCGGCGACC
Organism: uncultured Lachnospiraceae bacterium; assembly: GCA_946626215.1. Taxonomy (GTDB): domain Bacteria; phylum Bacillota; class Clostridia; order Lachnospirales; family Lachnospiraceae; genus CAG-791. The sequence continues at coordinate 9,431 of CAMOUD010000059.1, forward strand.
AGCAGCAGGCTGTATATATTCGACGGCTCCTCCGTAAGGGATCTGTATACAACGTTCTGATCGATCCTTGCGATCACACGCTCTCCCTGCAATAAGGCATGGAGCTTTTCTATGATGTCATCCGATGCCGTCCGCAATACATCCTCCAGGATCTCATTCTTCCCTGTATGGACCCAGTAGGCCTGGGCGAGACAACCTCTGGAAATATAATTGATCACGGACCAGGGGTTAAAGATTTCTTTCTGTCCGAACAGATATCCGTCATACCAGCTTCTGATTTCCTCTTCCCGCTCCGGCACCCCATAATAATCAAGCATCTCCCTGACTTCCGCTTCCGTGAACCCAAAGAACCCGTCATATTCTTCATCCATAACAGAATTGACACTGAGGTTATTCAGACCGCTGAAAATGCTTTCCTGCGCGATCCTCAGGATCCCGGTCAGAAAGCCATAGGACAGATATCGGTTATCCTTAAAGGCTCCTGAAAAGAGGATCCTCATAAATCCGACGATCTCATCATAATACTCTTTGGAATACCCTTCCTGGATCGGCGTATCATACTCATCGATGATGATGACCGGGGCCTTCCCATAATGGGCCGCCAGCATTTTTGACAGCTTTTGGAGAGAGGCCGAAAGCTCCACTTCCGTTACCTGTCCTCCCAGTATCTTCCGGAAATACTCCTTCTCATAGGGTTCAAGCTTATCACTGTCCGCCAGTTCTGAATGCCTCCCGAATTCTTCCTGCAGAAGTTCCGCGATCTTTGTAAATGCCGCCTCCCAAGAATTATATTTCACATCCTTGAATGTCAGAAATATCACGGGATATCGGCCCTGGTGCTCTCTGTATTCCGCTCCGCATTTCCATATTGCCTTGTCTGTGAAATATCTGCTCGTATCCTCCTTTGAAGTCTCAAAAAAAACACGGAGCATATCCATGTTCAGAGTCTTTCCAAAACGTCTCGGTCTGGTAAACAACGATACAAAAGCCTTACGGTCCAGGAACTCCCGGATCAGCAGGGTCTTATCCACATAGTAGTATTCTGCCTGCGCCCGGATATAGTCCGAGATTCCTACAGGAAGAGGCTTTTTCCTCTCTCCTGCCCCATTCTTGCTGTATTTTCCGGTGACTACCCGCTGATCGGAAGGCCGCGCGGCATGGTCCGGTATCATCCACTGTCTGCCGGCCTTCACAGCCCCCGGAATCTTGCCCTCCTTGCAGAATTCTGACACCCTGCGTTCAGATATCCCCCATCTCATCGCCATTTCTTTACATGATCTCATCTGCCTTTCCTCCCTCTGGCTTTCTTCTATTATGCGCAGCATTCGGAAGTATGTCAATTATACATCGGTTTCATTCCGAATAATATCTCACAAACGACCATATCCTTCCGAAGTTATTATTCCGGGAGGTCACCCTGACTGGATGAAGGAGGATCCGTCAAAACACGCTTCACCGTTTCATCATTCAGGTCTTTTGCCAAAAAAACACAGCATGGGCCCCGAATGCCTGCATGCTGTGTCTCTTCAGTCTGGTTCTGTTCCCGCTCTTTTCCGGCTGTTCAGGGAGCAATCTCGATGGAAACGTCTCCCCTTCCCAGAAGGGCTTCCATCTCCTCCCCGGACCTGTCCGTGATGTGTCCCAGCCTGGTATAGGACCAGCTGTTGGACCCGTAGAAGATCACGATCTGGTCTCCCGAATACAGGACGATGTCACCGCTTCCGGTCGTGGTCTGCCTGTCGTCCCGGGGCAGGGAGGTCCCCAGGGGTCCCACCTGCTCAAAGCCCCCGTACATGGACAGGTCCGCTGTCAGGGGACTATCTGCCGTCAGTTCCTCCAGTGCCCTGACTGCGTCGTTGTTCTCCCAGGAGACCGTGACCTCCTGTCCGTCAATGAAAAGCTTCATGGCGCTCTCCTCCTCTTTTCCGCCGCTTTCTTCCGGCTCTCCGGCAGGCTGTGCCTCTCCGGTCTTTCCGGCATCCGCCGCCCGGACTTCCGCCGCCTCTGTCTGCCCTTCAGCTGCCCCGGCTGTCTCAGCCGGTGCCTGGTCCCTCCCGCAGGCGGGAAGGAAAAGGGCTGCCGAAAGCATAAGGGCAAGGATTCTCATCTTCCGGATCATCCTATTCCAGCCCCCTGCCGAAGGCAAAGGCCTTCTCTCTCTGGTCCTCTCTGCCGCCCGCTTCTCCGGGGCCGCCCAGGCCTCCGCAGAAAAGGGCGCCTGCAAAAGCGGCCTTCGGGAAGCATTCCACCCAGCCCCGGAGGCCGCTGACGGCCTTTTCAGGGACAAAGTCCTCGTCCTCCGCCGCCGTGGCCATCATATAGACCTTCCGGAAACGGTAGTCCGAGGGGTAGAGGGGGTTCATCCGGTCCAGGAGGGTCTTCATCTGCCCGCTCATCTCATAATAGTAGATGGGGGTCACAAAGACCAGGATATCCGCTTCCTTCATCCTTTCGGCGATCTCCCGGGCGTCATCGGGGATGACGCACCGCATGGTCTTCTGGCAGGCAAGGCAGCCCACGCAGAAGCCGATCTTTTTTCCCTTCAGGCTGATCTCCTCCACCTGGTGCCCGGCCTCCCGGGCCCCGTCCATCAGCTTCTCCGCCAGGAGGTCCGAGTTGGACCCCTTCCTCAGGCTCGTGGTCACCACCAGTACTCTGCTCATCTCTTTCTCCTTATCCTGTCTCCGCGGGTCTTCCCTTTCTTTTCCGTTCTTCCTGCCTTCTCTCAGCCCATGTGGGTCTCAAAGAAGGCCGCCATGTAGTCGAAGGGAATGACATGGTCCTTTCCGCCGTCATAGAGGTCCGTATGGACCGCCCCGGGGATGATCATGAGCTCCTTGTTGGCCGCGTAGGCGCTGCCCTCGGTCATGTCCCTGTAGGCGTCCCTGGAGAAGTAGCAGGAATGGGCCTTGTCGCCGTGGATCAGAAGGACCGCGCTGCGGATCTCCTTCGAATACTGAAGGATGGGCTGGTTGACAAAGGACTCGCAGCCGATGACGTTCCAGCCGCCGTTGGAATTGAGGCTCCTGACATGATAGCCTCTTTCGGTCTTATAGTAATCATAATAGTCTTTGACAAAGAAGGGGGCGTCCTCCGGCAGGGGATCCACAACGCCGCCGCCCAGCTGGTATTCGCCGGCCTGAAGGTCCTTCAGCCTCTGGGCGCACATGGCCTTCTTCATCTGATAGCGCTCTTCCTCGCTGTCCTGCTGGTCGAAATAGCCCTTGGCGTTGACCCGGGTCATGTCGTACATGGTGGCCGCCACGGTCGCCCTGATCCTGGTATCCAGGGCCGCCGTATTGATAGCCATGCCGCCCCATCCGCAGATGCCGATGATGCCGATCCTGTCCGGATCCGCCTTTTCATGCAGGGAGAGGAAATCCACCGCCGCCATGAAGTCTTCCGTATTGATATCGGGAGAAGCCATATATCTGACATTGCCGCCGGACTCGCCCGTAAAGGAGGGATCGAAGGCCAGGGTCAGAAAGCCCCTCTCCGCCATGGTCTGGGCGTAGAGGCCGGAGCACTGCTCCTTGACGGCGCCGAAGGGGCCGCAGACCGCGATGGCGGGAAGTTTTCCCTCCGCGCCGGCGGGCGTATAGAGGTCGCCTGCCAGAGTAATGCCGTAGCGGTTCACGAAGGTCACCTTCTCATGGTCCACCTTGTCGCTCTTTCTGAAGGTCTTGTCCCACTCTGTCGTCAGCTGCAGATCTTCTTTTCTGATCATTTTTATTTACCTCCTTGGGTCTTCTGTTCCTTCCTGATCTCCCGGATCAGAAAGTCCATGCGGTCTACCTTTTTCTGGCTGGACCGGAGCTCTTCCATCAGGCAGTTCCTTCTCTTCCGGAGAAGGCGGACCAGGCCGTCCCTGTCCTCCTCCTCGCAGAGGCTCTGTATGATCCTGGCCTCCGCCGCGCCGCAGCCAATGTCTGAAAGGCCGTCCAGTATCCTTGCAGTATCCATCCGCCGGCTCCTTTCGTTTCTCTTCTCCTGTATCCTACCGCCTTGACAGGAATTTCGCTAATGACTAAAATTTATGTCATGATATTCCTAAGAGGAATATCATGAGGAATCCGGAGCCGCCTCAGGAGCCGCTCAGAAAAAGCCCCCGGGACCCAAGGATCCGCCGGGAGCCGCAGTACAGCACCGCATAAAGAGAGTAAGACATGTCAACAACCCCTCCCATTCATCATGAATGGATGGGGCTTGCAGGAGAGGGCAGTCCCTTTTCTGTAA
>CAMOUD010000060.1 GCA_946626215.1 uncultured Lachnospiraceae bacterium
TGGTTGGTGGGCTCGTCCAGGATCAGGAAGTTGGCCTTGGAAAGCATGAGCTTGGCCAGGGAGACCCGGCCCTTTTCCCCGCCGGACAAAGAACCGATCAGCTTGAAGACATCCTCCCCGGTAAAGAGGAAGGAAGCCAGGAGATTCCGGATCTCGGTGTTGGTCATGGAGGGCTGGGCGTCGCTGATCTCCTCAAAGACCGTGTTCTCATCGTTGAGGACATGCTGCTCCTGGTCATAGTAGCCGATATGGACGTTGGTGCCCAGGCGGATCCGGCCGGCGTCGGCGGGCAGGATCTCATTGATGATCTTGAGCATGGTGGTCTTGCCCGTGCCGTTGTCGCCGATCAGGGCCACATGCTCGCCCCGGCGGATCTGGAAGCTGATATCGGAAAAGAGAGGAGTCCCGTCAAAGCCCTTGGCAAGGCCCTCCACGGACATGACCTCCCGGCCGCTCCTGATGCAGGGCTTTAAGACCAGGCGCATGTCGTCCCGAAGCTCCACGGGCTTTTCCACCCGGTCCATCCGGGCCAGCATCTTTTCCCTGCTTTCCGCCCGCTTGATGGATTTTTCCCGGTTGAAGCGGCGGAGCTTCTCAATGACCTCCTCCTGGTGGCGGATGGCCGCCTGGTTGTTGAGCCAGGCCTTGCGCTCTGCTTCCCGTCTGGCCTTCTTGAGTTCCGCGTAGGCGCTGTAGTTGCCGGGATAGACAGTGGCTTTGGTATTCTCGATCTCGATGATCCGGGTCACGGTCCGGTCCAGGAAATAGCGGTCATGGGAGACGATCAGGACGGAGCCCCTGTAGTTCTGGACAAAGGTCTCCAGCCACCGGATGCTGTTCATGTCCAGGTGGTTGGTGGGCTCGTCCAGGAGGATCAGGGGAGGCTTGGACAGGAGAAGACGGCCCAGGGCCACCCGGGTCTTCTGACCGCCGGACAGGGTCCCCACGGACTTGTCAAAATCCTCGTCCGAAAAGCCCAGGCCCCGGAGGACGCCGATGATCTCTCCCTTATAGGCGTAGCCGTTCTCCATTTCAAATCGGTGGAGGAGGTCGGTATAGCGGGTCATGAGGACTGTCAGGGCTTCCCCCTTCAGGGTCTGCATTTCCTTTTCATCCCTGGCGATCTGCTTTTCCATCTCCAGGACGTCCTTCTTGACCTCCAGCATGGTCTCATAAATGGTGGCGTCGGACTTCAGGTCCTGGCGCTGGGCCAGGTAGCCGATCTCCAGGCCCCGCTGGAGGGAGACGGTGCCCGTATCGGGCTCCATTTCTCCGGTGATGATCCTGAGCAGGGTGGTCTTGCCGGCTCCGTTGATGCCGACGATGGCTGCCTTGTCCCCCTTTTCCATCTGGAAGGAGACGCCGGAAAGGACGGTATGGTCCACAAAGGTCTTGGATATGTTGTGACAGGATAAGATCATGGAAGAAAACCTGTGAAGAAAAGTGGGCCGGTCCCTGCCGGTCCCGTGAACGGGCACTCACAAAATCTTAGTAGAGATTGGAATTATTGTCAATCAGAGGTACCGGAAGACCAGGCCCGGCACAGGCAGGAGACCGGGCTCTGACTTATAAAAAGGAGGCAGGGATCTTCGGAGATCAGCGGGGCAGGGCATCCCTTTATGTGCATTTGACACATATTTAACAATTCTGTATACTAAACACATAGGCAGATTTGCCTATACAGACCGTAGCCGGCTTAGAGGGGGAAGGATCCTGCCGGTCCGGAGGGGAGTTTGGGAATGGAAAACAGGGAAATCTCGCAGGCCGTCATCGGGCGCCTGCCCAGATACCGCAGGTATCTGGGAGAACTGAAGAAACAGGGCATTGAAAGGATCTCATCCAAGGAGCTGTCCCGCATCATGCATGTCACGGCCTCCCAGATCCGGCAGGACTTCAACAATTTCGGCGGCTTCGGCCAGCAGGGCTACGGCTACAACATCAGCTACCTCCATGAAGAGATCGGAAAGATCCTGGGACTGGACAAGAGCCATACCATGCTGCTGGTGGGCGCGGGCCATCTGGGGTCCGCCCTGATCAACTACATGAAATTCCGGACCAGGGGCTTTAATTTTGTGGCCGCCTTTGACATCTCTCCGGATGTCTACGGCAGGTCCATCGGGGGGATCGAGGTCCTGCCCATGGAAGACCTGGCCGGTTTCCTGGAAAAGAACCGGGTGGACATCGCGGTCCTGACCCTGCCCAAGGAAGCGGCCGTGGAGGCGGCGGAGGCCCTGACCAGGGGCGGATGCCGGGCCATCTGGAATTTCGCCCATGTGGACCTGATGGTCCCCTCCAGCGTCGTGGTGGAGAATGTCCATCTGTCAGACAGTCTCTATAAGCTGTCCTATAACATCAAGCGCAGGGAACTGTCGGAAACTGAATAAGAGTTCCTACGTCAGGGGCGGCACAAGAAGGTCTTTGTGCCGCCCCCATACTGTTTTATAAAGGAGAATGACCATGCTGATCCTGACCGGCGAAGAAATGCGCGCGTGCGATCTGAATACAACAAAAAGCCTGGGGATCCCTTCCCTGGTCCTGATGGAGAGGGCCGCCCTGGCCGTGGCGGAGGCGGCCAGGAACTATCTGGACAGGGACTCCCTCTGCCTGGCCCTGGCGGGTCCCGGCAACAACGGGGCGGACGCCGTGGCGGCGGCCAGGATTCTGGCTGAGGAGGGCTATACATGCGAGGTCCTCCTGGTCTCCGACCGGGACCCGGCCCCCGGGTCCTCTCTGGAGGCCCAGCTCTTTACGGCCAGGGCCTATCAGATCCCTGTCCGGGTCTTTGACGGAAAGGCCTTCCCCCATGGCATCCGGCCCGCCCTGATCCTGGACGGGATCTTCGGGACCGGCCTGGCCAGAAGGGTGGAGGGCAGGAGCGCGGCCGCCATTTCGGAGGTCCGGCGCTTCAGGCAGGAAAAAGGCGCCAGGGTCCTGGCCGTGGATATCCCCTCCGGGATCAGCGCTGATGACGGAAGGAGCCTGGGCTGCCATGTGGAGGCGGATGAGACCGTCACCTTTGCCTTTTCCAAATGCGGCCATTACCTGGGCCAGGGACGGGCGGCATCGGGAAAGCTGACCATTTGTCCCATCGGAATTACCGAAAGGGCTTTTCTTCAGCCGCCATCCATGTACAATTACAGTAGGGAGGAGATCCGGGAAAAGCTTCCGGTCCGGGACCCGGACGGCAACAAGGGGACCTTCGGCAAGCTCCTTATCATGGCCGGCTCCTTCAGGATGTGCGGAGCCGCCCTCCTTTGCGCCGGGGCCGCCCTCCGGAGCGGAGCGGGCATGGTCAAGGTCCTGACCCATGAGAGGAACCGGATCATTGTCCAGACAGCCCTTCCTGAGGCCCTGCTGGAGCTCTGGGGAGAAGAGGAGGATCCGGAGGGCATGAAGGAAAAGCTCCGGGCCTCCCTGTCCTGGGCGGATACGGTGGCGGCAGGTCCCGGCATCGGGCGGGACGAGGCCGCGGGATCCGTTCTGAAGGCCCTGCTGGGCCTCTGCCTGGAGGAAGCGGAAAAGGGCCTGATCAAGGGCCTGGTCCTGGACGCGGACGCCCTCTGGTTCCTGGCCCGTGACCCGGAGGTCAGGGGCCTTGTCCGGCGTCTTTCCGCCGTCTGGCCTCTGGTCCTGACCCCCCACATGGGAGAATTCGCCGCCCTGATGGAGACTTCCATTCCGGAAGCGAAGGAAAAGAGGATCTCTCTGGTCCGGGAGGGGGCCGACCGCTATCAGGCGGTCCTGGTCTGCAAGGACGCCAGGACCCTGACGGCAGCTCCGGGCAGGAAGGAGATCCATATCAATCTGGCCGGCAATGCCGGCATGGCCTGCGCCGGGTCCGGAGATGTCCTGACCGGCGTCTGCGCGGCCCTGCTGGCCGTGACCGGAGACCCCCGGGAGGCCGCTGCCCTGGCTGTTTCCATCCACGCCATGGCGGGCGACAGGGCCAGGGACAGGCTGGGAGAGCATGGCATGACGGCAGGGGATATCGAAAGGGCCCTGCCCGGAATTTTCAAGGAACTGGAAGGATAAGCGCCGCATGTCGGCGGGGAGGAAATACATGGAATTTTCTGCGGAACGCATTGTGGCCGAGATCGATCTCGGAGCCGTTCTCCACAACATGGAGAGCATGAAGGACAACCTTTCGAAGGGGGCCATGCTCTGCGCGGTATTGAAGACCAACGCCTATGGACACGGGGCGGTGGGGATCGCCCGGGTCCTGGAAAAGGTCCCCTATGTCTGGGGCTATGCCTGCGCGGCCTTTGAGGAGGCGGCAGAGCTGAGAGAAGCAGGTATGAAAAAGCCCATTCTGCTTCTGGGCTATGTCTTTCCCTCCTGCTATGAGGACCTGGCCAGGCTGGACATCCGGCCCGCTGTTTTCCGGGAGGACATGCTGGACCAGCTTTCCGCCGCGGCGGAAAAAACAGGCAGGTCCATCAGGGTCCATGCCGCCTGCGATACGGGCATGGGCCGGATCGGTATAAGGCCCGATGAGACCGGCCTTGCCTTCCTCGACAGGGTCCTCCACACCAGGGGCCTGATCCTGGAGGGCATGTTCACCCACTTTGCCAGGGCCGATGAGGCGGGAGGAGAGGCCAATACAAGAGGCCAGATCGAGGCCTTCCGGGGCCTGGCGGAAAGCTGCCGGAAGCAGCTGGGCTACAGGATCCCCATCCTTCACTGCCTCAACTCCGCCGGCATCATTTCCTATGCCGACGCGGAGATGGATATGTCCAGGGCCGGCATCACTCTCTATGGCCTCTGGCCCTCGGGCGAGGTTCCAAAGGACATCATTGACATCCGTCCCGTCATGTCCCTCAGGAGCCGCCTGGTCTTTGTCAAGGAGGTAGAGGCCGGCTTCCCTGTCAGCTACGGGTCGACCTTTGTCACGGACAAAAGGACCCGGATCGCCACCGTTCCGGTGGGTTATGGGGACGGCTATCCCAGGTCCCTGTCAGGCAGAGGCTATGTCCTGGTCCATGGAAAAAAGGCTCCCATCCTGGGACGGGTCTGCATGGACCAGTTCATGATCGACGTCACGGACATCCCGGAAGCCGCGGAGGGGGACCGTGTCACCCTGATCGGCAGGGACGGGAACGAGGTCATTACCATGGAAGCGCTGGGAGATATGTCCGGCCGCTTCAACTATGAGCTGGCCTGCTGCATCAGCCAGAAGCGGGTCCCCAGGACCTTTATAAATGCTGATTGACGCCATGTTCGGAAATCCGTATAATAGATAAGTGGCCCGCCCGGAAGACGGGGCAGAAGGGCCGATCCAAGCATAAAAGGCCGCTTCCCGCGGCTTCAGATAAGGAGTGAATACCTATGTCCGGACATTCTAAATTTGCCAACATCAAGCACAAAAAGGAAAAGAACGACGCCGCCAAGGGCAAGATCTTTACCGTGATCGGCCGTGAGATCGCCGTAGCCGTCAAGGAAGGCGGCCCCGATCCCGCCAACAATTTCAAGCTGGCCCAGGTCATCCAGAAGGCCCGCGCCAACAACATGCCCAACGATACCATCGAGCGCGGCATCAAGAAGGCGGCCGGCGACCTTGACAGCGTCAACTATGTCGTCAACACCTATGAAGGCTACGGCCCCTCCGGCATCGCCATCATCGTGGACTGCCTGACCGACAACGCCAACCGTACGGCAGCCAATGTACGGTCTGCCTTTACCAAGGGCGGCGGCTCCATCGGCACCCAGGGCTGTGTCTCCTATATGTTCGACAAAAAGGGACAGATCATAATCGATAAGGAAGAATGCGACCTGACCGCCGATGATCTCATGATGATCGTGCTGGACGCCGGCGCCGATGACATCCAGGAAGAGGATGACTGCTTCATCATCCTTTCCGAAGAAGGGGATTTCCCGGCTGTATGTGAAGCCCTCAGCGCGGAAGGCATCGAGACCACCTCTGCCGAGGTGACCATGATCCCCCAGAACTATGTTTCTGTGACCGAAGAAAAAGCCGTCAAGGGCATCCGCCGGATCCTTGATATCCTGGATGAGGATGACGACGTGCAGGCCGTTTACCATAACTGGGAAGAGGCAGATGACTGATCGCCCGGCCGGCGCGGTCTCTTTATAAGATTTGTCAGACCAAAAGACCTCCAGTTCCGGCTGGAGGTCTTCTTGCCATTCAGGAGGCCGTTCAGTAAAGAGCGGGCTCCTCAGGCTTAACAAAAAGGGACGCTTCCGGGCAGTCCTTTCGGGGGATACTGGAAGGGGCGCCGCGGACGAAAAAACGGCTGGCCCGGAAGGAAGAAGAGCGGATGGAGATCAAAAAGGAAAAGAAATACGGGGTGGATCCGGCCGAAAAGGTCAGGCTCCTTCGGAATCCCCTGCCCCTGCCCAGGCAGAAGACCCACAAGCGCATGGAATTCGATCACGACCGGGAGGATGATTTCGACCTGCCGGATGAAGAGGACTTCGACCAGGACGATGATTTCGACCCGGAGGAGGACTTTGACCTGGAGATCGATGACGACGATGACTTTGATATCCAATGACGGAGGATGAAGAACTCTATGGCAGCAAAGAAAACCAGAAAATCCACAGGAAGGAAAGGGACCGGGTCCGGCAGGAAGACAGCTTCTTCCTCTTCCCGGGCAAAAAAGCCTCAGGCCCGCGGAAAGCAGGCTGAGGACTCCTATGCCGATCTCGCGAAGGATTCCGAACTGACCCAGGATATCTGCATGATCATCCTGATGTTCGGCATGTTCTTCCTGATGCTGGCGGACTTTGACAAGGCAGGCCCCGTGGGAAAGGTCTTTGCCTCCATCATGTTCGGCCTCTTTGGCTGGACGGCCTATGTCATGCCCGTCTGCATCTTTTTCGGAGTCATCTTTTACCTGTCCTACCGGAAGAAGCACAGGAACAGCAAGCTGACCGCGGGCGTTTTCCTTCTCCTGGACTTCAGCATGCTCTGCGAGCTGACCATGGGAAGGGCCTATAAGCTCAGGGACTACAGCGCCGCCGAGGTCTTTGAGATCGGACGCAATTCCCGGACGGGCGGCGGCCTGATCGGAGGGACCCTGACCTGGCTCCTGACCCATTACGCGGGCTACGCCGGCACGGTCCTGGTCCTGATCGTGATCATGCTGATCTGCGCCGTGGTCCTGTCCCGCAAGTCCTTCTCCTATGTATTCCGGGGACTGAAGCGGAGCGCCGGCAGGATCGGCGCCGCCGCGGGCCGGCACCGCCAGGCCATGCGGGAGAGAAGGGCCGCCCTGGAGGAAGAGGACGACGAAGACTACGACGACTATGACGAGTACGACGAGGAGGACTATGAGGAGGATGTCCCTGCCGAAGGTCCTTCCGTGAGAAGGGGAGAAGAGGAAACGGACTATCTGGACGATCCCGATCCGGAGCCTGCTCCGGCTCCTGCCCCCCGGACGAGGAAGAAGGCGGTCCGCCGCCATCCCATAGAGATCACGGATACGCCCGTTCCGGCCCTGCCGGCGGAAGAGCCCGCCGGGCCTGCCCCGGATCCCCTTCCGGTGGATGTGACAGGAGAGGGGGCCGACATGCTGCCTCCCTTCGGAAGGCCTGCGGAAACGAAGCTCCCGGCTCCGCCTGTCATGCCGGTCAGGGAGACGGCGGAAAGAAAGTCCCCGTCACCGGCTCCCTCCGGAGAGGGACGGGAAGAGGTCCCTGCTTCTCCCGGCCTGCCGGCCGGAGAGAGGTCCCTGACAGAGGCGGAGAAGGCCATGGCCGCTTCCATCTCCGTGAAGCGGGATACGGATAAGGCAAAGCGCAGCCCCGGCGGCAGCGTCAGGAAGGGCGACCTTTTCGGGTCCGGCTATGTCTATCCCAAGCTCCGGCTCCTGGCAAAGCCGGATATGAGCCGGGCGGCCGATACCAAGAAGGAGCTCCAGGAAACGGCGGTCCGCCTCCAGGAGACCCTCCGGATCTTCAATGTCAATGTAACGGTGGAGGGCATCAGCCAGGGCCCTGCCGTGACCCGGTATGAGCTCAGGCCCGAGGTCGGCGTCAAGGTCAACCAGGTCACCAGCCTGGCCAACGATATCCAGCTGAGCCTGGCCGCCGAGAATATCCGGATCCAGGCCCCCATCCCCGGAAAATCCCTCATCGGCATCGAGGTGCCCAACAAGTCGGTCCAGACCGTCTACATGCGGGACATGCTCTCATCCAGGGAGTTCCGGGAGACCAGGGCCCGCCTTCCCTTCGTGGTGGGCAAGGACATCGCCGGCGAGAGGATCGTGGCCGATCTTTCCAAAATGCCTCACCTCCTGGTGGCAGGCCAGACGGGATCGGGCAAATCGGTCTTTATCAACAGCCTGATCGTCAGCCTTCTTTATCACTGTTCCCCTGATGAGGTCAAGTTCCTGATGATCGACCCCAAGGTGGTGGAGCTCAAGGTCTATGACGGGATTCCCCACCTGATGGCTCCGGTCATCACGGAGGCCAGAAAGGCGGCCACGGCCCTGAACTGGGCCGTTTCCGAGATGGAGAACCGGTTCAAGATGTTCGCCGCCGTGGGCGTCCGGGACATCGCCGGCTACAACAGCCTGGCCCGGGACTATGCCGAGTCGGGTCTGGATACGGATATCAGGCCCCTGCACAGCCTGGTGGTCATCATCGATGAGCTGGCCGACCTTATGATCACCTCCAAGGCGGAGGTGGAGGCCTCCATCATCCGCCTGGCCCAGCTGGCCAGGGCGGCGGGCATCCACCTGATCATCGCGACCCAGAGGCCCACCGTCAATGTGGTGACCGGCCTGATCAAGGCCAACATGCCCTCCAAGGTCGCCTTCAGGGTCTCCAACAATACGGACTCCAGGACCATCCTGGACCAGAACGGGGCCGAGCGCCTCCTGGGCAACGGCGACATGCTCTTCATGCCCTCGGGCTGTTCCGGACCGGAACGCGTCCAGGGCGCCTTCCTCTCGGATGAAGAGGTGGCGGCGGTGGTGAAGGCCGTGATCCGGGACAACCCGGTCCCGGTCAGCCAGTCGGAAGAGGATGAGATCGACCGCTTTGCCGGGGATGCCGCTCCCAGGACCGAGCATGATGAATACTTCGTGGAGGCCGGCTACAGCGTGGTCCGGTCCCGGAAGGGGACCATCGGCAACCTGCAGAGGCTCTTCAAGATCGGCTTCAACCGGGCCGCCAGGATCATGGACGAGCTGGCGGAGGCCGGGGTGGTCTCCGGAGAGAACGGGACCAAGTCCCGGGACGTCATCATGGATGAAGTCCAGTACGAGGCCTATCTGAAAAGAGAAGGACTTGCCTGACAGGCCGGTTTCTGGTAGGGTATTCACCGTGATATGTATTAATATGCAGAGCATGCAGGCAAGCGCTTCAGGCCTGCGGCAGGAGGTCATATGGCACTGATTATCGACGGCAGAAAGATTTCACAGCAGATCCGGGACGAGGTCCGGGACCAGGTCGCGGCCTATAAGGCCCAGGGAAAGGAAATTACCCTGGCCGTGGTCCAGGTCGGGGAGGACAGCGCCTCCACGGTCTATGTCCGCAACAAGCAGAAGGCCTGCGAGTATACCGGGATCCGGTCCATCAAGATCGCCCTGCCCGCTTCCATTACCCAGGAAGACCTTCTTGCCGAAGTGGACCGGCTGAACAGGGATGAGGCCGTGAACGGGATCCTGGTCCAGCTTCCCCTTCCGAAAGGGCTGGACGCCAACGCCGTCATCCGGGCCATCGACCCCTTAAAGGATGTGGACGGCTTCCATCCCCAGAGCGTGGGAGCCCTTTCCATCGGCCTGCCCGGCTTTGTGTCCTGCACGCCGGCCGGCATCATCCAGCTCCTGAAAAGGTCCGGGATTGAGATCGAAGGGAAGGAGTGCGTCATTGTCGGCAGGTCCAATATCGTGGGCAAGCCCATGGCCATGCTCATGCTCAGGGAGAACGCCACCGTCACGGTCTGTCATACCAGGACCCGGGACCTGAAGGAGGTCACCAGACGGGCGGACATCCTGATCGCGGCTGTCGGCAGGGCCAAAATGTTCACGGCCGACTATATCAGGGAAGGCGCTGTGGTCATCGACTGCGGCATGGACCGGGATGAGAACGGAAAGCTCTGCGGCGACGTGGACTTTTCGGACTGCGAGCCCCGTTGCGCCGCCATCACCCCCGTGCCCGGCGGCGTAGGCCCCATGACGGTGGCCATGCTGATGCAGAACTGTCTGGATTCCGTCAGGATCCAGGCCCGCTGAGACCGGCTGTTTGTTCTGTTTTTCGGCGATTCCTGTTGTAAAAAGCGGACAGACTGCGTTAATATGACTAATGATTGTTTCCGCCGTAATATAAGAGAAGGTGACGGCAGGCCGGAAGGCCTTTCGTCCCGGGCAGTCCCGGCACTGGGGAAGGCCCGGAGAGGAGCATACAGTGCAGAAATGAGTAAGAGAAAATGTTCAAGATCGAGAAAAAGGAGTATCTGGCTTCCAATATCGTATTGATGGACGTGCAGGCACCCCGTATTGCCAGGAACGCCCTGCCGGGCCAGTTCCTCATCGTCAGAGCCGATCAGGACGGGGAAAGGGTCCCCCTGACCATCTGTGACTACGATGCCGAGAAGGGCACCGTTCAGATCGTCTTCCAGATCGTGGGCGCCGAGTCCTACCGGATGGCCCAGATGGAAGAGGGCGACTGCTTCGCGGACTTTGTGGGTCCCCTGGGCAGGCCCAGCGACCTCTGCGAGCTTCCTCTTGAAGAGCTGCAGGCCATGAAGCTCTGCTTTATTGCCGGCGGCGTCGGCACAGCCCCTGTCTATGCCCAGCTCAAGTGGCTCCATGACCACGGCGTGACGGCTGACTGCATCCAGGGCGCCAGGACCAAAGACATCCTGATTCTCGAGGATGAAATGGCGGCTGTTTCCAACCTCTTCGTCTGCACCGACGACGGATCCTACGGCATAAACGGCAATGTCTGCGTAGCCCTGCAGAAGCTCTATGACGAGGGCAGGCGCTATGACAGAGTCATCGCCATCGGACCCATGATCATGATGAAGTTCGTCTGCCAGCTCACCAAAGAACTCCATATTCCTACCATCGTCAGCATGAACCCCATCATGGTGGACGGCACCGGCATGTGCGGCGCCTGCAGGCTCATGGTCGGCGGCGAGGTCAAGTTCGCCTGCGTCGACGGGCCCGAATTTGACGGCCACCTGGTCGATTTCGCCCAGGCCATGCAGAGAATGCGCCTCTACAAGACAGAGGAGGGCAGGCTCTACCTGGAGGCCCAGGAAGGCGAGACCCACCACGGCGGCTGCGGCACCTGCGGCTGAGATTCAGGAAAGGAATAAGAAGAAAATGGCAAACAATATGATGCTGAAGGTCCCGGTCCGTGAACAGGATCCGCTGGTCCGCGCTAAGAATTTTGATGAAGTCTGCCTTGGCTATAACAAGGAAGAGGCCGAAGCGGAAGCGCTTCGCTGCCTGAACTGCAAGAATCCCCGCTGCGTGCAGGGCTGCCCTGTTTCCATTGATATCCCCGGCTTTATCCAGAAGGTCAAGGAGTCTGACGTGGCCGGCGCCTACGCCGTCATCAGCCAGTCCTCCGCCCTGCCCGCCATCTGCGGCCGTGTCTGCCCCCAGGAATCCCAGTGCGAGGGCCAGTGCGTCCGCGGCATCAAGGGCGAAGCGGTGGCCATCGGCAAGCTGGAGCGCTATGTGGCGGATACCGCCAGGGAAATGGGCATCCGTCCCACTCCTCCTTCCGTAAAGAACGGCAAAAAGGTCGCCGTCATCGGTTCCGGTCCCTCCGGCCTGACCTGCGCCGGCGATCTGGCCAGGATGGGCTATGATGTCACCATCTTTGAAGCCCTCCACAAGGCAGGCGGCGTTCTGGTCTACGGCATCCCCGAATTCCGTCTTCCCAAGGAAGCGGTGGTGGAGAAGGAGATCGAGAACGTCAAGGCCCTGGGCGTTAAGATCGAGACCGACGTGGTCATCGGCAAGTCCGCCAAGGTCGACGAGCTCATGAAGGAAGAGGGCTTTGACGCCGTCTTCATCGGGTCCGGCGCCGGCCTTCCCCGCTTCATGCGGATCCCCGGCGAGCAGGCCCTGGGCGTCTTTTCCGCCAATGAGTACCTGACCAGGTCCAACCTGATGGGCGCCTTCAGCCCCGCCTCCAGGACCCCCATCATGCATGCCAGAAAGGCGGTGGTCGTAGGCGGCGGCAACGTGGCCATGGACGCGGCCAGGACGGCCCTTCGTCTGGGCGCCGAGGTCCATATCGTCTACAGAAGAGGCGAGGAGGAGCTTCCTGCCCGTAAGGAAGAGGTCCACCACGCCAAGGAAGAGGGCATCATTTTTGACCTTCTGACCAACCCCGTGGAGATCCACGCCGATGAGAACGGCTGGGTCAGCGGGATCACCTGCATCCGCATGGGACTGGGCGAGCCCGATGAATCCGGCCGCCGCAGACCTGTCGCGATCGAAGGATCTGAATTTGATATCGAGTGTGACTGCGTCATCATGGCCCTGGGCACTTCGCCCAACCCCCTGATCGCTTCCACGACCAGCGGACTGGACGTCAACCGCAGGGGCTGCATCATCGCCGATGAGACCACCGGCGCTTCCTCCAAGGAGGGCGTGTTCGCCGGCGGCGACGCCGTGACCGGCGCCGCGACCGTGATCCTGGCCATGGGGGCCGGCAAGGCGGCCGCCAAAGGCATCGATGAGTGGCTTTCCGGCAAGGACGCGTAAGACTGCAGACAACGGCGGGACGGAGCTCACACCGTCCCGCTTTTTTTCCATAGAGGGAGGAGAATGACAAAGGAACTCCGGCTTCCCGCTGAGACCCAGCGGGATATTTTCGGTCATCATGACCGGTATATTCGGAAAATCGAAAAGAACCTGGGCCTGGAGATCATAGCCAGGGACGGCGTGGTCCGGGTCTCGGGAGAAGAGCACCACGTGGACGCCGGCATCAGCATCCTGAAGCAGCTGGCGGCCATTTCGGAGGACGGCGGCGGCATCGAGGACCAGAAGGTGGACTATGCCCTGGAGATGCAGGGGGAGGCCCCTCCCGGCATGCTGGTCTCCATGGACAGGGACGTGATCTGCCATACGGTCAGCGGCAAGCCCGTCAAGCCCAAGACCCTGGGCCAGCAGAAGTATATCGACGCCATCCGCAATAACCTGATCGTCTTTGCCAACGGCCCCGCCGGCACCGGCAAGACCTTCCTGGCCATGGCCATGGCCATCACCGCCTTCCAGAACAAGGAAGTGGAGCGGATCATCATGACCCGGCCCGCCATCGAAGCGGGGGAGAAGCTGGGCTTTCTGCCCGGCGACATGCAGAGCAAGGTCGATCCCTACCTGCGGCCCCTCTATGACGCCCTCTACCAGATCATGGGGGCGGAGAACTTTAAGGCCAACATGGAAAAGGGCCTGATCGAAGTGGCTCCTCTGGCCTACATGCGGGGCCGGACCCTGGACAACGCCTACATCATCCTGGATGAGGCCCAGAACACGACGCCCGAGCAGATGAAGATGTTCCTGACCCGGTTCGGCTTCGGGTCCCACGCCATCATCACCGGCGACGCCAC
>CAMOUD010000061.1 GCA_946626215.1 uncultured Lachnospiraceae bacterium
GAGCACGGATGACATCCGGGCCAGGCTGGCGTATCATTATAAGGAGAAGCTGGAGATCGCCCGCAGGGCCTCCGCCCTGGTCTCTGACGGAGATACCATCATGATCGAGAGCGGCAGCTGCTGCGCCCTTCTGGCCGATCTCCTGGCCAGGACCCGAAAGAACCTGACCATCATCACCAACTCCGCCTTCATCGCCTCCTATATCGGGATCCGACCCGACTTCCAGATCATTCTTCTGGGCGGGATCTTCCAGGCAGGGAGCCAGGCCATGGTGGGTCCTCTGGTCCGGCAGGATGTCCGGAACTTTTTTGTCCCCAGGCTCTTTATCGGAACAGACGGCTATTCGGAAGACCTGGGCTTCATGGGCAGGGACCAGCTCAGGGCCCAGGCCGTCAGGGACATGGCGGCCCAGGCGGAAGCTGTCGTGGTCCTGACAGAATCCGAAAAAATCGGCCGGAGGGGAACGGTCCCCCTTAAGCTGGAGCCTTCCTCTCTCATCCTGATCACAGACGCCGGGATCCCGGCCCGGTCCCGGGACTTCCTGGAGAAAGAAGGGGCCCGGATCCTTCTGGCCTGACCCCTCCGGAAAGGAGCAAGCATGCAGATCACCCCCATCGATATGGCTTCCTGGCCCAGGGCCATGCACTACAAGTACTATACAGAGGCCATCCAGGCCGGCTATTCCGTGACCTTCCGGGCCGATGTGACCCGGATCCTCTCCTACAGCAGGAGGAAGGACCGCAGGTTCTACGGCTGCATGCTCTACGCCATCAGCCGGGCCGTCAACCGGCTGGACTTCATGCGGATGGTCCGGATGGAGGACGGAAATCCCGGGATCTGGGACCAGGTCTGTCCCATCTTTACGGTCTTCCACAAGGATACGGAGACCTTCTCCGACCTCTGGATGGACTATGATCCGGACCCGGACCGGTTCTATGCCGAGTATGAACGGGTCATGGACCGCTACGGACACAACCACGGAGTCAAGGGCCGGGAGCACCAGCCCCCCAACTTCTTCTGCGTCTCCTGCGTGCCCTGGCTGGACTTTACGGGCTACGCCGCCTCTACGCCTGAGCCTGCCCAGTTCTTTCCCATCATCGCCTACGGCAGATATACGGAACAGGACGGCCGCGTGAGCCTTCCCGTCTCCGTGACCATCTCCCACGCGGCGGCCGACGGCTACCACATCTACCTCTTCCAGAAGGCCCTCCAGGAGGAAATGGACCGCTTCTCCGGCCTGCTGACAGACTGCTGAAAGAGACGCGCCGGAGGCCCGTCCCCATAGAAAAAGACCTTCCCCGCGCAGGCCTGATGCGTTTTCCATCAGCCCGCGCGGGGAAGGTCTTTTTTTGATGTCATAAATGATCGGATGCCTTTTTCCGGTCCGTTTTCTGTCTTCAGGTAGCCTGGCGCCTGGCCAGTTCCTCCATGATGTCCTCCCAGTCCAGGCCCTTGCAGGCCATGACCACCATGAGGTGGTAGAGGTAGTCGGCGATCTCATAGACCATCTCCGTGGGATTGGGGTTCTTGGCCGCGATGATGATCTCGGTATTCTCCTCTCCCAGCTTCTTGAGCATCTTGTCGAGGCCCTTGTCGAAGAGGTAGTTGGTATAGGACCCCTCCCTGGGATGGTCCCTCCTGTCCACGATGGTCCGGTAGTCGGCCTCCAGGACCCGGCCGGGATCATGGGCCGGCTTGTCCAGGTCCTTGAGGTCCTCGTTGAAGAAGCAGGAATGGCTGCCGGTATGGCAGGCAGCTCCCACCTGGTCCACCCTGGCCAGGAGGGTATCCATGTCGCAGTCTCCGTAGAGGGACCGGACATGCTGGTAGTGGCCGCTGGTCTCTCCCTTGATCCAGAGCTCCTGCCTGGACCTGGACCAGTAGGTCATCCGGCCGGTCTCCACGGTCTTCTCATAGGCCTCCTGGTTCATGTAGGCCACCATCAGGACCTGGTCCGTGGAAGCCTCCTGGACCACCACGGGAAGGAGGCCGTCGCTGTTCTTGACAAAGGCGGACCAGGGGAAGGCCGCCTTGCGGACCCGGACAGAGATCCCGGTCCCTGCCGCCCTGTCCTTTAAGGCAGCGAGACCTTCGGCCCTGTCGGCCACGGCGTTGCCGCCGATCCCTCCGATCCCTTCGGACCGGATCAGGGCAAGGGCCTCCTCATCGGAGACCTCCTCCAGGATGGCGATGGTGGGGATCCCGTCCACCAGGGGCGCCTTTTTCCAGGGCGTCCTGTCGATGCCGTCCACGTAGTAGAGGAGGCAGACGTTGTTCCGGATCAGGTCCTGGTTGGACAGAACGGCGTCGGAAGCCAGGCAGCAGGCGGCGATCTTGTCCCGCCCGAACCGGGCAGAGACCTCGGAGGCCAGCTCTACGTTGTCCTCTCTGGAAAAGTTGAGGGCAGCCCGCCGGCAGCCGGCGTAGATCAGCTTCTTGACGTCCTCCAGGCGGCGGATATGGCCGGCTCCCGTGACCGGGATCCGGACCGCGGCGCAGATCCTCCGGATGACCTCGATGGCCTCGTCATGCTCCGCGTCGGACCGGGACTGGTCAAAGACCAGGATCTCATCGGCCTGGGCCTTCTGATAGTCTGAGGCCAGGGCTACGGGATCGGCGCTGATCACCTTGTGGTCCCGCAGGCTCCGGACCGCCTGGCCCTGGAAGAGGTAGATGGCCGGTACAAATTTCTTATAGTCTCTCATGTTCCCGTTCTCCTGACTTATTCGAAGCGGACGTGAATGGAGTTGGCATGGGCCGTCAGGCCCTCGCTCCTGGCAAAGAGCTCGATATCCTCATGAACCTCCTCCAGGGCCTTCCTAGAGTAGGAAATAATGCTGGTCCTCTTGATGAACTGGTCCACGCCCAGAGGGGAGAAGAACCTGGCCGTCCCGTTGGTGGGCAGGATGTGGTTGGGGCCGGCAAAGTAATCGCCCAGGGGCTCCGAGGACCAGGGGCCCAGGAAGATGGCGCCGGCGTTCTTGATGGAGGTCATGACCGTGAAGGGATCTTTCGTGATGATCTCCAGGTGCTCGGAGGCGATGGTATTGGCCGCGTCCACCAGGTCCTCCATGGTCTCTCCCACAAAGATATAGCCGTAGGAATCCAGGGAAGCCTGGATGATCTTCCTTCTCTCCAGGACCTCCAGGAAGCCGTCCACCTGGTCGGATACGGCCCTGGCCAGGTCCATGCTGGTGGTCAGGAGGATGGCGGAAGCCATGGGGTCGTGCTCTGCCTGGGACAGGAGGTCCGCCGCCACGAAGCGGGGATCGGCCGTCTCGTCGGCGATCACCAGGATCTCGCTGGGACCGGCCACGGAATCGATGCCGGTCACGCCGAAGCAGGCCTTCTTGGCCAGGGCCACATAGATGTTGCCGGGGCCGGTGATCTTGTCGGCCTTGGGAATGGTCTCCGTTCCGTAGGCCATGGCGGCGATGGCCTGGGCCCCGCCGGCCTTGTAGATCTCATCCGCGCCGGCTATGTCGGCAGCGACAAGGGTCCCGGGGGCCGCCTTGCCGTCCGGGCCGGGCGGGGTGGCCATGACGATCTTCTCCACCCCCGCGACCTTGGCGGGCACGATGTTCATCAGGACCGAGGAGGGATAGACGGCCCTTCCGCCCGGCACGTAGCAGCCCGAAACGGAAATGGGCGTGATCTTCTGGCCCAGGATGACTCCGTCCTCCCTGGTGGTGATCCAGGAGCTGACCTTCTGCTTTTCATGGTAGTCCCGGATGTTGGCCGCGGCCTTCTTCATGACTTCTATAAAGGCGGGATCCAGGGCCGCGTAGGCCTCCTCGATCTCCTCCCGCGACACCCGGAGGGTCTCCGGGGTCAGGACTGCCTTATCGAACTTTTCTTCATAGTAAAGGACCGCCCGGTCTCCGTCCCTCCGGACGGCGTCAATGATCTCCCTGACGGCGGCTTCCTCCTTCTCATAGCCGGAAGGGGACCGGCCGATCAGGGCCTCCAGGGCCTCCTGCCTGGTCTCAGGCGTCAGCTTCGCGATTCTCATACTTCCTCCTGCCTTCTACTGCATGTTCACGGCGTCCCGGACCCTGGCGATGAATTCCCGGATTCGCCTGGCCTTCATGGACATGGAGACCTGGTTGACGATCATCCTGGCGGATATGGGACAGACCTCCTCCAGGACCATCAGTCCGTTCTCATGCAGGGTGGATCCCGTCTCCACGATATCCACGATGACATCGGCCAGTTCCACGATGGGGCCCAGCTCCACGGACCCGTTGAGCTTGATGATGTCCACCGTCTGATGCTTGCGGTTATAGAAATAGTCCTTGGCGATCTGGGGGTATTTGGAAGCCACCCGGATCATCTCATGGTGGCGCAGGAGGTCCCCGGCCTCAGCCGGCCCTGCCACGCACATGCGGCACTTGCCGAAATCCAGGTCCAGGACCTCAAAGACTCTCCGGTTCTCCTCCATGATCACGTCCGACCCGGTGACGCCGATGTCCGCCGCCCCGTATTCCACGTAGGTGGGCACGTCGGGCCCCTTGGACAGGAAGAAGCGGAGCTTCTGGTCCTCATTGGTAAAGATCAGCTTCCTGGACTTTTTGTCGCCCAGTTCCTCGCAGGTATAGCCGGCCCGGGCCAGGAGCTCCATGGTCTGGTCCGCCAGCCGCCCCTTGGTCAGGGCTATGGTCAGGTATTCGGAGCCCACGGCTCCCCTGTCTGTATCTGTCATAGTCATGTTCCCTCTCTGCTCATCCTTCAGGCTCTTCCCGGATCAGGACCGCCCGGATCCCGTCCCTCCTGAGGGCCAGGGCCCTGGTCAGGGCCTCCTGGTAGGTATCTTCGGTATAGCGGATCTTCTGGATCCTGGCCCTGCCGGGGATGGCGATCTTCTGCCTCTGGATGGCCTCCATGACGGCGTCCATCTGGATCATGAAGCCGGTGGCGGCGGCATCCTTGCCGAAGTAGCGAAGGAGGTTGTCATAGCGGCCGCCTGTGGCGATGGCCTCTCCCGTCCCGTAGGTATAGCCCCGGAAGATGACGCCGGTATAGTAGTAATACTTGGACAGCATGGACAGGTCAAAGGAGACGTAGCGCCCGTAGCCGTAGGCGTCTATGATGTCATAGAGCCGCATGAGGCGGTCGATGGCGGCCTGGGACCTCCCGTTCCCGGTCATGGCCCGGACCTTCTCCAGGGCCTCCCTGTCGTCCATGAAGTCGGTGATCCGGAGGAACTGGTCCCGGTCCTCCCGGCCGAAGCCCATGTTCTTGAGCAGGTCCTCCGCCGCGAAGAAGTTCTTGGAGGAAATATAGTCCCGGAGGGTCATCTCCTGGTCAGGGGTCAGGCCGTAGGCCTGGCAGACCCCCTTGAAGTATTCCACGTTGCCGATGGAGACCTGGAAGGAGGTGATCCCGGTATGGAGGAGGGCGTCGATCAGGAGGCAGATGACCTCCCCGTCGGCCTCCACGGACCCGTCCCCGATCAGCTCCACGCCGGCCTGGGCCTTCTCCCTGAGCTTGCCCTGGAGGGTGGAGGTGTTGGAAAAGGCAGAGCCCTGGTAGCAGAAGCGCAGGGGCCCCTTGTCATCCATGAAGTACTTGGCCGCGCACCGGGCCACGGAGGGGGTGAAGTCCGGCCTCAGGACCAGAGTATTGCCCTCGTTGTCAAATAGCTTATAGAGGTCCCGGGAGGGCGTGGTCCCGATCTCTCTGGAAAAAACGTCAAAGAACTCGAAGGTGGGAGTCTGCAGGTCCTCGTAGCCGTAGAGCCGCATCCGGTGCATGATGTTGTCCATGACCTGGCTGCGCCTGGCGTTCTCGGCTCCGTAGATGTCCCGGACGCCTTCCGGCTGGTGCAGGAGCTCCTGATAGGTGTTGACTGGTTCTTTCATCTTGTCTCCCAAACACTTTTGTGTGGTAAAGCGCTAACACATAAAACTACCATAGCAGTATACAAAACCTTGCCCCTGCCTGTCAATCGGCCCCCTCCTCCCGCTCCAGGAGGTCCTTGTTGATCATCTCCAGATAGGGGACCATGACCCCGGGCTTGTCCGGCAGGATCCAGGTCAGGTCCAGCTCGTCATAGCGGAAGGACTTGCGCCCGCCCTTCTCCGCCCTCTCCCAGAAGGGGAGGAAATGCCGTATGGGCAGGTAATAGTAGACCTGGAGGGAGGTAAAGGAGATCAGGAAAAAGGCCAGCCCCCCCTGGGCCTCGAACCGCTTCATGAAATCCACCTGGTGGGGATGGATGTTCTGGAGGGCAAAGGTCAGGGAAGCGCATTCCTTGGCGTCAAAGCAGACCGGGATCCCCTGTACGGCCCCGATATAGTCCACCGTGGACTTCTCGTTGAAGTAGGCCAGGGTGATGTGCCTGGACTCCTTGTCCATCCGGATGGGGGTGATGGGAGTCGGGATCTTCTGGATCAGGGCCAGGCCCGCCTCCTTGTATTTTTCATTGGTCCGGTTGATCATCTCCTCGAAGACGGATCCCCGGAGCCCTCTGGAACTCCAGGTCGGCATAGTACCTCCCGCCCCGCTTACAGGGGCCAGTCAAAGCTTTCCGGCGGATCGCTGGTAAATTCCCGGCCGGACAGATAGGCAAAGTCTCCCTCCAGGCGGGGAAAGACCACCCGCCAGCAGTGCAGGCGCTGGAAGGACCTGTCCCCGGAGGGCCGTCCCTCATACTTGGGGTCGCCCAGGATGGGATGGCCGATCCAGGCGAACATGGCCCGGAGCTGATGGCTCCGGCCCGTGACCAGGTCTGCCTCCACCAGGCTCCTGCCTCCCCGGGTCCCCAGGCACCGGTAAAGGGTCCTGGCGTAGACGGCTCCGGGCACCTTATGGTCGTGGAGGGCCACCTTGTTGGCCGCCCTGTCCTTGGTCAGATAGCCCTCAATGGATCCGGAGGCAGGCATGGCGCCCCGGACCAGGGCCAGGTAATACTTGGACAGGGTCCTGTCCCGCAGGGCCTGGGACAGGAACCGGGCCCCCCGCAGGGTCTTGCCGCAGAGGATGATCCCCGAGGTGTTCCGGTCCAGCCGGTTGCAGGCCGAAGGCCGGAAGGAGGCAAAGGAGGCGGCCGTCTTCGCCGGATCCTCCGCCTGCCGCAGAAGGTAGGCCAGGAGCCAGTCGTTGACCGACACGTCCCTGCCCTCCGCCCGCTGGGTCAGGAGGCCGGCGGGCTTGTCCGCCAGAAGGATGTCCTCGTCCTCATAGAGGACCTTCAGGTCCCCGGCCCTGGCCCCGTCCCGCAGGAGGCGCCGGACCTCGGCGTCCTCGCCGGCCTTTTTGCCCGCGAACTTGTCAAAGGTCTCCTCAGACAGAAAAAGCGTCACCAGATCGCCCTCTGCCAGCAGCTCTCTGCCTTCCGCCTTTTTATGATTGAGTGTGATGTTTTTCTTGCGCAGCATCCGGTACAGAAAAGAGACGGGCGCCTCCGGAAGAAGGCGCCCCAGATACTTGTCAAAGCGCTGCCCGCTCTCTCCTCTGCCGATGGTAAATTCCTTCATGGTCCGGCATCCCTTTCTTAGAGAGAGATGGAATAGAGAAGGCCCATGATATCCTGGACGGTCTCCGGCGGAAGAAGCTCCCCTTTGGCGTTGAGCTGGTCCAGCCTGGCCAGGTACTTGTCCCTGGTCCGGTAGATCTTGACCTCATAGCCGGGCAGGTCGTTCTCCTCCATCATCTTTCTGATATGGGCCTCCGCCCCCTTGAGGCTGCAGGCCGGGTCCTCGGTATAGCCCACGATCAGGCCGGGGGCCGCCACCAGGTGGCTGATCTGGTAGTTCTCCGAATAGGTGGTCAGGTAGAGGTCATAGGCCCTGGGGAGCCTCCCCTTGTGGACCTTGACAGCGGCCCGGGCCTCCGGGCTGCAGCCCCTGGCCCGGCAGTACATGACGGCGTCCACGATGAACTTTCCCGTGGGCAGGCACATGACGGCCGCCAGGAGGCTGAAGACGTTCTTATTGGTGCCGAAATAGATCCTGGCCGCCGCGAACATGCCGACGGTGACAAGGAACATGCAGGCCGCCAGAAGGATGGCCCTTCTTTTTCTTTTTTCCAGATATCCGTAGTTTCCTTTTTTCATGCTTCCAGCTCCAGGTCCCTGAAATCCGTGATCGAATAATCCGCCAGCTCTTCCTTCTTCTTCTGGAGGCCGTGGGCCGCCTTGTCATAGACGCTGCAGACCTCCATGCCGGCCGCCTTGCCCGCCCGGATCCCGGCCGGGATGTCCTCAAAGACCAGGCAGCGGGCCGGGTCCGCGGGGATGCCGGCGGCTGCCAGCAGGTAGATCTGGGGGTCAGGCTTGCCCCTTTCCACCTCATCGCCCGTGATGACGCAGGCGAAGGTATCCGTCAGGCCCCTGGCTTCCAGGAAGGTCTCCGCCAGGACCCGGGAGTTGCTGGTGGCAATGGCCATGGGGATCCCCCTGCTCCTGAGGAAGTCCAGGAGGTCCTCCGCGCCGGGCTTTAAAAAGATCTCGTGCCGGTACTTGTCGATGGACATCCGGTGCCAGTCCTCCATGACCTTGTCCACGGGATCTTTGATCCCGAACCGGGCCTTAAAATAATAAGCGGTCTCCCTGAGAGAGAGGCCTCCGATGGAGTGGCCCAGGTCTGCCGGCACGGCAAGGCCGAAGCGGCCCAGATATTCCCGGTCAATGGCGGACCAGATCCACATGGAATCCGCCAGAGACCCGTCGACGTCAAAAATCACCGCCTCGTAGCGGTCCATTACTGGAATCATTCATTCTCCAAATGTGTAAAGAAACGGACACCTCCCCGCGGGAAGGTGTCCGTACAGAATCGATTATTCCTCTTCTCCGTCCTCGGGATAGCTCTCAGGCTCGCCCTCTGCGGCGTCGACCTCCTCGTTCTGAGGAAGAAGCTCTGCACGGTTCTGGCGGATGGTCTCCACATATCCGCTGAGCCTGTAGTGCAGGTCTCCGAAGGTGGCGGTCAGCTCTTCGAGAGCCTTGGCGGTATCGACCTCCAGGGATTCCAGCATGGCGTCCATGTACTGGGAAGCGGATCCGCGATAGGCGTTGGCCTCGGTCACAGCCTTGTCCACGATCTCCTGGGCCTGCTGGGTGGCGGTGCGGACGATCTCATTGGCCTGGGCATAGGCCTGCTGCATGATCTCATGCTCGGAGACCAGCTCGGTGGTCTGGGCGGTGGCTGCCGCGATCATCTCGTCTGCCTTCTTGCGGGCGTCGTTCAGGATGGACTCCTTGTTGTTGATGATCCTCTGGTAGTGCTTGATCTCCTCGGGGGTCCTGGCCCTGAGCTCCTCTAAGAGCTCATCCAGCTCATCCTTGTCCACGATGATGTTGGTCTTGGAAAAAGGTGCGAACTTACAGCTGTCAATATAATCCTCGATCGCGTCGATCTGCTGCTCAATCCTGCTTGCCATTCTTGTATCTCCTTATCCTGTTATTCTATCAAAGGGGCCCGGAAGGGCCTGTAATCTGTACGAATGAAAGTTCCCGAAAGGGCTGGTCAGCGAGGGTATTTGGCATAGACCTCTCTGGCGATGCTTTCGGGCACACACTGGGAAATGTCCCCGCCGAAGCTGGCGATCTCCTTGACGCTGGAGGAACTCAGGTAGGCGTACTGCAGGCTGGTGGTAAGGAAGATGGTGTCCAGACTGCCGGCTGAAAGCAGCTTGTTGGTCTGGGCGATCTGCAGCTCATACTCAAAGTCCGTGACCGCGCGGAGTCCGCGGATCGCCACATGGATGTCATTGACCCGGGCGTAATCGATCAGAAGGCCGGTAAATGAATCCACCTTGACGTTGGGGATATTTTCCGTCACTTTCTGTAACATTCTAACACGTTCTTCTACCGAAAACAACGAGCTTTTTGCTTTATTGTAGAGCACGCAGACCCGCAGTTCATCGAACATGCAGGCGGCTCTCTCGATGATATCGATGTGTCCGAAGGTGACCGGATCAAAGCTTCCGGGATAGATGGCTGACTTCATTCCTTTGTTTCTCCTTTGCGAATGAACAGGTGGCGGTTGGTCTTATAGACCTTTTCCCGGACGATGACAAGGTCCGTATCCTCCAGCGCTCCAAAGTCCGAATCCAGGGAGGTCTCCACCATGATCAGGGTGTTGTCCGTCACATAGGGCATGGTATCCAGGGCCAGCAGGACCTGCATGGCCGTATCGGACTCATAGGGCGGATCCATGTAGATGAGGTCCGCTTCCTTCTCGTGGATATGGCGGAGGGCGGAAAGGACGTCCTGGCGGAGGATCACGGCCTGGTCCTCAAAGTGGCAGGCGTGGACGTTCTTCTGGATGCAGGCGGCAGCCTCCCGGCCGCTTTCCACAAAGTAGGCCCTCCTGGCTCCCCGGCTCAGGGCTTCGATCCCCATCTGGCCGCTGCCCGCGCACAGGTCCAGAAAGATGGAGCCCGGCACGTCGAACTGAATCATATTGAAAAGGGTTTCCTTGATAATGTCCTGGGTAGGTCTGGTTTCCATTCCCCTGGGCGTCTCCAGCTTCATGCGTCTGGCGCTTCCGGCTATTACTCTCATGCTGTTCCTTGTCCTCTGAAGCAAACTAATAAAGGGTCGGTTTCCTGTCTTGGGCACATTGCATCATACCATGGAGGAGGCTTTCCCACAACATGGTCAGAGCTTTTTTATGCCTTTTTTATAGTCAGAGCTTCTTTGTCCCTTTCTCGCCCCGCTTGTTCATCTTCATCCTGAAGATATCCACCTCTTTGCCGTGGGTATGGACCGGGGCGGTGTCCGTGTCGGCGGGCAGGTGGACGGCCTCCAGGCAGTCTCCCTCGGCCAGCTTCATGCCCCTGGCCCCCATGGCCGTCTTTTTCTGGACCGGGATGGAGGAAGCCTCGAACTTGAGGAACATGCCCTTCTCTGACTGAAGGACGATGGTCTTCGTATCCTCATAGAGGCCGATGTGGAGAAGGCTGTCTCCCTCTCCGACCTTGGTGGCCTGGATGGTCTTCCGGATGGTATCGAACTCGGAGCCCTCCACCAGCTTGATCATGGCCCCCTTCGTCACAAAGAGGAGCTTTCTGCCCGCGACTGCCTCCAGGCAGCAGGCGTAGAGGAGGTGCTCGGAGGAGGAATCAAAGCCCGAGAGGTTGTCGATGGGGACGCCCTTGTCCCTGAGCCTGCCGGAGGGCAGGTCCTGGACCTTGAGGATGTGCATCTGGCCCTCCCTGGTAAAGAGGGCGATCCGGCCGTCGGACCTGGCCGGGATGCGGAAGCGGTAGGCCTCCTCGATGGCCTCCTTGTTCCTTCCGGCCGCGGAGGCGTCCATGACCTTGGCGTAGCCGCTGTGGTCGATCAGGCAGACCACCTTTCTGACGGTCTCCTCCTTTTTGACCACATAGACGGCTTCCTCGGCGTTGGTGATCTCGGTCCGCCTTTTCCTGCCGAAGGTCTTCTTCCAGGAAAGGAGCTCGCCCTTGATGACCTCGGTCATGGAGGACCGCCTTTCCAGGATGTCCTCATAGCGGTAGATGTTGGCCAGGGTCTCCTCATGCTCCTTGATCAGGGCCTCCAGCTCCAGGCCGATCAGGCGGTAGAGCCGCATGTCCAGGATGGCGTTGGCCTGGGCCTCGGTAAAGCGGAGCTGCCCGGCCATGATGGAGGATTCCGGAGATCTGAACCTGATGCCCGTCACGTCTCCCTCCACCAGGCACCGCTTGGCCATGGCCCGGTCCCTGGATCCCCGGAGGATCTCGATGATCAGGTCGATCAGGTCCACGGCCTTGATCAGGCCCTCCTGGATCTCCTTCTTTTTCATTTCCCGCTCCAGCAGGGCGGTATACTTGCGGGTGGCGATCTCATACTGGAAGTCGGCCCCGCACTTCAGGATCTGCTTCAGGCCCAGGGTCTCAGGCCGGCCGTCCACGATGGCCAGCATGTTGACGCCGAAGGTATCCTCCAGCCGGGTCTTCTTGTAAAGGAGGGCCTTGAAGTTCTCGACATCCGCGTCCTTTTTCAGCTCGATGACGATCCGGATGCCCTCCTTGGAGGACTGGTTGGTGATGTCGATGATATCCCCCGTCAGCTTGTTCTCCGCCAGGGCGGCCACGTCCGACAGGAACTTGCCGATGCCGCTGCCCACCATGGTATAGGGGATCTCGGTAATGACCAGGTTGATATGGCCGGCCCGGCCCTTTTCCACCTCGACCCGGCCCCGGATCCGGACCCTGCCCTGGCCGGTCTCGTAGATCTCCTTCAGGTCATCCTGGTTGATCACGATGCCGCCGGTGGGGAAATCGGGTCCCTTGAGATAGCGCATGAGCTGGTCCAGGCTGATCTCCGGATCCTTCATATAGGCGATCTGGGCGTCAATGGCCTCCGCCAGGTTGTGGGGCGGGGTGGCCGTGGCCATGCCCACCGCGATGCCCTCCGATCCGTTGATCAGGAAGTTGGGGATCCGGACCGGCAGGACCGAAGGCTCCTTTTCCGTCTCATCGAAGTTGGGCACGAAGTCCACGACCCCCTTGTCCAGGTCAGACAGAAAGGCCTCCTCGGTGATCTTCTCCAGGCGGGCTTCCGTATACCGCATGGCAGCAGCCCCGTCGCCCTCGATGTTGCCGAAGTTCCCGTGGCCGTCCACCAGGGGGACCTCCTTCTTGAAGTCCTGGGCCATGACGACCAGGGCGTCGTAGATGGAGCTGTCTCCGTGGGGATGGTATTTGCCCATGGTATCGCCCACGATGCGGGCGCTCTTCCTGTGGGGCCTGTCGCTGCGAAGGCCCAGCTCGCTCATGGAATAGAGGGTCCTCCTCTGGACGGGCTTCAGGCCGTCCCGGATATCGGGCAGGGCCCTGGCCACGATGACGCTCATGGCGTAGTCGATATAGGACTTCTGCATGAGCTCCGAGTATTCGGACTTGATGATCCGGTCCTCCAGGGGAATGATGGGCGTTCCGGTCTTTTTCCTGCTGTCTGCTTCTTTCTTTGCCATTGCCTGTTTCCTTTAGTCAGCGTATCTGTATGGGGAGCGGATGTCAGACATCCAGCTCCGCGTCATGGGCGTGGTCATGGATGAAGGCCCTGCGGGGCGGGACCTCAGATCCCATCAGAAGGGCCGTCATGGCAGAGGCCGCCATGGCGTCCTCGATCTCCACCCGCCGCATCATGCGGCGGTCCGGATCCAGGGTCGTCTCCCAGAGCTGGTCCGCGTCCATTTCTCCCAGGCCCTTGTAGCGCTGGAGGGTGAATTCCCCCTTATGGGTCCTCCGGTATTTGGCCAGGGCGTAGTCGTCATAGAGGTATCGCTCCTCTCCCTTCTTGGGGATGACCTTGTAGAGAGGGGGCATGGCCACATAGACATGGCCCTCATAGATCAGCTCCGGCATGAACCTGTAGA
>CAMOUD010000062.1 GCA_946626215.1 uncultured Lachnospiraceae bacterium
GTATGGGCCCGTTCCTCCGGCGACCGGGGAAGGATCTCCTTTTCTTTGCCGGCTTCGATGCACTTGAGGAGCCAGGCCATGTTCCGGCCCAGGGTCCGCATGGTCTGAAGGCCCTCCTCGTCCTTCAGGACCTCCTCCGGACTGTTGCCGTGGACCATGTTCCAGTACTGGGAGGATACCACCGGCATTTCGTTGATCAGGAAATACTTATTGAGGACGTCCAGGGAGGCTGTGGTCCCCGCCCGCCTGGCCGAAACGATGGCGGCGCCGGGCTTATGCTTCATCTGGTCCCCGTAGTTCCAGAAGAGCCGGTCCAGGAAGGTCAGGATCTCTCCCGAAGGCGACGCGTAATAGACGGGCGAGCCCAGGATTACGGCATCCGCCTTGGCGGCCAGAGCGCCGGCCTCCTTGACGATCCGGTCCAGGCTCCCGTTGACGACGTCGAAGCCCACATGGAGGATCCGGCATTCGATCCCTTCCTTTTCCAGGATGCCCGCGATCTCGCTCAGGGCCGTGTAGGTGCAGCCGGATCGCCGCCGGCTTCCGTTGATCATAAGTACCTTTAACATATCTTCCCCCTTACTTGTATGCGGCAGCCGCGGCGCGTCCTCTTATGGCCCGGCTCCCTGTTCCACTGTTCCTCCTGCTTCTTCCTGTCAGGACAGGGCCTCCAGCATCTGGCCGGGATTGGCGGCCGCCCTGACCTTGTCCATGGCCTGGATGATGATGCCTTCTTCATCGATCAGGTAAGTGGTCCTGACGATGCCCATATAGGTCTTCCCGTAGTTCTTCTTTTCCTTCCAGGCGTCATAGGCCTCGATGACTTCATGGTCCGGGTCGGAAAGAAGGGGGAAGGGAAGCCCGTATTTGGTCTCAAAGTTCTTGTGGGACCTGACGGAATCCTTGCTGATCCCCAGGACCACGGCTCCCTTCTCCCGGATCTGGGGATAGCGTTCCGCGAAGCCGCAGGCCTGTTTGGTGCAGCCGGCGGTATTGTCCTTGGGATAGAAATAAAGGATGACCTTCTTTCCCCTGTAATCCTCCAGGCTGCGGACCTGTCCATTCTGGTCCGGCAGGCTGAAGGAAGGCGCTTTTGTTCCGATTTCCAGCATATCTGTGCTCCTTTTGACTGTACTCTTCTTTCAGGTTCGATTCTTCAAATGTCCGGGAGGCTTCAGGAACACATAGGTGTTCTGGTCTGACTCCTCCTCCGAGTAGACGTATCCCAGCCTCTCGTAGCCCTTCAGGTCCTCCGGATCCTCGATGGCCTTCTCGGCCATGTAGCGGACCATATCTCCCCGGGCCATCTTGGCGTAGACCCCCTTCTGGACGATCTTTGTCCTTTCCCTGTCGGCGTACTCCCCGAAGAGACAGGTCACCATCCGGTCCCCCTCCTTCAGGTATTTTTCCACGCAGCGGGAGTATTCCTTAGAGGCCAGGTTGATGACCAGCCGGCTCTCGTCCATGACAGCCCTGTAGAGGGCGTCTCCCCAGTAGGCGTAGAGGTCCCTGCATCCGGCCACGCGGGCCTTTGCCTGCATCTCCAGCCGGTAGGGCCGGACGCCGTCCAGGGCCCGTACCGCGCCGTAGAAGGCCGACAGGATCCTGAGGTGGTCCTGGACATAGGCGAAGTGCCCGTCCTCGAAGACGGCCGGGGCCATGTACTGGTAGGCGATGCCCTCATAGGCCAGGACGGCCGGTGTCAGGAGGGAAGACCCTTCGGGATCCATCCTCTCCAGGGCATCCCAGGCTTCCCGGGCGATCTTGTCATTGCAGGCCCAGAGCTTTTTTGCCTCCTCATAGGTCAGGGACCGCATATAGGAGAGGACCTCCCTGGTCCTGTCCGGAAAGAGGGGCTCTGTCAGGGGAAGGGGCGTGTCCGTATGGACCTTCATCTTTTTGGCCGGGGACAGTATGATCTTCAATCTTCTTCCTCCCTCCCTTCCTGCAGGCTTTCCCGGATAGCCAGGCCCAGGCGGAGGACGAACCGGGTCTCCGGATCGGCCAGAGAGACGCGGCCCAGCTCCTCGATCTTGCCCAGCCGGTAGATGACGCTGTTGCGGTGGAGGAAAAGCGTATCCGCCGTATCCTTGATGCTCTCTCCATGGGCCAGGTAGGTCTTCAGGGTCTTCAGCAGGTGGCTGTCGTTCCTCTCATCATAGTCAGAGACCGCCTTCAGGGCCGGATGGATAAAGAAGGTCTTATCCAGGGGCCCGTCCAGAGAATCCACCAGGATGGCGGGAAGGGCCTTTTCAAAGGTCAGGATCATGCTGCCCTCGTCCCGGTTCCGGTCCAGGACCTGGCCTGCCGCCAGGCAGGCGCCCCGGAAGCTCTCCAGGTTCTCAAAGAGGGGGCTGGTGGAGACCCTAAGTCCATGGAGGGCCGCGAAGGATACAAGAGGGGAGGCCTCCTCCAGGGCGTCCGCGGCCTGGGCATCCGACAGGAGCATGTAGAAGGAGCCCCTGAAGCAGATGACGGTCGAGCCGGGGATCTGGACCTCCAGGGCGTCGGCCATGCCAAAGTCTGTCTGGTCTTCTCTTCCGCCTCCCTGTGTCCGGCCTTTTCTGAAGCAGAGCACCCGGCAGTCCCTGAAGGAGGGGAAGTACCGGATGGCCTCCGGGAAGTCGGAAAGCCTGGCCCCGATCATCAGGTTGTACAGAAGGGTCTGGAGGGGGGACCGTTTCCGGATCCAGGCGGGGGCGTAGCGGGGGATCCCGATGCTGAGGGCCCGGCTGACAGCGCTGAGCATCCGGGGATGGACCTCCCGGTAGCTTTCCTCTGTCTCGATCAGAAGGATGAAGCCCGCGGGCTCTCCTCCGATCTCGATCAGGCAGGCGAACTTCCGGTAGGGCGACTGGCTGCAGTTGACCTCGAAGGGCTCGCCGGACCCTGCTCTGGTCTGTACGACCCGGAGGCTCCGGACCTCCTTGATGAATCCATAATCGCAGAAGCCCCTGGCTATGTTCTCCTTCCAGACAGAATCCGTGACAGGAATGGCGGTCGACCAGGCCAGGATCCTGTATTCCATGTCGCAGAGGACCAGGGAGGCCCCGAAGGACAGGGCGGCGGAATCGATCAGGGCCGGTATGTTCCGGACCTTTTCCATGGTATCCGCTACGGCGTCATAGTAGCCGGACCGCCGGTGCTTTTCTATGAGCTCCCGCACATCATTGAAAAAGGCGCCGGCCCTTGCCTTCCGGATCAGGGCCAGGTTCATCTTTCCGTCCCCTCTTGCCAGGACCCAGGCCTGAAGAGTATGACGCGCCTCCTCCGGATCCTCGGAGATCAGAAAGAGGTTCTGGGGCAGAAGGTCCGGAAGTTGGTCGTCATAACCAAAAAAGACAATAGTCTCCGGAAAGTGTCTCGATTTGCCGTCCAGAAAGGCCAGGTCCAGGAGGGACCCGGAATCCGCTTCCGAAAGGACCTGTATGCTGTATTTTTGAGAAAGTTCTGTTATTATTTCACGAAATTTCATAGCATCACCTCCCATTTACAGACAACATCCCATGACCGGTCCGGTCAAACCCGGAATCCGGGGTGGACGGAAGCCTGTCAGGGACCTCTGTCTCCCCCATGTCCTTATTATAGTGCATGATGCACAAGACGGGCAATGCCTTTCGTTTTCCGGCAACAATGTGGTCTGTCCCCGAGGCATATTATAATGACAGCAGAAGTACCCAAGCAAACAGTCACTCTGCCCCGAAAGGAGGACACTATGGGATATACAAGGTTATTTGAAAGAGGCCGGATCGGCGGCCTTGAGCTCAGGAACCGGATCGTCATGCCTGCCATGGGCTGCTCTCTGGCAGCCTCCACAGGAGACGCTTCTCCGGAGATCATCCGATATTATCAGGAACGCGCCAGAGGCGGCGCGGGCCTGATCATCACAGAGATCACCCGGGTCGATGATGAGACCGGCGTAGGCACTCCCTGCCAGCTGTCTGTTACCGATCTGAAATTCATCCAGGGCCTGACCAGGCTGGCCGAGGCTGTCCACGCCTATGATTCCAGGATCTTTGTCCAGCTCCATCATCCCGGCAACCAGACCCCTTCCCGTCTGATCGGGGGCCGCCAGCCCGTCTCCGCTTCGGATGTGACCTGCGCCGTGGTCGGGGACAAGCCCAGGGCCATGACCACCGAGGAGGTGGAGAACCTGGTCCGCCAGTTCGTTTCCGGAGCGGTCGTCTGCCAGAGGGCCGGCATCGACGGCGTGGAGATCCACGCGGCCCACGGCTATCTGATTGGGCAGTTCCTCTCCCCTCATACCAACCACAGGACCGACAAGTACGGCGGAGACCTCCAGGGCAGGATGCGGGTCCTGGTGGAGATCATCATGGGGATCAAAGCCTACTGCGGGCCCAGGTATCCCATCTCTGTCCGTCTGGACGGCGATGAATTCATTCCCGACGGCCTGAAGCTGGAGGAAGCGGTCATCATCGCGAAGACCTGTGAAAAGCTGGGCGTAGCCGCCATCAATGTATCCTGCGGAACCTATGAGTCCGGCTATACCATCATTGAGCCCGCTTCTCTTCCCGAAGCCTGGAAGAAACATCTGGCCAGGACCATTAAGGCCAATGTTTCCATCCCCGTCATTGCCGTCAACAACTTAAAGCACCCCGCCGTGGCCGAGGCTCTCCTGGAGGAAGGCGTCTGCGACTTCATCGGCATCGCCAGAGGCCATCTGGCCGATCCCGAGTGGGGCAATAAGGCAAAGGCGGGCCGGGACGAGAGGATCCGCAAGTGCATCGGCTGCATGGAATGCTTCCGGATCCTGAACCTCTGCAGGCCCCTGGAATGCACCCTGAATCCCATCCTGGGCAGGGAGCTCCACTTCGGGGACGACTCCCTGAAGAAGACCGGCCAGGGAGAGCCTGTCGCTGTCATCGGCGGCGGCCCCGCCGGCATGCAGGCTGCCATTGTCCTGGCAAAGAGAGGCTTCAAGCCTGTCCTCTTTGAGAAGGCGGACCGCCTGGGCGGCGCCATGAACCTGGCGGATGTCCCTCCTCACAAGGAACTCCTCGGGGAATTCATCGAGACCATGAAGCTGGAGCTGGAGGACCTCGGCATCGAGGTCAGGCTGAATACCCCCGGCTCGGCTGCCCTCTGCCAGGAGATTGGCGCGAAGGCTGTCTTCCTGGCCACCGGCGGAAATCCCATCATTCCTGACCTTCCGGGCATGGACCATGCCGTGACCAGCACGGATATCCTGACCGGGGCCGTGAAGCCTGAAGGCAAAAAGATCGCAGTCATCGGCGGAGGCGTCACCGGTCTGGAAACGGCGGAATTCCTGAGCGCCAACAACCAGGTGACCGTCGTGGAGATGCAGGATGAGGTCGGGACCCTCCTCTATGCCAGCGCCCAGAAGCTGCTCCTGAAGAGACTGACGGACAACGGCGTTGTCATCCGGACGGGCACTGCCCTGACAGAGGTCGGGGAAGGGACCGCCTCCTTTAAGGACAAGGCCGGCAATGTTTCTTCCGAAGCCTTTGACCTGGTGGTCCTGGCCATGGGCGTTCGGAGTGATAAGTCTCTCAGGGACGAGCTGGAGGAGGCAGGTCTTACCGTGACCCTGATCGGCGACTCTGAAAAGCCCGGCCAGATCCGGGAGGCCCTCCACGCCGCCTATGACAAGGCCTTCTTCTTCAGGGTCTGATCCGGATCCATTCCGTTGTTGTCACGGGAGAAAATGATGCTCCGGATGACCGGGCAGGAAACGGATCAGGAAATAGTATTGGTTATAACGGCATAGAAAGGCCGGCTCCGCGGGAAGCGGGGCCGGCCCTTCCATTGTGTTCAAATGGGCCGGAGCGTACCGGAAGGATACGCCCCGGGAGGCAGTTATCAGGTTTTATCCGGCGGATAAGGTCCGGGGCCCTGCCTTAATCAGTCCAGGACCTCACCGTTGGAGGCAATGACCTTCTGGTACCAGCCGAAGGATTTCTTCTTATAGCGGTTCCCGCTTCCTGTGCCGTCGTCATTCAGATCGACATAAATGAAGCCATAGCGCTTTCTGAGCTCGCCGGTGGTAAAGGAAACCACGTCGATGCAGCCCCAGGGGGTATAGCCCATCAGGTCTACGCCGTCCAGCTCCACGGCCTTTTTCATCTCTTTGATGTGGGCCTTAAGGTAATCGATGCGGTAGCTGTCGTCGCAGGTATGGTCCTCTTCCAGCTTGTCGATGGCGCCGAAGCCGTTCTCTACGATGAACATGGGCTTTTCATAGCGCTCATACATGACGTTCAGGGAGTACCGGAGGCCAACGGGGTCGATCTGCCAGCCCCAGTCGGACGCCTTGACATAGGGATTCTTGATGGAGTATTCTGTCGCGCTTCCCACGGTCTTGATCTCCGACCTGGTGCCGCTCTTGACAGCGTCCGACATGTAGTAGCTGAAGCCGATGTAGTCTACGCAGCCTTCTGCCAGGATCTTCTCATCCTCCGGCTCCATGACGGGGGCATTGCCCTCCCGTTCCCAGGCCTTTTTCGCGTAGGCGCCGTAGTGGCCCCGGCAGTGGACGTCCATGAAGTAGAACCTGCCGTGCATGGCTTCATTGGCCAGCATGACGTCGTCCGGATTGCAGGAGTAGGGATAGACAGGAACAAATGAGCACATGCAGCCGATCTGGAAATTGGGGTTGATCTCATGTCCCTTTTTGACCACCAGGGCGGAAGCCACCAGTTCGTGATGGGCCGCCTGGTAGAGGGCCTTCTTTGGATCTTCGAACTCGGAGAACCTGATGCCTGAGTTGGTCCATCCGAAAATATCCAGAGAGGTGTCAGACTGGTTGTTGATCTCGTTGAAGGTCATCCAGTACTTGACCTTGTCCTTATACCGCTCCATAACGGCAACGGCGTAGCGGACGAAGAAGTCAATGCACTTGCGGTTCATCCAGCCGCCGTAATGCTTGGCCAGATAGAAGGGCATTTCAAAATGGCTCAGGGTGATGACGGGCTCGATGCCGTACTTATGCATGGTATCGAACATGTCGTCATAGAACTTCAGGCCGGCCTCGTTGGGGACCAGCTCGTCTCCCTTGGGGAAGATCCTGCTCCAGGAAATGGAGGTCCGGAAGCACTTGAAGCCCAGCTCCGCGAAGAGAGCGATATCCTCCTTGTAGGTATGATAGAAATCAATGCCCTTGTGATTGGGATAGGATTCACCCTCCACCACGCCGTCCGTGATGCGGCGGCGCTCAGAAACAGTACCGGCTGTCAGGACATCGCTGACGGAAGGGCCTCTCCCATCCAGGTCCCAGCCGCCTTCCAGCTGGTGAGCGGCGACCGCGCCGCCCCACAGGAAATCTTTGGGTAATGCCATGCTTATTCTCCTTTTTATTAATGAGCATTTGTCAGGTACTCAGATTCGAATCATGCCTTTGCTGTATAGATCGGCTCTCCTACTCTGACGGGGCCGGAGGTCCGGACTACATCGATGGAGGCAAAGTCGTCGGCGTTGGTCACCAGGACAGGCGTAAAGGTCTTGTATTCCTTTTTGATGGCGTCCAGGTCGAACTCCAGGAGCAGGTCTCCGGCTTTGACCCTGTCGCCGTCCTTGACCTTGGGGCTGAAGTGCTTTCCGTTCAGGGCGACTGTTTCCAGGCCTACATGGATCAGCATCTCGGCGCCGGAGTCGGTGACCAGGGAAATGGCGTGTTTGGTATCGAAGACAGAGGCGACAGTGGCGTCCACAGGGCTGTAGAGCCTGCCTTCGGAGGGAAGAATGGCTACGCCCTGGCCCAGGATCCCGTCGGCAAAGGTGGCGTCCGGAACCTTGGCAAGCTCGACCAGCTCACCGTTCAGGGGAGAGCATACGGTCACGTCGGAAAGCTCCTGCGCTTCGGCATCCGCGGCGTCATCCCCGTCCTCTTCCGGGATTTCAACAGGATCATCAAAGCCTACGATCTGGACCAGGATGACGGCCAGGACACAGGCAACAGCAGTACCGATCAGTACGCCGAAGATCGCGTTCGAATAGTTGCCCGCGGTTCCGAGGGCTTCACAGTTGGCGGCAGCCGCCTCATTGTAGATGGCATTGGGGATGGACAGGAAGCCGGTCAGGCCTGCGTAGACAAAGTAGCGGGCATTGAAGAAGGATGCCACTACGGAGCCTACGGCGCCGGCGATGCAGCCGCAGATGAAGGGCTTCTTGAACCGGAGGGTTACGCCGTAGATGGCGGGCTCGGTGATACCGAACAGGCCGGTGGCAGCGGAAGAGACCGCGACGTTCTTGATCTCAGCGTTTCTGGACTTCAGGAAGACGCCGAAGCAGGCAGCGGTCTGGGCGCAGACGGCGATGCCCATAAAGGGCTGCATCTGGTCAAAACCGATGTTGGCATAGTTGGCAATGGACAGGGGAGTGAAGCTCCAGTGGACGCCGAAGACGACCAGGACCTGCCAGACGGCGCCCAGGATCGCGGAAGCCAGCCAGGGAAGGAAGGCGTACAGAGCGTTGTAGGCGTTTGCCAGTCCGTTTGCCAGCAGGGTGGAAACGGGGCCGATGACCATGATGGTCAGCGGGACCATGATCACGGTGCAGAGGAAGGGAGTGCCGATGGCCCGGAAGGTATCGGGAAGGACCTTCTCGATCTTTCGTTCGACGAAACTGAGCACAGCCACCAGGACGATGGGGGGAATGACAGTGGAGGTATAGGTGACGGAAGTCAGCGGAATGAAGAAGAACTTCAGGGGAGTTCCGTCACTGATGGTGGCAGCGATGTTGGCCCAGGTGGGATTGGTCAGGGCCAGGCAGCACCAGAGGGCGATATAGGGATTGCACTTGAAGTGCCGGGCGCCGGCCACCGCGATAAAGACGGGCAGGAAGGTAAAGGGCGTCCAGGAGATCATGTCATAGAGCTGGTTCGCGCCAGTGGCGGAGATATCCGCGAACAGGCGGATGATGATCAGTACGCCCTGGAGCAGACCTGCCGCGGCCAGAACATATACGAAGGGGGCGATACAGCCGGACATCATGGCGATGACCCGGTTGATCAGGCTTTCCTTGATTTCGGGAGCTTCCTCGGAGAAGGTCATCATGCCCGCCAGGTGCTCATAGACATCCTTGGCGTGGGTACCGATGACGACCTGGAACTGGCCGCCGGCCTTGACGACCTGGATGACAGCAGGCATCTGCTCGATCTTTTTGGTCACGGAATCATCCGGGTCCTCCTTCAGAACAAGACGAAGTCTGGTCGCGCAGTGCGTTGCTGTGATAATGTTGCTTTCACCGATGGTATCCTTGATATCGGCGGCAAGCTTCTTATAGTCACGGACTTTTTTTGCCATTTGATTTATATCCTCCTCTAATGCGTCCTGCTCTCCCGCCTGGATGGCCGGTCCCGGGGACAGCAGTTCAACCGATTCGATATCGAAATCTCCTGGATTCAATATACTGGA
The DNA here is from genome assembly GCA_946626215.1 of uncultured Lachnospiraceae bacterium. GTDB lineage: Bacteria > Bacillota > Clostridia > Lachnospirales > Lachnospiraceae > CAG-791. The sequence goes on from CAMOUD010000062.1 coordinate 9,393, forward strand.
AAGGAGGTTTTTTTACATCATTCCGAAGACAATAAAAAACAAGTTCCGCTTTTTGGAACTTGTTTTTTTGATGTGACAATTTGTTTTTTTGCTGTCAGCTGGTTTATTCTTCCTCAACCAGCCTCCTGCCCAGCCGCTTGCCCAGAGCTTCCGCCACGGCCACAGCCGGTACCTGAGAGGTGTAATCAATATCCTCCGTACCTATTTCTTTGTCTCCCCAGACCCTGCGATGCGTGATAAAATACGGCAGGGTCACTTCAGAGAGCCTGGCAATGGTATTCTGGTCGGTATTCGAAACGCAGATCAGGCGGCAGCCGTGCTCTTTCAGGTCCCTGGCCAGAGCGACCGGATTGAGAGCCTCACCTGAGATAGAAAAAACAACGGCAGCCGTGGTGAGCTGGTCGTCCAGCTGATGGACCGGATAAAAGGGGTCCGTAACAGCAAGAGAAAATTTACCGAAGGAGGTAAAGTACCTGGCGGCGTGCATGGCCACATATCCGGAGTTGCATACGCCCACACAGAGGACGCGGTCAGCTTTCGCTATGATGGAGACAGCTTCATCCAGCTTTTGCTGAAAGGGCTCCCCTTTCATTCGCTCCAGAAAACCCCGCAGCTCATCTGTATCGTCCGCGACCTGGACCGTCGTCTGCTGCCCAAACTCCTGCTTCATCCGAAGCTTGAACTCGGCGTAGCCGTCGCAGTCCATCTTTTTGCAGAAGCGCAGGATCGTTGTAGTAGAAACATGGGCTTCCGCCGCCAGCTCCCGGATCCGCATATAAGGGACGGCCGTCTGGTGCTGGATGACATACTGGTATACCGCCAGTTCCAATTCATTCAGACTCTGGATCTGCTTTACTGTAAACACAAATGCCCTCCTCCATTCTGAAATCGCGCGCGGAATAAGCAGCGCAGTGATATTGACTGTTTTAAAGGGATTCCCAGTATGGGATTTGGACCGATTTACAGGAGACCGGTCCCCGGAGGGAAATGGCCTGCCAGGGCACCGAGGGCGTCGGCGATCCCGTCTTCATTGTTGGATCCGGTGGTGTGATCCGCCGCCTCCTTGACCTTGCTGTCCGCGTTTCCCATGGCGACTCCGATCCCGGCGTACGAAAGCATGCTGAGGTCGTTGGGAGCATCGCCGAAGGCCATGAGCTCTGACGGGGCATAGCCCAAAGCGCGGAAGGACTGGTCTATGGCCTGCGCCTTGTCGATCCCTTTGGCCGTGAACTCGAAATAGACGTCGGAGGTGAACATACAGGAAAGGGTCTCCCGGAAGGGGGCCATCATTTCCTCATAATGAGCCTGGAGATATTCCGGTTCCCCGGCAGTCAGGATCTTCTCCACCGGGAAATCCACGAATTCCTCCAGGTCCCTCTTCTCGCAGAGCATGTATCCGTTGGAGCGGGATTCATATTCGATGATATTGATGGGATTCCCGTTTCTGTTCAGAAAGCCGCTGTAGACGTCGGGCGTATACATATACTTTCCCCTGGCTATGATGGGGGATACTTCGAACTGTTTGATATGCCGGAGCACGGCCCGGGCTTCCTCCCGGGTCATGGTCTGCTCAAACAGGGTCTCCCCGGTCTGGCAGTCCAGGACCTTGGCCCCGTTGTAGCAGACAAGGATGCCGTGGTGCTTTTCCATCTCCAGGATCCCGGCGAACCGGAAGAGGCCCTGGTCCGGCCTGCCGCTGGCCAGAGCCAGGCGGATCCCCTGGTCCTGGAGCTTCATAAGGGCCTGCCTGGTCCGGGGCGTGATTTCCTTTTTATCGTTCGTAAGGGTGCCGTCAATATCCAGCAGAATAGCTTTGATCATGTCTCTCCCTCAAAGCAATTGACGATGTTTTACAATATTTTAAATCTGATTATTAGATTTGTCATCCATGATTGAAGGATACCTTCCATGACTGACACCTTCAGGTCCTGATGTTTCTGCTGGAACACGATTACCTTCATATGTTTGGACATGCATATAGGCGCCCGCTGCATACACGTGAATGCGGCGGGCGCCTATATGCGGATGCTGCCTTCCTGATTCCGGACGGACAGCCTGTTTTATAATCCTCAATTCACCATCGCCCCGTACTGGTCTTCCGGGATCATAGGGGAGCCGATCGCTTCCGGCTGAGCTTCTTCGACCTCTCCTGTCTCCGCGTATTGCTTATCAGCCTCTTTGACAAGAGCCAGCCCGGGAATGGTGACGATTCCGCCTCCGGAGCACTGAACATGGGGCTTTCCGGAACGGTAATGATCATATGCCTCTCCGGAAAGCACAAGCTGAACCGGGCTTTAGCGGGCCAGAAGATATGCCTGCTGCTGAGGAATCGGCAGCCGCATGGATGATATGGATCTCCTGCCTATCGGCCTCCTTCATCCCCTCCGAAAAGGCGCGGGTGATGTGCATGGTCGCTTTGTTCCCGTTTGGGGCTGCCGTTCAGGGCCAGGATCCTTATGCCCCCTGCAGGCTGTCAGTCCTCCGGCCTCAGGACAGCGTACCAGCTGGCATCGCAGATCCCCTGGTTGTTCCGGTCTGTGCCTTTCAGGGTCCCTTCATACGTCATGCCGCATCTTTGCATGACCCTGCCGGATGAGGGGGTCCGGGGATCATGCCTGGCTTCCAGGCGGCAGGCTCCCGTCTCCTGAAAGAAGAAGTCTATGACCGCGCCCAGGGCTTCCGTCATGATCCCCTGATGCTGCCAGGGCCGTCCCAGACAATAGCCGATTTCCACGGAGGAAGTCTCTTCCTTCAAGCCCACAGCGCTTATGCATCCGATGGGCCTCTCTCCCGCTTCCTTCAGGACAATGGCCCATTGATAGAAGCTCTGGTCCGCGTACGACGAGGTCCATGTCTCCAGCACCGACCTGGTGACCTCCGGGCTTTTATGAGGTGGCCAGGTCAGGTATCTGGTCACCTCCTCGTCAGACGCCCAGTTCTCGAACATGGCACGGGCGTCCTCCATGACAAATCTCCTCAGGATCAGGCGCTTCGTTTCCAGTCTTCTTGTCCCTGCGTGCCGCATGCTTTCCACCTCCTGGTCTCCGTCCCGGTCCGGTCAGTGTCCCCGGTGCTTTTCCTTCCGTTTCTGCTGGCGGAGCTCGAACTGCCTCTGCTTTTCAGCTTCCCGCTCCTTACTGCTGACCTGCCTTCTCTGGAGCTTCATCTCTTCCCTCTGTAGCTGGAGGGCCTGCCGGGACCTGGTCCCGATCCCCGTTTTCTGCAGCTGCCTGGCCGCCATGCGCTGCCTCCGTTTGGGATTGACAGCTGTCTGCTTCATTTTCGCTGTGACAGCCGGACTGAAACGGAGCGTATGGGAGTGCCGGAGGATAAACTCCAGGACCTCCCGGTCACTGGGCTCCGCTCCAAAGGTGACCTTGCAGACAGACAGCTCACCCGCTGAGATCCGTTCAAAAAGACCGGCCCAGAAGGGGCCTTCAAAAAAGACGGTCAGCCTTCCGCTTGCTGTTTCCATAGCGTATCCCTCATGAACAGGTCTTCGGTCTCTTAAGGCAGCTGGTCCACGGTCAGCTTCTCGTAGATTGAATCTACGAGCTTGCTGTTCCGCCGTGGGAGTCTGACACTTCTTCACGAACGGAAAAGCAATCTTATCCGGATACA
>CAMOUD010000063.1 GCA_946626215.1 uncultured Lachnospiraceae bacterium
GTCTTTCCGCCTTCTTCTTCTCTTTATACTTCGAGGTCAGGGAAAGAAGGGCCGATCGATGATATAATGACTGTATCTTTGCTCAATACAGCGTAAGGAAGGAGAGATCCATGATTAAACCCAGACTGATGAAGCTCCTGAAGGGGTCCGGCAAATATGTGGCCTGGCAGGTCTTCTGGCAATGGGCCGGCCTGGCGGGCCGGGTCGTCTTTTTCACCTGCCTGACGGCGCTCCTGCGCTCTGTCCTGGAGGGAGATCCTCTGGCAGATACCTTTCTTCCCCTCTTTCTGACCATGGTCCTTTCGGTCCTGGTCAGGGCCCTCTGCGGCCGGATGAGCGTCCGGGCCTCCTTTATGGCCGGCGCCGATGTCAGAAGGGTCCTCAGGGGCAGGATCTATGACAAGCTCCTGCGCCTGGGCCGGGGCTGCCGGGACCAGGTCCGGACAGCCGAGCTCATGCAGCTGGCCTCCGAAGGGGTGGAGCAGCTGGAGACCTACTACGGAAAATATCTGGCCCAGCTCTTCTATTCCCTGCTGGCCCCTCTGACCCTTTTTCTGTACCTGATGCGGTTCGACCTCCGGTCGGCCCTGGTCCTCTTTGTCTGCGTGCCCCTGATCCCGGCGGTCATCGTCATCGTGCAGAAGATCGCCAAAAGGATCCTCCGCTCCTATCTGGATATCTACATGGATCTGGGCGATTCCTTCCTGGATTCCATCCAGGGCATGACGGTCCTGAAGATCTTCGGGGCCGACAGGAGAAGGGCCAGGGAGATGGACAGGGAATCGGAGCGGTTCCGGAAGGTGACCATGAAGGTCCTGCAGATGCAGCTGAACTCGGTCATCGTTATGGATATCGTGGCCTACGGCGGCGCGGCCGCCGGCATGCTGACGGCCCTTTCCTCCTATACGGCCGGAAGGACCGACGCGGCCGGAGCCCTGATGATCCTTTTCCTTGCCCTGGACTATTTCCTTCCCATGCGGCTCCTGGGGTCCTTCTTCCACATCGCCATGAACGGCATGACGGCCAGCGACCGGATCTTTGCCTTCCTGGACCTGCCGGAGCCTGAAGCAGGGACCCAGGTCCTTGAGGGGGACCAGGTCTCCCTGAACCTCCAGGGGGTCCGGTATGCCTACCCCGCCCGGGAGGAAGAGGAGGCAGAGCCGGAGGACGCCCTCCGGGGCGTTTCCCTCAAGGCCCCCGCCGGGTCCCTGATCGGCATCGCCGGCGAGTCCGGCTGCGGCAAGTCCACGGCGGCCGCCCTGATGGCCGGCATGCTCCGGGGCTACCGGGGCCATATCTACCTGAACGGGAAGGAGCTTTCCGACATCCGGGAGGACAGCCTTCTTTCCCATGTGACCCTGGTCTCTTCAGGGGCTTTTATCTTCAGCGGCACAGTGGAGGACAACCTCCGGATGGCGGATCCTGACGCGGCAGAGGACAGGCTCTGGGAGGTCCTGGAGAGGGTCCGTCTGGCTGACTTTGTCCGGGCAGGCGGCGGTCTTTCCTACAGGCTCCTGGAGGGCGGCTCCAACCTCTCCGGCGGCCAGCGCCAGCGCCTGGCCCTGGCCAGGGCCCTTCTCAGGGACGCCCCGGTCCTGATCCTGGACGAGGCCACCTCCAACATCGACCTGGAAAGCGAAGCCATGATCATGGATGTCATCCGGTCCCTTCGGGGCAGCAAGACCATCCTTCTGATCTCTCACAGGCTCGCCAACATCCGGGACGCGGACCGGATCTATCTCTTCGAAAAGGGCAGGACCACCGAGAACGGGACCCATGAGGACCTGCTGCGGTGGAAGGGCCATTACGAGCGGATGTATAAGGAACAGATGGAAACGGAGACCTTCTCCGGCGCTTCCGCCGGCGAAGCTCCCGCCGAGGCCCCTCCCCTTCAGGAGGAAGAAGGCAGGGAGGAAGAGATCCCTCCCCTGGAAAGGAGGGCCGGTCTTTCCATCATGAAGCGGCTGATCCGTCTGGTAAAGCCTCTGGTCCCGATCATGGTCCTCGCCATCCTTCTGGGCGTCCTGGGCCAGCTCTGCTCCATCTTTGTGACCGTCCTGGCCGGGAGAAGGCTGATGGTCCTCATGGGCCTGAAGGGCCCGGCAGGGGAGGCAGGCGCCTTTGCCCTCCTTCTGATGGGCATCGCTGTTTCCAGAGGCATCCTCCACTATGGGGAGCAGTACTGCAACCACTATATCGCCTTCCGCCTCCTGGCCCTGATCCGGCATAAGGTCTTCGAGGCCCTGCGGCGCCTGTGTCCGGCCCGGCTGGAGGGAAAGGACAAGGGGAACCTGATCAGCATCCTGACCACGGACATCGAGCTTCTGGAGGTCTTCTACGCCCACACCATTTCTCCCATTGCCATTGCCCTGGTGACAGGCCTGATCATGACGGTCTGTATCGGGGTCCAGTATCCTCCGGCCGCCCTTCTGGCCCTGGCCGCCTACCTGACCGTGGGCGCCCTGATCCCTGTCCGGATCGGCCGCAGGAACGCCCGGGGCGGCATGGCCTCCAGGACCGCCTTCGGAGCCATGAACAGCTTCCTTCTGGAATCCATGCGGGGCCTGGATGAGACCATCCAGTACGGACGCGGCCGGGACAGGGCCGCCCGGCTGGATGAAAGGAGCCGGGGCCTGACCTCCATCCAGGAGGGCCTTTCCCGAATCGAGGGGATCCAGCAGATGCTGACAGAGCTCCTTTCCATGGGCTTTGTCCTGATCCTGGCAGTCCTGGTCCTGACCGCGGCCGAGACCGGCCGTATTTCTCCTGACGGGGCCGTGATGGCCCTCTTCGGCCTCCTGTATTCCTACGGACCGGTCTTTGCCCTGTCCAGGCTGGCCAATGACCTGGGACAGACCCTGGCTTCCGGCGAGCGGGTCCTCCGGCTCCTGGAGGAAGAGCCTGCCGTGGAGGAGGTCAGAGACGGAGAGGTGGCAGATCCGGAGGAACTGGCCCTGGGCCTGGAAGCCAGGGGCGTGACCTTCTCCTATCCGGGCGGAAGCCGGGTCCTGACAGACTTTTCGGCCCTCTTCCCGGCGGGGACCGTGACCGGGATCTGCGGGCCCAGCGGCTGCGGCAAGTCCACCCTGCTGCGGCTCCTCATGCGGTTCTGGGATCCTGACCAGGGACAGGTCCTGGCCGAAGGGACAGACCTGAGACGGATCCAGACAAGGAATCTCCGAAGGATCCAGGCCTGTGTCTTCCAGGAGACCTATCTCTTTGACGACACCATTTCCGCCAACATCAGCATGGAGGGAGAAGACGGAGATCCCTGCAGGATCCGGCTGGCAGCCAAGGCGGCCGCAATCGACAGCTTCATCGAGGGCCTCCCGGGGGGCTATGACACCCGGGTGGGAGAGCTGGGAGATACCCTTTCCGAGGGCCAGAAGCAGAGGATCGGCATCGCCAGGGCCCTGTATCATGACGCTCCCGTCCTCCTTCTGGACGAGCCCACCTCCAGCCTGGATATCCTCAATGAGGGCCTGATCCTCAAGGCCCTGCAGCAGGAGCAGAGGAGGAAGAAGAGGACCATCATCATGGTCTCCCACAGAAGGAGCGCGCTCCGGATGGCGGACCAGGTCCTGGACATGGACGCCGGCCAGGCGACCTGACGAGGAAGTGAAACATAAGGACCCCTTCGGGCACGCGCCCGGAGGGGTCCTTATATGCTGGTGATGGATGCAGGGCTGTTCCTGCTGATGCCCGTGAGGGGAAGAAGGCCGGTCACAGGCGTCTGCCCTGACAGGAGATCATCTGTTCTCGCTCAGGTAGATCTGGACCCTGCTCTGGATGATCCCGCAGACCTCCTCGGCGGACTTGGATCCGGCAAAGAAGGCGGAGGCCTCTTCCTCAATGATGTCGTGGATCTCGCTGTCATAGAAAACGGGATCCTTGATGCTCAGGAGCAGGTCCCGGATGGTCTTGCCTTCCTCCCGGGACAGGACTTCCATCCTGACCTCGATGTTGTTGCCGATGCCCCAGACAGAGGGTTCCTCGGGGACCTGGTTCCCGTTTTCATCCGTATAGTACTTCTGGGTGCAGGCGTCCTCGATCTGTTTGTCCAGAGAGGAGATCCGGACCGGGAAGTTCCACTTGATGCTGTCCTGGTATTCCTCGGTAAAGAAGCTCTTTATGAAGGCCCAGGCCGCGTCCTTGTCTTTGCAGCCATTGGAGATGGCCAGGTAGTAGGAGGGATAGAAGCAGGGGGAGGAGGGCTCTGTGCCCGGGAAGCCCATGATGGTGACGGGGCCTCCCATGTAGCCTTTGATCTCCAGCTGGTATTCATCCACCTCAGACATGTAGAGGTTGTGGAGCAGGGCCTTGCCGTCTCTCCAGAGGGTCTGGCCATCCTCCCAGGCGGACTCGTCCATCTGGTCGCTGGTGGGAAGGGTGGCCGCGTAGGTCAGGATCTCGGCGAACTCTCCGGTGTCAAAGGAGCAGGTGCCGTCCTCTTCGTTGATGAAGCGGTTCCCTGTCAGGCCCAGAGCGTTGTAGAGGAGGCCCTCCCGGTAGATATAGCCGAAGAGGTTCCTGGGATCCATGCCCTTGTCCTTTGCCAGCTGGATGGCTTCCGCCAGGGTCAGATGGTCCCTGCCGCCCAGGTCGGAGGTCCGGATGGAGAGGCCTTCCAGGCTGAAGGTGGGCGTGACCAGGTAGCGCTTTCCTTCAGGATTGATGCCGTTCAGGACGTTGTCGGCATATTCGCCGTCCTTCAGGTCGGGATCGGATTCCCAGTAGGAGGTCAGGTCCTCAAAGACTCCCTTGCTGATGTAGGCCGAGAGGTTGGAGGAGAAGTCCAGGATCATGACGTCCGGAGCGGAGCCGGAAATGATATCGTTGTTGTACTGCTCGCGGATCTTTTCGTAGGCGTCCTCGGAATCATCCATGTTTTCGGAATAATCCCGGAGGACCAGACGGTACTCCTCGTTTTCCCGGTTGAAGGCCGTGAGCTGCCGGCGGACGCTGTCATCCGAATAGAGGATGCCCACGGTGATTTCCTTCTTGTCCTTGATCTCAGAAGGATCCAGGGGGGTCATGAGGTGATATTCATAGGAACCGTCCCCGTATCCCGTCACGAAGTAGGACCCGTCCGCCAGGGGAAGGACGTCCTCCACCTGTTCCAGGGCAATATCCGAGCTGACGAAGTTGACGACCTGGGCAAAGTCCGTATCGCCGGGCGCGAAGGCGTAGATTCCTTTTTCGGTCCCGCCGTAGAGACGGCCGTCGGAGCCTGCCCGGAGGCGGTTGATCCAGACGCCCCTGGTTTCGGGCATTGTAACGGACTGGCCGGTCTTTCCGTCCTCGCCGATGAGGGTCAGGCGGGTCTTGCCGCTGTCCTCCATCTGCCGGAAATAGAGGGTCCCGTCCCCCATGGGGATGAGGGAGACATCAGAGTCGCTGGCCTTGATGCCGTCCACCTGCCCCAGGCTGGATCCGTCTTCATAGGAGAAGATCCGGACGCCGAAGCTGCCGGCCACATAGACCCTGTCGCCGGAGATCACGGCAGAACCGGCATAGTAGTAGTCGTCCTGCGGACCTTCTCCCCGGAGGGGAACGGACCAGACCTCTTTTCCGTCGGGGTCAACTCTTTTCAGATACAGGAGGAGCTCCGGTTCCTCGTCGGCGGCCAGGGTGCCTCCTTCCGCGGAGACTTCGCTGTACTGGGTCATGGCCAGGCAGGCGGACCCGTCCTCGGCGAAGGCCAGGGCCGATATGTAGAGGGAGGCGTAGGGGTCTCCCACCCGGATCTCCCGGAAATCGGAGCCGTCCGGCAGGAAGCTTCCGATGAAGGTGTAATCGCCCTCCGGACCGGAGAGATTGCCGCCTGCGTAGAGCCTGCCGTCCATCTCACTGACATTGGTCATGTCGATGTAGGTGTCCTCGTCGGAAAAGTCATAGTCTCCGAACTGGACTAACTGGTCTGAAACAATGCCCTCCCTGCTGCCGCTTTCCGAGGGAGCGGAGGAGCCGTTCCCGGAAGAGGATCCGCCTCCGCAGGCCGCCAGGGAAAGGGACATGGCAGCGGCCAGAAGGATGGATGTGATTGATCTGATTTTCATAATGCCTCCTGAATGGTGACTGAATGACAGGTTTCCAGTTACCAGTCTACACCCGGCAGGGAGTTTGCGGGAACAAAGACCGTTAATCCGTTCTTTTTCCCTGTTTCTGGGACGACAGGAGGGGAGGCTGCAGGAGAAGGGAAGCGAAGGGAAAAGAAAGGAAGAGAAAAGATAAGGAAGAGAAAAGAAAGGAAGAGAAAAGAAGGGAAGGAAAAGAAGGGAAGAAAAAGAAGGGAAGAGAAAAGGGCCCCGCGGCGTATGCCGCGGGGCCCGGACCCTATCATGTCAGTTCCCGGATCAGAGATTAGTGGGTGATGATGGAAAGGACCTTCTTTTCATTGTAGCGGGAGAGGACCAGGGCGCCCGTCAGGCAGATGACGGCCGCGACGGCAGCCGCGATCCGGTAGCCGGCCCCTGTCTCAGGGCTGATGGAGGCAAAGGCCGTGAAGAGGAGCATGGAGACGGACTGGCCCATCTTGAAGGCGAAGGTCCTGGCCGCGAAGAACATGCCCTCCCGGTTCTCTCCGGTAACGACGGCGTCGGCCTCGGCGATATCCGCCACGATGGCCTGGGGCAGGATGCCCAGGATGGCCATGGGGAAGGCGGCCAGGCAGACGATGACCACGCCCCAGATCATGCCGGAGATGCCGGCCAGGCCGGAGACGGCGGTGATGATATAGACGACGGACAGGCCGGTAAAGCCGATCAGGACCAGTTTTTTCTTGTTCATCCGGTGGGCCAGGATGTTGACCGGGGCGTAGCAGACAAAGGAGAGGAGGGTCATGGCGATGTAAAGAACGGTCGTCATGGTCTCCGGCAGCTTCATCAGCGCGGTGATGAAGAAGGGCAGGCCTGTCTGGAAGATGGTCAGGGCCACGAAGTAGAGGACGTCGGAGCCTACAAAGACGCGGAAGTCACCGTTGCTGAAGGTCTTGGCAAGGGAGGTGAAGGCGTCGTCATTGGAGGGAACGGTGTGCACGTAGTCCTTTTCCCGGATGGTGAAGGTGGGGACCAGGAGGGCGATGAAGCCGATGACCGACAGGATGATAAAGGTGATCCGGATGGCCATGATCCTGCCGAAGGAGGGGGTCAGGGCGCCCCAGATGTAGGGGGCCGCGTAGCCGATGGCGGAGCCCAGGAGGAAGGTAACGGAAATATAGGTGGAGATGGAGATCCGGGTATCCTGGGTGGTGCCCAGTTCGGAGATCAGGGCGTTGTAGGGCGTGCAGTAGGTGGTCATGAAGAGGTAGAAGAGCAGGAGGGTGACCAGGAGCCAGACGCAGTTGATCCCGGAAACGGCGCCCACCGGGGCCCAGAAGACCAGGGCGGTCACCAGGGCAAAGGGCAGGGCGATCCGCCTCATGAAGGGGATTCGGCGGCCTTCCGGATTGGTGGACCTGTCGGAAAGGTTGGCGATCATGGGATCGGTGACGGCGTCAAAGATCCGGCCCAGGGCGGAAATGCCGCCGATGACCGTGACGATGCCCAGGATGGCCCTGCCCTGGGGAATGAAGAGGGTCTGGCCGGCGGCGATGGAATCGGCGTCCGGCTGATAGAAATAGACCAGCCAGTTGGTGATCAGGGCCGAGAGCAGGGACCAGCCGAACTGTCCGATGGCGAAGCACCACATTTTGCCCTTAGTCAGTGTTTTCATGTTTCATATCCTCCCGCTTTTGTTTCTATGGAAATGCTTTTCTGTCACTGTTTCTGCCGATGGAACCGTTCTGGTTCAGGTCTCCCGGACCAGGATCCCCTCCACCAGGATGCCGACGACCTCCTCCAGGCCCTGCCGGTAGCTGAGACCTGCCTGACGCAGGGCTTCCTCCTGGAAGAAGCGCTCCAGGGCGGATTCGAACATGAGCTTGAAGATGGGAATGCTGACCGGCCGGATCAGCCCTTCCTTCATGCCCTGCTCCATGAGGGAGATGGTTCCCTCCCAGTCATTTTCGAGACGCTCGCGGACCCTGCCGTAGACCCTGGGGAACCGGGCTTCCAGTTCGGACAGCCGGGTCAGGTCAATGGAATCGTAGACCTCCGGCAGGACGCCCAGGACCCGCTTCAGGCGCTCGGGCGTATCCAGGGAGGGGTCTGCCAGGACAGCCTCCTCCGCCTGCTTGATGGAAGCGAAGCAGTAGTCGACCATGGAAAGGAGGAGGTCCTCCTTATCGGCGAAAAGTACGTAGAGGGTCTTTTTGCTCATGCCCACCTGGGAGGCGATATCCGCCATGGTGAACTTGAGTCCCTTGCGGTTGAAGACCTGAATGGTCCCCTCCAGGACCCGGATCCGGTCCCTTTCTCTGTCCATGCCCGTCCTCCTTTCTGAGGAAACCTGTTTTTTACAGTTGGTTTCCTATATTGTACAACAGGGAGGAGGGAATGATAAGAAACTAAATTCACAAATATGGTTTCCTTTCTTTGGACAACCTGCCTAAAGGAGGAACCGGAACAACTTGTGCCGCGGGAAGGACATTTCCTGTCCGGGGGTGATTTTTTTCCCGGTTTCCAGTATACTGTAGAGGAAGAGGCTGGTCCGGCATGGGGCCGGACAGCAACACACACCAGCATGGCCCTGAGAGGGAGAGAGGCACTCAAAATGAAAGAAAAATACAACATCTGTCTGGATATCGGCGGGACAAAGACCCTGGGCGTTGTCTTCAACAAGGACAATGAGATCATCCACAGGATCAAGAAAAAGACCCAGGACGGCGGAGCGGATTCCTCCAACGTGGAAGAACTGATCTGCAGCGTGGTCGATGAGCTCCTGGAGGGAGCCGGCATCAAAAAGAACCAGATCAACGCCATCGCGGCCGGCGCTCCCGGTGTTATCAATCAGGAGACCGGAATCGTCCTCTTCTCCCCCAACCTGCCCTGGAGGGACTATGATATCAAGACCCCCATCGAGACCAGGTTCGGCGCTCCCTTCTATATCGGCAACGATGTCAACGTGGGCGTCCTGGGCGAGTATAAATACGGCGCCGCCAAGGGCTGCGACAATGTCGTCGGCTTCTTCGTAGGCACCGGCATGGGCGGCGGCCTGATCCTGGACGGCAAGCTCTTCACCGGCACCGGCTTCAAGGGCGCTGAGTACGGCCACATGATCCTGGATCCCGAGGGACCTCTGTGCGGCTGCGGACAGAGAGGCTGCCTGGAGGCCTTCTCCTCCAAGAAGGGCATGTCCGCCTACATCCGTCAGCAGGCCGGCCGCGGCAGAGAGTGCCGTCTGGCTGACAAGATCACCGGCAACGGCGTCTTCAAGAGCAAATATCTCAAGAAGGCCCTGGCCAAGGAAGACGCGGTCACGGTGGAGGCCGTTGACAGGGCCTGCCATTATCTGGCCGTTGCCACCGGCAACATGATCAATGCCATCAGCCCCGACATGGTGGTCTACGGCGGCGGCGTCATGGAAGCCTGCGGCGACTACTTCATGGAAAGGATCGAGAAGGAAGTCGACAAGTACTGCATGCCTTCCATCCGGACCACTGTCAAGCTTAAGAGCGCTGCCCTGGGCGATGATTCCATCCTCTACGGCGCCCTGTCCATGATCCTGGAAAAGGAATAAGACCATCCGCCTGCCGCAGGGCAGGCCATGAAATGAGAGCAGCCGTCCCGGTCCGTGCCGGGGCGGCTGTATTGTTGTTTTCCGGCTTTTTTTTCTTTACGCGGGACGTCTTTGTCTTTTCCTGCTCAGATCCGGCCTGAGATCCGGCGAAAGGGCACGTGAATGGAAGCCGGAAGGAGCTGGTTTTCAGACCATGCAGCCCGCCCCGGGTCCCGGACTCCTTGACATGGTTAGTTGTGGATAACTATAATAGACAGGAGGAATCTGACAGGGAGGCCGCAGGGGGCAGGGAGGAAAGCATGGCATATCGGGTAACAGAGCTGACACAGGACCAGCTGCAGAGGGCGGCGGAGCAGGCGGCAGAATCCTTTCTGCACCATGACGGAGGAGAGGAGATCGGGGGCTTTCCCTTTCTGGGCCTGACCAGGGACCAGATGACCCGGTACATGAAGGTCCTGATCCGGACGGCCATGGAGACCGGGAACCTCTGGTCAGTCACGGACCGGATCGAGGGCCTGATCTACTTTAATGATTCCGGGGATGAGATGTCCCTGGGCCAGGCCCTGGCCCTGGTGGGCGGGATCTGCCGGGCCATGGGCCCTGCGGGGACCCGGAAGTTCCTGAAGCTGATATCAGCCGGAGGGACCTCCCTGGAACAGCAGCTGAAAAAGGAAAAGAAGCGCTATGTCAGCGTCGGCATGCTGGTGGTCATGGAGGCTTTCCAGGGCCAGGGCTGTATGAGACAGCTTATGGACCTGGCCTTTGAAAAGGCGGACAGGCTGGGCGTCCCCTGCATCCTGGATACGGATACCAGGGACAAGGCGGACAGGTACGCCCATCTGGGCATGCGGATCTGGGGGACCCGCAGGATGAACGACCAGGTGACCTTTTATGATATGATCCGGGAGCCCCGGGAGGAAAAGCAGGAGGCACAGGGGCCTGAAATGTCCCTGTTCGGGAATCCCCGGGGAAGGACCGGGAGGGTCCTGCTCCGGACCATGAATATCGGCCACAGCCCCATGGCCAGGTGGACCATAAGCGAGTATGACTGGCCGGAGGATTCCGTCATTCTGGATATCGGCTGCGGAGGCGGAAAGAATATCAGCCGTTTCCTGAAGCTGTGTCCGAAGGGCCGGGTCTATGGGATCGATATATCGAAGGACGCGGTCCGGGTATCCAGGGAAACGAACCGGAAGGAGCTGGGAAGAAGGTGCCGGATCGAGGCCGCCGGAGCGGACAGGATCCCCATCCGGGACGGCAGGATCGATACGGTCACGGCCTTTGAGACCATTTATTTCTGGCCCGATGTTCCGGCGGCCTTCCGGGAGATCCGGAGGGTCCTGAAGGCGGGCGGCCGCCTGATCGTCAGCTGTGAGACAGGGGACTCCGGGTTCTGGGAAGGAAAGATCCCCGGCATGACCATGTACGGGGCAGACAGGGTCAGAGACCTGATGGAGGAGGCCGGTTTCCGGAATGTGACCATCCGCCGCAGGGGAGGGCTCTTCTGTCTGGACGGGACCAGCCCGGGGCAGGCGGACAGCGAAGGGAAGGCCTGAGCAGGAAGCAAAGAAATGAAGGGGGTGCTGCGTCAGCTGACAGGAATCAAGCGGCGCGGCACCCCCTTTTCATAGCGTCCCGGCTCCTCCTCTGCTATAATCTGCTCAGTAAGGTACAGGCAGGAGAAGAGAAGATGCGGGAGAAGAACAATCCATTTTTATTCGAGAGCATGCCGGTCCCGGACGCCGTCAGGACCATGGCGGTCCCCACGGTCCTGGGCCAGCTGATCATCCTGGTCTACAACATGGCGGACACCTTTTTCCTGGGACGGACAGGCAACCCCTGCATGGTGGCCGCCGCCGCCCTGATCCTGCCCGTCTACAACCTGACCCTGTCCATCGCGGGCCTGTCCGGCGTGGGCGGCGGTGCCCAGATCTCCCGCCTTCTGGGAGAGGGCAGAAAGGGAGAAGCCGAAAATGTCTTCAGCTTCTCCGTCTGGATCTCCGTCCTGACCGCAGCTGCCTTCTCCCTGCTGGTCCTTGTCTGTATGGATCCCCTGCTCTCCCTTCTGGGAGCGGGAGAGAATACCAGGGGCTTCGCGGCTTCCTACGCCTTCTGCGTCATCGTCCTGGGCGGGCTTCCCACCGTCCTGGGAGGTGTCCTGGCCAACATGCTCCGGAGCGTGGGCGAGTCGGGAAAGGCGGGCACCGGCGTCATGATGGGCGGTCTTGTCAACATCGTCCTGGACCCCTTGTTCATGTTCGTGCTCCTGCCCAGGGGAAATGAGATCCTCGGCGCGGGCCTGGCCACCTGCCTGTCCAACTGCCTGTCCTGCCTCTATTTCATCCTGGTCATCCGGAGGCTGGGAGAGGGGTCTGTCCTTCGCCTCCACAATCCCTTCCGGCTTCCGGAGAGGGAGTCTGTCCGCATGGTCCTGACGGTGGGGATCCCCTCCTCGGTGGACACCCTCCTGTTCGACCTGGACTACGTGGTCATCGGCCGGCTCATGAGCGGCCATTCGGACATCGCCCTGGCGGCCATAGGGATCGTCCTGAAGGCGGAGCGGCTTCCCATGAACGTGGGCATCGGCATCTGCCAGGCCATGGTCCCCATCGTGGCCTACAACTATGCTTCGGGCGACCACGGCCGGATGCGGGAGGTCATCACCTTCTGCCGGCGGCTGGGGATCGGCTTTGCCCTGGTCAGCGTCCTTCTGTATGAATGGTTCGCGCCGGGGATCATGAGGATCTTTATTTCGGAGGCGGAGACCGTGGCCCTGGGCACGGACTTCCTGCGGATCCGCTGCCTGGCCACCGTCTTTAAATTCCTCTGCTTCTTCTTTATCCACCTCTTCAACGGTTTCGGGCGGGGGAAGGAGTCCCTCTTCCTGGGGATCTTCCGCTGGGCCTTTGTCAATATCCCCATGCTCTTTATCCTGCACGCGGTTTTCGGCATGTACGGGGTCGTCTGGGGCCAGTTCGTCTCGGATCTTCTGGTGGTGATCGTTTCCGCCCTGGTCTACCGGCGGATCGTCCGGGACCTCTGAGCCCTCCTCCCCGGAGGGGGCGGGGGCGGAAGAAAGAACAGGAGACAAGGAACATGAGAGAGAAAGACAATACCTATCTGTTCGAGCGGATGCCGGTCCCGGCCGCCGTCCGGACCATGGCCGTGCCCACGGTCCTGGGCCAGCTGATCATCCTGGTCTACAACATGGCGGATACCTTTTTTCTGGGACGGACCGGCGACCCCTATATGGTGGCGGCCGCCTCCCTGATCCTGCCCGTCTTCAAGATCAATAGCAAGGATTCTCGGTAATTCAATTACCGAGAGGAATTGCT